>CAZVMC010000037.1:0-20329 GCA_964628635.1 uncultured Novosphingobium sp. | reverse complement strand
TCGGCAATCGCCCGTGCCTGCCCGCCGCGTGGCCGTTCAAAGCGGCGCGGTGCTTTTGCGGTCGATTTTGGAGCTGCGTCCCGTTCCATTGCGCGGCGGCATTTGCCATAGCGTGGCGATGGATGCCAGTGCCGAGACGATCCAGCAGAATCTGCTCGGCTGGTACGATGCCCACGCGCGAGTTCTGCCGTGGCGGAGCCCGCCGGGAACGCGACCGCCGGAACCTTACCGGGTGTGGTTGTCCGAAGTGATGCTGCAGCAAACGACGGTTGCGGCGGTGGGGCCTTACTTTGCGAAGTTCCTGGCGCGCTGGCCCAACGTACGCGCGCTGGCGGCGGCAGACGATGCTGAAGTGATGGCGGCTTGGGCCGGGCTGGGATACTATGCCCGCGCGCGCAACCTGTTGGCCTGCGCACGGGCAGTGGCGGCACAGGGAGGGGTCTTTCCTGACACCGAAGCCGAACTGCGCGCACTGCCGGGGCTGGGGGCCTATACCGCGGCAGCAGTCGCCGCGATCGCCTTTGGCGAGCCGGCAGCGGTGGTCGATGCCAATGTCGAACGGGTGGTGGCGCGGCTGTGGGCAATCGCTACGCCTTTGCCGCAGGCTCGGACTGCGATTCGCACCAAGGCTGAAGAACTGACGCCGAAATCGCGCCCGGGCGATTTTGCCCAGGCGGTGATGGATCTCGGCGCAACCATCTGCACCCCGCGCAGCCCGCGCTGCCTGCTCTGCCCGCTGGCGGAGCAGTGCCAGGGAAGGCTGGCCGGGGCAGAGCGCTTTCCGGTTAAACCCGCGAAGAAAGCCAAGCCGCAGCGGGTCGGCTCGGCATTTTGGATTGCGCGTGAAGGCAAGGTCTGGCTGGTGCGGCGCGATGCGCAGGGCATGCTGGGCGGAATGCGTGCGTTGCCAGACAACGGCTGGGCGGCGCGCGGGGACGGGACCGAGCCCCCTCCGATCAAGGGCGAATGGCAATCGCTCGGGCAAGTGCGCCACAGCTTCACCCATTTCGACCTCGATCTGCATTTGCTGCTTTATTCGGGGCGCGACTGGGCTAGTCTCGAATCGCAACCGGGTGAGTGGTGGCCGATTCACCAACTCGCCGAAGCCGGTTTGCCGACGCTGTTTGCCAAGGCAGCGCGGCTGGCTGCGGCACAGGATCAGGGAGAATGACTTTGCACGATACTGAAACGCTCGCGCTATCGCGCCGGAACCTGCTGCGCGCTTCGGCATTGTTCGGCGCTGGCGCTGCGCTGGCAGTCACGCCGTGGGGGCGCAGTCTGGCCTACGCCGCCGAGGCGGCGGGCATGGAAGTGCAGTGGCCCAAAGTCACCGCGATGCTGCAGAAATACGTGTCCGAACGCAAGGTCGCGGGCATGGTCGCGGCGCTCGGCTGGGGCTCGCAGGAACCGGGCTTCATCGCGCGCGGCAAGGAAGGGTTCGACGATCCCGATGCCGCCGGATCGAACAGCCTGTTCCGCGCCTATTCGCAGACCAAGCCGGTCACCGGCATCGCGGCGATGATGTTGATCGACGATCGCAAGCTCAAGCTCGATCAGCCGGTCGCTGATTTCGTGCCGGAATTCGCCAATATGAAGGTGGCGATCGATCCGGCGGTCGGCCTCGAATCGCGCCCTGCCAAAAACCAGATCACGATCCGCCACGTCCTGACGCATACCGCCGGGCTGGGCTATGCCGGGGTTGGCAAGAACAAGGTCAACGATGAACTGCTGCGGCTGGGCGTGACCCCGGCGATCCTTTCGCGCAGCAATATTCCCGGCGTCTCCCCGCCGACCAAGACCTTGCCGCCCGATGAGTTCCTGAAAGTCGCCGCGACCGTGCCGCTGGTGGCCGAACCGGGCACCAAGTGGTCCTATTCGATGGGGCTCGACGTACTTGGCCTGGTGATGCAGCGGGCTTCGGGCGCGAAGAGCTTTGCAGATTTTATGCAGGAGCGGATGTTCGAGCCGCTGGGCATGACCAGCAGCTACTTCCAGGTCCCACAATCCGAAGTTGGCCGCCTGACCAGCAATTACGGACTGATCGGCGGCATCCCGCTGCCGGTCGATCCGGCCAAGAATTCGGTCTACCTCGATCCGCCTGCATTTGCCTTTGGCGGTTCGGGCCTGTGCTGCTCGGCGGCGGACTATGACAAGTTCCTGATGATGATCGTCAACGGCGGGATGGCCGGGGGCAAGCGCGTGATGGGGGCGGCGGCGGTCCAGCTGGGGATCAGCAACCTGCTGCCGCACGGGATCGATACCAAAGGCACCTTTATCGACGGCGCAGGTCACGGTGCAGGCGGTCGGGTCGGGCTGGGTGAGGACGCCGGGACCTTCGGCTGGGCCGGGGCCGCCGGAACCGCCGGCTTCGTCAGCACCCGGATCGGGCTGCGCGCCGGGGTCTATGTTCAATACATGCCGTCCGACGCGCTGCCGATCCACAAGGACTTCCCGCTGGCAGTGCTGGCAGACGCGTTGGCGATGCCGACACCTTGATGCGCCAGGCGCTCGCTTTCGCCGCCGCGCCGCTCGACCGGGCGGACCATGTCCGCTCGGACCCGGCGGCGCTTTCAGCCTTGATGGACTGGCGGGCACGGCTGCTCCGGCTCGACGGGCTCGATCCGCTGATCTCGCCCGAAGGGTCGCTCGAATGGGGCACGCTCGCCGATGCCGATCCGGCGAGCGAGCTGGTGTTTCTGGGGCTGGCGGACGGGCGCGGCTGCTTTGCCGAAGTGCAGACCAGCCTGATCGGTTCGGTCCAGCCGCCGAACCCCCGGCTCTGGGCAGCGATGGCCAGTCTGGAAGCGGGCGAGCTTGCCACTTATGGCGGTGCGCGCAGTCTGGTCGATTGGCACGCCCGGCATCGGTTCTGCGCCAAGTGCGGCGGCGGCACCAAGCTCGCCAAGGGCGGCTGGCAGCGCAGCTGCGAAGCTTGCGGGGCCGAACACTTTCCGCGGGTCGATCCGGTCACCATCATGCTGGTCGAACATGAAGGCAACCTGCTGCTGGGCCGCCAGCCGCGCTTTCCGCCCAAACGCTTTTCCGCACTCGCTGGCTTCGTCGAACCGGGGGAGAGCATCGAGGATGCGGTGGCGCGTGAGGTTTTCGAAGAGGCGGGAGTGCGGGTGCGCGATGTCGAATATGTCGCCAGCCAGCCATGGCCGTTCCCTTCCAGCCTGATGATCGGGTGTTACTCGGTCGCTTTAAGTACTTCATTGACAGTCGACACGACCGAGCTGGAGGAAGCCCGCTGGTTCACCCGCGCCGAAGTGGCCTATGCCATGGGCGGCCATGAAGACGGCGAATTCATCGCCCCGCCGCCCCACGCCGTCGCGCACCATCTGCTCCACTGGTGGCTGCAAAGATGAGTGCGGCAAACCAGTTCCCCTCCCGCTTGCGGGAGGGGCTAGGGGAGGGCTTGTTCCCAACCCTCATTCAACAGGCCCTTCCCCAACCCCTCCCGCAAGCGGGAGGGGAGTTATGAGGCGTGTCACCATCGATATCTGGTCCGATGTGATGTGCCCTTGGTGCATCATCGGCTACAAGAACCTCCAGTCAGGCCTGACGCAACTCGCGGGTGAAATTGAGGCCGAAGTCCGCTGGCTCCCCTTCGAACTCAACCCCGACATGCCGCCCGAAGGCGAGGAAAGCGTTGCGCATATTGCGCGAAAATATGGCCGCACGCTGGAGCAGGCCGCCGCTGGCCGCGAACAAATGCGCGCGGCGGGAGATCGCGCGGGCTACAGCTTTGCCTATTCTGGTGAAACGCCTGAACCGCCGTCGATGCTGTGGAACACCTTTTTGGCGCACCGGCTGCTGAAATGGGTTCTGGTTGAGCATGGCGCGGAAGTGCAGAACCGGCTCAAGCTCGCGCTGTTCGACGCCCATTTCCAGCAGCGCCGAAACGTCGGTGAAGCGACGGTGCTGCTCGATATCGCCGGTGAAATCGGGCTGGATCGCGCCGCCGCCGAAGCCGCGCTGGCCGACCAGACCCTTGCCGCGATCGTGCGCGAGGAAGAGCGCGCAGCCTATGATAGCAACATCACCGGCGTTCCAGCGATGATCGTCAACGGCAAATACCTGATCCCCGGCGCGCAGGAACCGGAGACCTATGTGAATGCGCTGCGGCGGGTGGTGGCGCGTGGATGATCAGGGCATAGTCCGTCGACGAGCGAAATTTTCACGTGATGAACGCCTGTCCGCCGAGATTGCCGACTACGTGAGGAAAGTTGGGCGCAAAGCTCAGAAGGGCAAAGAGTCCAATGACCGCAGGCATGACCGCTCGCTCGAACAGCACCTTTCACGGATGCCTCTCGAGGAAATCGACAGGTTTATGCGCGATGATGACTCTGACTAGATAATCTAGTTTATACCAAGCCTAACCTCGCCAAGTCGCTCGCCAATTTGCCCGGCATCGCCTCGCTCGCATCCTCGCCGTCTTCCAGATCGCGCGGGGCGTTGGCATCTTCCAGATAGCGCCAGCCCTGGTGTGCGCGGCAGGGCGCGGGGTAGAGCGGGACCAGCGCGGTCGAGATCACGATGTGGGTCTTGCCGCCCTCGGCCGCCTCGAATCCCAGGATCGGTGAGCGGAACACCAACTGGCCCTTGAGGATCCAGAACAGCGATCCGCCGACCAGCTCTTCGTGCCGCTTCGGCAGATAGCGCGTGGTCAGCCGCGCTTCAGGTCCGCGGGTCTTGAACCACGCGGCCATGTCCTCGCGCGATTTGGCCCCGAAGGCGACCTTGGTGAGGTGGAGCGGCATCAGGTCACCAGGCCGCTCGCCACCGCGAGGCCGAGAAAGGCGAAGAAGCCCATCGAATCGGTGATCATCGTCACGAACACCGAACTGGCCACCGCCGGGTCCTGCCCGAACCGGTCAAGCGCGACGGGTACGATCACTCCCGCGAGCCCGGCGGTAACAATATTGACCACCACTGCCGTGCCGATCACCGCGCCGAGCAGCGGGTTGGCGAAGACCAGCGCAGTCGCCGTCCCGATCAGCGCTGCCACAGTCACGCCGTTGAGCATAGCGACGCGCATTTCGCGCCATAGCACCCGGCCGGTATTGGCGCGGGTCAATTGATTGGTAGCAATCGCGCGGACCGCCACGGCCATGGTCTGGGTGCCGGCATTGCCGCCGATCGAGGCCACCATCGGGCTAAGCGCGGCGAGTGCGATCAGCTTTTCGATCGCGCCGCCGAAGCTCGAGATGATCGTCGCCCCCAGCAGTGCAGTGATCAGGTTGGCGATCAGCCAGCGCACCCGGCTGACGTAGCTTTCGCGGATAGGCTCGTTCACGTCGCCGTCGCCCGCGCCCGAAAGCAGCAGCACGTCTTCGCCGGCTTCTTCCTGAATGATGTGGACCACGTCGTCGACGGTGATCTGGCCGACCAATCGCCCGGCTTCGTCGACCACGGCGGCAGAGATCAGCGCATATTTCTGGAAACGCAGCGCGACCTCTTCCTGGTCCATTAGCACCGGGATCAACGTCTGATCGCGCTGCATCACGTCGGTCAGCGCGATCGAACGCGGCGTGCGCAAGATCCAGCTGAGCGCGCAGGTGCCGACCGGGTGGAAGCGGTGATCGACGATGAACACTTCCCAGAACTCGTTGGCCAGATCGCCGCCATCGCGCAGGAAATCGATCAAATCGCCAACCGTCATATGCTCGGGCACGGCGACAAAATCGCGGCTCATCAGCCGTCCGGCCGATTCCTCCGGATAGGACAGCGCAGTCTCAATCGCCGCGCGGTCCTCAGGCTCCATCTCGGCGAGCACGGCCTGCTGGTCGTCCTCGTCAAGGTCCTCCAGCATCGCCACCGCATCGTCGGTATCGAGCTGTTCGGCGATATCGGCGATCGCTTCGGCAGGCAGCGATTCGACCAGCAGCTCGCGGACGTGATCGTTGAGCTCGGCAAAGACCTCGCTGCCCATCTGGTCGCTGATCGCCGCAGCCAGAGCAGGTCGCTCATCGGCATCGAGCAGCTCGAACAGATCAGCCACGTCAGCCGGGTGGAGCGGCTCGACCAGCGCATAGACGGTGGCTTCCTCGCCCGCCTCCAGCGCTTCGCGGACCTTGCGGACAAAGTCCTTCTTCAGCGTGTTCTCCGCATCGAGGCTGTCAGACACGCGCGAATCGGCGGCCGCGAGGGCGGTCTCATCGATTGGCAGGGAGTCGAGCTGCTCGGCGGTCATGCGCCTGCCTTAGAATGCGCTTGGCGAAATGCAACGCACCTGGCAGCACCGATCCGCCAGCGGGGGCTAGGCAGCAACGCAGCGGGCCTCTAGAGACTTCACCAAATCCAACCGGAGTGCAATTGCCATGGCCGAATACCTAACCTTGTCGCTCAGCTCGGGCGGGGACGTGAAGATCAAGCTGCGTCCCGATCTCGCCCCCGGCCATGTCGAGCGGATCACCGAGCTGGCTAGCGAGGGCTTTTACGATGGGGTTAAGTTCCACCGCGTGATCCCAGGCTTCATGGCGCAGGGCGGTTGCCCCGACGGCACCGGTATGGGTGGCTCCTCCAAGCCGGACCTGCAAGCCGAATTCAACGATCAGCCCCACCGCCGCGGCACCTGCTCGATGGCGCGGACCAACTATCCGCATTCGGCCAACAGCCAGTTCTTCATCTGCTTCGACGATGCCGGGTTTCTTGACCGGCAGTACACCGTCTGGGGTGAAGTGGAGAGCGGGATGGAATATATCGACGCGCTGCCCAAGGGTGAGCCGCCCGCCAATCCGGGGGTGATTACCAAGGCGACGGTAAGCTGATTAGCGCGGCGCTGCCACAACCGGCGCGGGCGTTCCCCGCACGGTGAGCACCCGCACCGGTTTGGCCAGCATCTGTCCCTTCATCACGCCTTCGCCCAGCGCAGGGTTGATCGGCGCGTCGAAGATCTGGCGGACCACGTCCATGCCCTTGGTCACCCGTCCGAACGCGGCATAACCGGCGCGGCGATCCGGATCGGTTGAAGAGGGGTCGGCATCTAGGCCGGGCTGGTCCGAGAGCATGATCGAAAAATCCCCGGTCGCCGTGCCGGGAGCGAACCGCGCCATCGATAGCGTTCCGGCCTTGTGCAGAATCCCGGTCTGGCTGGTCGGCTCATGCGCGATCCCGCGCAGCACGCGCTTGGGATCACCGCGCGTGCCCGTCTGGATCAGGCCATTGGGCTGCTCACCCCAGGCAAGCCGCATCGCCCGGTAGAACACGATCCCGTCGAACCGGCGTTGATCGACATAGCGCACGAAGTTCGTCACCGTGATCGGCGCGCGCTTGTGATCCAGTTCCAGTTCGATCACGCCCATTTCAGTGGTCATCGTCACCAGCACCAGATCGGGCAGCGATGCCGGCGCGGGCCGTGCGCGTGGGGGTGTAGCGGCGGTCAGCGCAAACACGGCGGGGAGGGCGAGCAGGACGAATCGGCGGTTCATAAGCCAAGGATGCCGCATGCTAGCTGGCCGCGCTACAACTTCGCGCCGACCAGCCAATCGTGAAAGATCCGCACCGCGCGGATATCCAGCGCGTGGGGCTTGCAGATGAACCAGTAGGAATAGGGGCTTTCCACTTCGACTTCGAACAGGTTGGCCAGGCGATTATCTTGCGCGCGGACGAAGTGGTCCGAATGCATGATCGCAATGCCAAGGCCATTGGCGGCGGCCTCGAGGATCAGCTGCCCCGAATCGTAATGATCGATCGCGGCTGGCTCCAGATCGGGCAGGCCGATCGCGGCCTTCCAGGCAGTGAAGCTGTCGGGCAGCTCGGTGTGGATAAGGAAGGTTTGCTGCGAGAGCTTCTCGCGATCTGGCTGATCGCCGATCTCCGCCGCGATCGCCTTGCTGGTGATTGCATAGACCCGGTTGCGATCGAGCTGGACGGCGTGAAAGCCAGGGTCCGGCTGGGCGGAGAGGACAATCGCCGCGTCCAGCGTATCGCCGACGCGGTGATCAAGGTGCGGGCTGGTATCGAAATCGATATGTAACCGGGGATATTGCTTGCGCAGCTCAGGCAGGCGCGGAAACAGCCGCTGACTGCCGAAGAGTGGCAGCATCCCAAGGTGGAGTCGCAACACCCGGCTGTCCTCAACCTGGCCCTCAACTGCTGCGGCCAGTTCATCGAACTTCGGCCCCACGGCAGTGTAAAATGCCTGCCCATCATCGGTCAGCTTCATCGCCTGATGCTGGCGAGTGAATAGCCGCTTGCCGATGAACTCTTCCAGCGCGGAGACGCGCCGCGATAGCGCGCTGGGGGAGAGGCCCAATTCATCCGCTGCAGCCCGCGCCGAGCCGAGCCGCACGATCCGGACAAAGGCTTCGATCGCGCGGAGCGGAGGAAGGCGGCGAATGGCCAAGCTTTACTCGTCAGGTTCGGATTGAATCGGCGGATGCAGCCGCAGACGGGTAACGTGTTTTTCGTTTCCGGCAATCACTTCGATGCGCCAGCCGCTGTCATGTTCCAGCATCGCCCCAACGGGGGGGACGGCTTCGGCCAGCAGGAAGGTCAAGCCGCCCAGCGTATCGACGTCTTCTTCGACCTCGCCCAGCCGCGGATCGACCCGTTCCCCTACTTCCTCAAGCTCAACCCTTGCATCGGCTTCCCATGCACCGGTTTCGAGCAACACAAGCTGTTCGGTCGGGGCGTCGTCGTGCTCGTCCTCGATCTCGCCGATGATTTCTTCGACCAGATCCTCGATCGTGATCACCCCGTCTGTGCCCGAGTACTCGTCGATCACCACCGCCAGATGGACGCGGCTGGCACGCATATCGGCCAGGACGTCGAGCGCGCCGCGCGCCTGCGGGACGAACAGCGGCTGACGCAGCAGGCTGGTCCAGTCCTTGGGCGGCTTGCCGCTGGCCAAATGGGTGAACACGTCCTTGATCAATACCATCCCGACGATCTCGTCGAGCGTGTCGCGATAAACTGGCATGCGCGAATGCCCATGTTCGGCGAAGGCCGCCACCACCTCGTCCCAGCTGGCAGTCTCTGGCACAGCAACAATCTCGCCGCGCGGGATTGCGACGTCGTCGGCATCGTGTTCGCTGAAATGGAGCAGATTGCGCAGCATCTGCCGTTCGAGCGGGGTGAGGTCGCCCGCCTCGTCGGCGCCGCCCTCATCCTCGTGCTCGTCGATCGCCTCTTCGAGTTGCGCGCGCAGTGACTGGTCAGCGTCGGAATCGAAGAATCTGCGGATTATGCGCCACACAGAGCGCCTACTGTCTCCGTCGCCGGATGTGCCCTCAGGCATGATGGTCTCAAGTCCCCTAAGCGAGTTCGCTATCACCATATGGGTCGGGAATGCCCAATATGGCAAGCGCCTTGATTTCGAGCGCTTCCATCGCGGCGGCGTCTTCGGGCGAAGTCTCGTGATCGTAGCCGGCCAGATGGAGCAGGCCGTGGACGATCAGGTGCGCGGTGTGGTGTTCCAGCGGGATGCCCTTCTCCGCCGCTTCGCGCTGGCAAGTCTCCAGCGCTAAGGCAAGATCGCCGAGCATTTCCTCTGGCCCGTCTGCAGCCAGCGCCAGTAAGTCGGTGCGTTCGAGCATGGGAAAGGAAAGAACGTTGGTCGGCTTGTTCTTGGCGCGCCATTGGCAGTTGAGCGTTTGGACCTCCGAATCGTCCGTAAGCAGTAGATCGGCGCTAAGCCGCTTGTTGGTGAGTTCAGGCGCGACCATCGTAGCCGCCGCAGTGCAGCGGAAGGCAAGGTCGCTCCAGTCGGTGGCCGGTGGCCACTTTGCTTCAAGGGAAATTGCTAGTTCCACAGCAACCCATTGCCGTTCGTGTCGAGCGAAGTCGAGACACTTGTACTTGGTGTCTCGACTTCGCTCGACACGAACGGATTCATTCTTGTGTTTGAACGATATTCAGCAGCGCTAACCCAAACTGGTTGGTACCAGTGGTGCACCATACGTGCGCTAGCCCATCCAGAGGTACCGGTCTGGTGTTTTCCCATTCTTCAAATGCTTGAGCAACGTTGAGTGACGCGCCCGCAGCAATATCGTCGAGCACGACGGTCCTTGCCCACAGCGCAAACGCGTGATCGACATTATCCGCAATTCGCTGCGAGACGTAACATCCACCACCGTATTCGAGCACGAACGTAAAGAGGGCCACTGCGTCAGTCGTCCTCGCCCTCATAGGCCTCAACAATCCGCCCGACGATCGGGTGGCGCACCACGTCGGCGCTGCTGAAGCGGGTTACGGCTATGCCCTCGATCCCTTCCAGGCGCTGAACGGCATCGTTTAGACCGCTCATTTGCGGGCCGCCGGGGATATCAACCTGCTTGGGATCGCCGCAGATCACCATCCGGCTGTTCTGGCCAAAGCGGGTGAGGAACATCTTCATCTGCGCGGGCGTCGTATTCTGCGCTTCATCAAGGATCACAAAGGCGTCGGCCAAAGTCCGCCCGCGCATAAAGGCGATCGGAGCGATCTCAATCTCGCCGGCGGCGATCCGGCGCTCGACCTGTTCCGGCGGCATGCAATCGTTGAGCGCATCGTATAGCGGTCGCAGGTAGGGATCGACCTTTTCCTTCATGTCGCCGGGCAGAAACCCGAGCCGCTCACCCGCTTCTACTGCCGGGCGGGACAAGATCAGCCGCTGGACCGAGCCGGTGATCAACTGGCTGACCGCCTGCGCTACCGCGACATAGGTCTTGCCGGTCCCCGCTGGCCCTAGCGCGAAGATAATGTCGTTCTTCGCCAGCGCGGTCATGTATTCGATCTGCGTGGCCGATCGCGGAACGATGGTCTTCTTGCGGGTGCGGATCATGATCGGCGGACCTTCGCCGCCGCCGGTGATGATCCCTTCAAGCGTCGGTTCGGCTGACATCGCGATCACCGATTCAACCGCTCCGGCATCAATCTCCTGCCCCTGCATCAAGCGTTGGTGCAGCGCTTTCAGAACGTCCCGCGCCCGGGCAACGCTATCTTCCGGCCCTTCGATCTGCACCCGGTTGCCGCGTGCGGCGATATAGACCCCCAACCGGTTCTCGATCTGCACGAGGTTCGCGTCGAACTGACCGAACAGCGCGCCGAGGATCGTCGCCTCTTCGAATTCGACCTCCGCCCGGGCTTTGCCATTGGTTGGCGACGGGGCGGCTGCGCGGATGTACGCCGGTTCATGGGCGCGGGCTGGCTTGCGGGACATGCGCTCCTTTCGTGTGCGGCCGGAGACTCGGCTCAATCCTGAGGATAGGCTCCGCCCTGCCGTGCGCAAGCGACAGCACCATGACAGGCAGTGGAAAACGGTTCAGGCGTGTGCAGTTTGCAACAGCGCGCCGCCAAGCGAGTTCGGCCCGGCCTCGACCAGCTCAACTTCAACCAGATCGCCGATCGCGGCCTCGCCGGTGAAGTGGACCGATTGCAGCCATGGCGATTTGCCGAGCCATTGGCCCGGGTGCCTCCCTTTGCGTTCGACCAGCACCTGGCAGCGCTTGCCGACCGAGGCCTGGTTGAAGGCCAGGCTGCTGCGCTGAAGTTCTGCCTGCAAGCGCTGGAGTCGTTCATCCATCACTTCGGTCGCGACCTGCCCCTCCATGGTCGCGGCCGGAGTGCCGGGGCGGGGCGAGTATTTGAAGCTGAAGCACTGCGCGTAACCGACCTGCTCGACCAGACGCAGCGTATCTTTGAATTCGGCATCGGTTTCACCCGGAAAGCCGACGATGAAGTCGCCCGACAGCGCGATGTCGGGACGGGCGGCGCGGACCTTGTCGAGGATGCGCAGGTAGCTGTCAGCAGTGTGGCTGCGGTTCATCGCCTTGAGCACGCGGTCGTTCCCTGCTTGCACCGGCAAATGCAGAAACGGCATCAGTTTGGGCAGGTCACGGTGTGCGGCGATCAGACCCTCGGTCATGTCATTGGGATGGCTTGTGGTGTAGCGAATGCGCTCCAATTCAGGAATTGTAGCCAACACCTCAACCAGTTTCTCAAGACCCCGGCCATCGGCATCGCGCCAGGCATTGACGTTCTGGCCGAGCAGCGTGATTTCCCTTGCACCAGCTTCCACCAGCCTATGTGCTTCGGCAACCAGATCATTGAAAGAACGTGATATTTCCGCGCCGCGCGTATAGGGCACTACGCAATAGGTGCAGAACTTGTCGCAGCCCTCCTGCACGGTCAGGAAGGCGCTGGGACCAACCTTGCGACGGGCCGGCAAGGCATCGAACTTGGTCTCGGCCGGCATGTCGGTATCAACCGCGCGTTTGCCGCCAATCGCATCGGCCAGCATCGCCGGGAGGCGGTGGTAGGCTTGCGGGCCGACCACGATCCCGACCGACGGCGCGCGGGCCATGATCTCCTCACCCTCAGCCTGGGCGACGCACCCGGCCACCGCGATCAGCGGGCTTGAGCCATCCTTGCGGCGCAACCGACCGATGTCCGAGTAAACCTTCTCCGCCGCTTTTTCCCGAATATGGCAAGTGTTGAGCACCACCAGATCGGCTTCTTCGCCCTCAGGCGCGGGGCGGATTCCCTGCTCGCCAAGCAACTCGGCCATGCGTTCGCCGTCATAGACGTTCATCTGGCAGCCGAAGCTTTTGACCCGGTAGGTCTGGGGAGGCGAGGACACTTTCATCGCCGCGCCGATAGTCGAGTATAGCTGAAAATTGAAGCGCTATCCGGCAAGCGCCTGCAGCATCGCCGTGCGTGCGGCGCTGACAATGGTCTTGCGGCTCGCCAGATCTGAGCCTGCTAACACCGGCAGGAAAACTATTCTCAGCTCGATTGGGCGACGTCTTGCGAGCATGCGGAGGAAATTGTCGAGCCCATGCTCCTCGCCAATCCAGGCGATGTCCGCCGATTCAGGGCCATAGTCGAGCAGCACCGGCTGCACCGTGATTCCGGCTGGCATCGGTTCAAATGCTGACAGCAGCGAAGACTTGAACGGCAGCAGCCCGGTGCCATCGCTGGTGGTGCCTTCGGGAAAGATTGTCAGTGCCCCGCTCTCGCTCAGCGCCTCACGGACTTGCTCGACCTGGCTGTGAACAGACGCGCGTTCATGCCGGGCAATGAAAACAGTATTGTTCATCGCGCAAAGCCATTTGAGCACGGGCATCGAAGCCAGTCCATCATGGCCGACAAAGGCCGAGCCTGTCGTTGCCGCCAAAGCGGGGATATCGAGCCAGCTGACGTGGTTGCCGATCAGCAGTGCCCCGCGGTGAACCTTTTGGCCCTGCACCGTCATCCGCAGTCCCGCCAACTTGCCCACGCCAGCCAGGAAAAACGGCGGCACCGGATTGCGCGGCATGGTCCAGTGGCAAAGGTAGTAGAGCGGAAGGCAGGCGACCAGCAGCAGGACCATTCCCAGCAGGCGCAAGGTCACGCGCAGCCAGCCCAGCAGCGAAACGCGGCGCGGGGCGGGAAGGGCCAGACCCATAGCGCTAACCGTCGCGGTCGAGGCGGACGCCGTAAAGCTCCATCCGGTGATCGACCAGACGGAAGCCCAGCTTCTCGGCGATGAGCTTTTGAAGCGCCTCAAGTTCCGGATCGACGAATTCGATCACTTTGCCAGTTTCAACATCGATCAGGTGGTCGTGGTGCGCTTCGGGTGCAGCTTCGTAGCGGGCACGACCATCACCGAAGTCGTGTTTGTCGAGAATACCGGCCTCTTCGAACAGGCGCACGGTCCGATAGACCGTGGCGATCGAAATGCGCGGATCGACCGCGACTGAACGTTCGTAGAGCTTCTCCACATCTGGGTGGTCGGTGCTTTCCGACAGCACACGCGCGATGACGCGGCGTTGTTCGGTGATGCGGAGCCCGCGTTCAGCGCAGAGCGCCTCGATATCAATCTGTTGGTGCACAAGGGTCCTGCAATAAGAAACGCCTCACCGGGTATGGACCCGGTGAGGCGATTCTTCAACCTCGGCTGTGGGAGGTGGCGGCAGGGTCGCATTTTGCCGCCATTACCTTGATCAGGCCTTCGGCTTGCGCCCGCGCTTTTGGCCAGGCTTGCGGCCAAGGCCAATCTTCTTGGCCAGTTCACGGCGCTTTTCGGCATAGTTCGGCGCAACCATCGGATAGTCGGCCGGCAGGTTCCAGCGAGCGCGATACTGATCCGGGGTCATGCTGTAATGCGTCATCAGGTGGCGCTTCAGCATTTTCAGCTTCTTGCCGTCTTCAAGACAGACGATGTAATCTGGCTTGATCGAGGCACGAATTGACACCGCCGGTTCTGGTGCAGCTTCAGGCACAACGGTCGCCTGACCGAGACCCGATAGCGCGCCATAGACGTTTGCGATGAGTGATGAGACTTCTTCGACTCCGACGCTGTTGTTGCTGACATGCGCCGCAACAATGTCCGAAGTCAGCGTGATGAGCGTTTCGCCCATATCGACCTGACTGGCTTCCATTTTTGTTTCCCTCTTCAAGGACGCACCGATCAATACCTTGATGGCACGGGTCTGCAGCGGGGTAATCGCACCTCGCAGCCAGACGCCCGTAATCCGCGAAGTTATGCTCGACAAGCTATTTTCACAGTTGTCAGTAACGATAACTGTGAAAAACTTTGATTGGTAAGAAGATGTTTCTTCTAACTATCGATATCTAGGGAAAAAGTTATGGCATCACGTGCTTCACCCAGAGCGCTCCGATAATACTTGGTGCGAATCCCGATAGGTTTGAAATTGTGCCGCTTGTAAAGAGATTGGGCCGGATTATCGGAACGCATTTCGAGAAGAACACGGCGCGAATTACGTGTTATTGCTGATCTTACAAAGTCTCCCAGAAGTTTATTGCCGATTCCTTGGCCACGGCGATGCGGCACTACTGCAATCAGCAACAATTCTTCCTCGCCGCTGACGTGCCGGGACAGCCAAAATCCTTGTGGTTCGTCAGACATACCAGCCACCTGATAATGGCACAGACCTGTCAGCAGGGCATCTTCGACTTGTCGTCTGGTCCATGCTTCGCCGTAGGCTGGATCAAACGCGGCTGTCATGACGGCCATGATCCGGTCGACATCGTCCTTCATCCCGGTCAGACCACCACTTCTGGTGGCCGGGCATCGGGGGCACGACCATAGATCGGAGACAAGTCTGTGGTCAGGTCGCACTGCGGAAGAAAGGCAGCGGAGAGAGCATGAGGCACGATGGGTTCAGCCGCTCCCCACCCGCGTAACGCTACAAAGTCATTGGCCGTTGATCCTACGATGATTGCCTGATCGAATTCGGCAATTGCAACCTCCGGTCGAACGGAACGAACATTGGCCAGCGGATGCCGGGCGGCTGAAAAGGGCTGGACAAACCACTCGCCATGACCTGCCTGTACGCAGACCAGAATATCGGGCGGATCGGGATTCTCCATCGACCCAGGAAGCAACGAACCCCGGTTGGTGTTCATCTGGGCAAGCAGCGACATCGTGGAGTACCCCAACACGTCAGATTGCCAAGCAAGCCCAAGTGCGCGGGCGGTAGCAATCCCGATACGCACCCCGGTAAAGCTGCCAGGGCCGAGCGAGACGTGGATGCAATTCGCCCGACCCTTGTCCGGGAGCGCAGCTAGCATGGGTACCAACGCCTCGGCATGACCACGGCTCAACAACCGGTGATCGTGGCCCAAAGCAACCGGGATTGGTTGCGCACTCTTGTCGATCAGAGCGACCGAGCAAGCTTCACCGCTGGTTTCGATGGCAAGTACGCGCATGGCAAAATCCTCCGACGCAGCTTTGTCGGATTGCGGATCGATCAGACGACGGTGTTGAAAACATCGAAATCCGGGCGCGGGCTGCGCTCAAAGATCGTCGCGGGATCGCCGTAACCGAGCGTCGAAATCATCACCGACTTGAAATTGGGTTGGTCGGCGAAGAACGCTGCGTCAACCGCTTCGTTGGAAAAACCGGTCATCGGCCCGGTATCGAGCCCTAACGCGCGGGCCGCCATGATGAAGTAGGCACCTTGAAGGGTCGAATTCAGGAATGCGCTCTTCTTGCGAAGTTCTTCATTGCCGACAAACCAGGCGCGAGCGTCGGTGTGGGGGAACAGCCAAGGCAGCTGCTCATGGAATTCCAGGTCCATGGCAACGATTACGCTGACCGGGGCCTTCAGAATCTTCTCGCCATTGGCTGGCATTGAGCAAGCCGCAAGCTTGGCCTTGCCTTCCTCACTGGTTACCCAGACTAGCCGCGCCGGCAATTGGTTGGCGCTGGTCGGCCCCATCTTCATCAGGTTCCAGATAGCGTGGAGCTGCTCGTGCGTGACCGGCTTGTCGAGATAACCATTGTAGGTCCGCGCGGTTCGGAACAGCTGATCGAGCGCGGCATCGCTAAGCGGCTGGGGCAAATTGTGTCTCCTGAGAACTGGCGCGGGTCAGGCTGCGCGGACTTCGATGACTTCGGGAACGTAGTGCTTCAGCAAGCCCTCGATCCCCTGTTTGAGCGTGGCGGTTGAGCTCGGGCAGCCCGAACAGGCTCCTTGCATCGCAAGGTAAACCACGCCTTCGCGGAAACCGCGATAGGCAATGTCGCCGCCATCATTCGCGACGGCAGGGCGGATCCGGGTTTCGAGCAAGTCCTTGATCTGCTCGACGATATCGGCATCGGCTGGATCATCGGCGAACGCCTCATCCTCTGGGGGCACCGAAATTCCGTTGCCGCTTGCTGCAAACAACGGCGCCTGGCTGACGAAATGATCGAGCAGGATCGCTACAACTTGCGGCTTGAGCGAGGACCAATCGGTGCCAGGTCCAGCGGTCACCGAGACGAAATCGCGGCCGAAGAACACCCCGGTCACATCGCCCAAACCAAACAACGCGGCTGCTAGGGGCGATGCTTCCGCCGCTTCTTCGTCGGTGAATTCGCGCGTGCCGGACTGCATCACAAGCTCGCCCGGCAGGAACTTGAGCGTGGCCGGATTGGGCGTGGTTTCGGTTTCGATGAACATGATGACTTGGATGTAGGTGGTTAAGCGCGCGGATCAAGTCAAATGGCTGTGGCTGTTCACTGGCGCTTCAGCAAACCGCACCCTATAGCAACGCCATGCCCCGATTGTTTCGCGCCGCCGCGCCGCTCGCTGTCCTCGCCGCCGTCTCTCTGCTGAGCGCGCCGCCACTGCTGGCGCAGCGCAACACAGCGCAGCCCGGCAAGAATAACGCTGACGCGCCGCAAACGGATGCCGGATCGCGGCCTGCGCCGTGGCTCTACAAAGGCAGCGACGTTCCGCCTGATCGCGAGTGGATCTTCGGCGAACTGCCCAACGGCGTGCGCTATGCCGTGCGGCGCAACGGGGTGCCGCCGGGGCAGGTTTCGATCCGGATCCGGATGGATGTCGGTTCGCTTTATGAGCGCCCGAGCGAACGCGGCTATGCCCACTTGCTGGAACATCTGGTGTTCCGCCAGTCAAAGTACCTCGGCGACGGAGAGGCGATCCCGACCTGGCAGCGGCTTGGCGCCACCTTTGGCAGCGATACCAATGCCGAGACCGGGCCGGTCGGCACGACCTATAAGCTCGACCTGCCCAATGCGACTCCCGTATCACTCGATACCTCGTTCAAGCTGCTTTCCGGCATGATGATCGCGCCGACCTTGAGCGAGGCCAATGTGCGCGCCGATGTGCCGATTGTGCTGGCTGAAAAGCGCGAGCGCGGCGGGGTGGGCGAGCGCGTTTCCGAAGCCCACCAGCAGACTTTCTTTGCTGGGATGCTCTTGGCGGAGCGGGCGCCGATCGGCACGGTCGAAACCCTAACCGCGACGACCCAGGCATCGATCCGGGCGTTCCATCAGCGCTGGTACCGGCCCGAGCGGGCCGTGGTTATCGCTGCGGGCGATGTCGATCCAGCCCAACTTGAGGCGCTGATCACGCGCTACTTCGGGGGCTGGAAGGGTAGCGGCAAGGCCGTGCCGGAACCCAACTTTGGCGATCCGGTTGCTCCTGCTGGGTCCAGCGGTGCCAATCCGGTTGGCGAAACCCGCGTGATGGTCGAGCCCGATTTGCCGCGTACGCTGACCTACGCGGTGCTGCGCCCCTGGCGGCCGGTGTTAGACACCATTTCCTACAACCAGGGCCTGATGCTCGACAGTTTGGCCCAGTCGATCATCAACCGGCGGCTCGAAGGCAAGGCCCGCAGCGGTGGCAGCTATCTTGCGGCGGAAGTATCGCAGGAAGATGTCAGCCGGTCGACCGACGCCACTTTCGTCAACGTGATGCCGCTGGGTGAAGACTGGCAGGGGGCGCTGAAAGACGTCCGCGCGGTGATCGCCGATGCGCTCGAGAGCCCACCCACCCAGGCCGAGATTGACCGCGAGGTCGCCGAAATGAACGTGGCGTTTGAGAGCTCTGTTGAGCAGCGCCGTTTGCAGCCCGGCTCCAAGCTGGCCGACGATCTGGTCCGCGCGCTCGACATTCGTGAGACTGTCGCAGCGCCGGAGGCCGTGCTGTCGATCTTCCAGCGGTCGAAGCCGCTGTTCACGCCTGCCGCTGTGCTCGAGCACAGCCGCGCACTGTTCAAGGGAACTGTGACCCGCGCGCTCTATCTCACACCCAAGGCGGGGGAGGCCGATGCCGGAGCGGTCCGCACGGCGCTGCTCGCCCCAGTGGTGCCGGACACAGCCTCGCGGGTGGCGGCGACTGCGCTGTCGTTCAAGGACCTTCCGGCGCTTGGTGAACCGGGCAAACCAACCGTGGCTGCGTCGATCGGTTTGCTGCGGATCGAAAAAGTAGAATTCGCCAACGGTGTGAAGGCGTTGATCTGGCCGACCCGTGATGAGCCCGGACGCGTGACCGTGAAGGTACGCTTCGGCGCTGGTTGGCGCGCGTTCCGCCCGGAAGATGCGCCGTATGTGACGGTCGGTGAAATGGCGCTGATCGCATCGGGGATCGGGCCGCTGAATGAGAATGACATCGACCGGATCGCCACCGGGCGCAAGCTGGGTTTCGATTTCAAGATCGACGACGGTGCCTTTGAATTCTCGGCTGACACCCGTCCGGCCGACATGGCTGACCAACTCTATTTGCTGGCTGCCAAGTTCGGTACGCCGCGCTGGGATCCGCTGCCGGTGCAGCGCGCCAAGGCGGCCGCGCGGCTGGCATACGAAAGCTACAGCGCTTCGCCGCAGGGGGTGTTTGAGCGCGATCTCGACTTCCTGCAGCGCGGGCGCGATCCGCGCTTCCGTTCGCCTACCCCGGCTGAGATCGACACCGTTACGCCCGAAGGCTTCCGCAAGGTGTGGGAACCGATCCTGGCGCAGGGTCCGATCGAGGTGCAGATATTCGGCGATTTCACCCGCGCGGATGGAATAGCTGCACTCGAACGGACTTTTGGTGCGCTCAAGGCCAGGGGGCCGCTGCCGGCGACAACCACGTCGGCGCGGATGATGGTGCCAACCGCTTCGCGCACCCCGGTGGTGATCAACCACCGCGGGGCGGCCAACCAGTCCGCCGCGATGATTTCCTGGCCGACCGGCGGGGGCGCGGCTGGGATTGCAGAATCCCGGCAGGTCGAAGTGCTGGCCGAAGTGTTCTCCAACCGGCTGCTCCAGCGAATGCGCGAAAAGCTGGGAGCAAGCTATTCGCCGCAAGTCTTCTCAACCTGGCCGGTCGATCTGGAGAACGGCGGGGCAATCAATGCACTGGCCCAGCTTGAGCCTGCGCAGGTCCCGATCTTCTATGCGACCGCAGAAGAAATCGCGGCCGATCTGATCGCGCGACCGCCCAGTGCGGAGGAACTGGCGCTTACGGTTGAGCCGCTGCGCCAGCAGCTGACCCGTGCCACATCGAGCAGCGCCTTCTTCATGTATATGCTCGAAGGCGCGACCAGCGACCCGGCGCGGATCGGCACGGTTCGATCGGTGATGCGGGACTATACCGATGTGACTCCGCAACAAGTGCAGCTGCTGGCACGCAAGTATCTGGGAGCGGACAGCAGCTGGCGGCTCGCGGTGATCCCGCAAGGACAGACGTTGGCCACAGCGGTACCGCCAAAGCCGGCCGGTCCCGGCGGGCGGTAGCGTGACCATCAGCCGGTGAAGCACAGCTCTTTTGCATTTGCGAGAAGGCGCAGCTAAGGCGCGCTTCCGCAAAGGAGCGAAATCGTGGCTACGAACTGGACCCCCGAAGGTTGGACAGCACATCAGGCGAAGCATTTGCCAAGCTATCCCGATGCTGTGGCGCTTGACCGGGTGACAGATACGCTGACCAGTTTCCCCCCGCTGGTTTTCGCGGGTGAGGCGCGCGCGCTCAAGGCCGATCTGGCGGAAGTGGCGGCGGGCAAGGGCTTCCTGCTGCAGGGCGGTGATTGCGCCGAGAGCTTTGCCGAGTTTCACCCCAACAACATCCGCGATACTTTTCGCGTGTTGCTGCAGATGGCAGTGGTGCTGACCTTCGCCAGCAAGCAGCCGGTG
>CAZVMC010000036.1:17254-20719 GCA_964628635.1 uncultured Novosphingobium sp. | reverse complement strand
TGCTCAGCCAGCTCGCCAGCTGGCGGGTCGAGGGGGAGACGCTGGTGCTGGTGCCGAAGAGCTAGAACTTGTTATCCCTAGGGAACCCCGTCGGCGGCAACCGCCCCGCCGCGCCGCGCGCGACCTTCCAGAGCCGCATGTCGCTCTCGGTCCGGGTGCGACAGCTATCGCCGCCCATCCGCCAGCTGAGGCCTTCCTCCAGCCTTAGCGTGGTCGCGTCGGCCAGTCCGCCGTCGCGGTAGCGTTGCAGGGTGACGCCCTGCCCTTTGGCCAGCACCGGCAGTTCCTCGAGGCTGAAGATCACCAGCTTGCGGTTATCGCCTACAATCGCGACGTGGTCGTGCTCGGCCGGGATCTCGCGCACCACGGCGAGCTTGACCCCTGGCTTGGTGGTCATCACCCCGCGGCCCTTGCGGGTTTCGGCGAGCAGCTCATCCGCCTCCGCGGCGAAGCCGCGCCCGGCGTTGCTGGCCAGCAGCAATTGCGCCTTGGGCCGGTAGACCAGCAGCGCGACGATCTCAGCACCCGCATCGATATCGACCATCGTTCGCACCGGCTCGCCGAACCCGCGTGCCGAGGGGAGCTTATCTGCCCCCAGCGTGTAAAACCGCCCGTTATCGCAGGCGATCAGCAGCTTGTCGGTGGTCTGGGCGTGGACCGCGAAGGCCGGGCCATCGCCTTCCTTGAACTTGAACTCTTTGGCGAGATCCTCGTGGCCCGAAGCGCCGCGGACCCAGCCTTTGGCCGAGAGGATCACCGTCACCGGCGCCTTCTCTATCATCGCGTCCATGCTGAATTCGACCGTCGGGGCAGCTTCGGCAATGGTCGTGCGGCGGCGGCCGAGCGCGGTATCTTCGGCATAGTCCTTGCGCAGATTTCCCAGATCGCGCTTCAAGCGGGTGCGTTGACGGGCTGGGCTTTCGAGCAGCTTGTTGAGCTCGTCTTGCTCGGCCAGCAGATCGTCACGCTCGCGCCGCAGCTCCATTTCCTCAAGCTTGCGCAAACTGCGCAGCCGCATGTTGAGGATCGCCTCGGCCTGGCGGTCGGTCAGCGCGAATTCGGCCATCATCACCGGCTTGGGCTCATCCTCGGTGCGGATGATCTCGATGATCCGGTCGAGGTTGAGGTAGGCGATGATGTAGCCGTCGAGCAGTTCGAGCCGGCTGGCGATCTTCTCCAGCCGGTGCTGGCTGCGGCGGACGAGAATCTCGATCTGGCTCTTGATCCATTCCTGCAGCACGAGCTTCAGCGAAAGCACACCGGGGGTGCGGCTGGCATCAAGCACGTTGAGATTGAGCCCGAAGCGGGTTTCGAGATCGGTGAGCTTGAACAGCGATTCCTTGAGCAGCTCTGGATCGACGTTGCGGCTTTTCGGCACGAAGACGAGACGGATCTGCTCGTCGCTTTCGTCGCGCACGTCTTCGAGGATCGGCAGCTTCTTGTCGGCGATCAGCTGGGCGACCTGTTCGATCAGCTTGCCCTTCTGGAGCTGGTAGGGGATCTCCGAAATCACCAACTGCCACTGTCCGCCGGGGAGTTTCTCGATCCCGGTCTCTTCCCAGGCCCCATCGGCATTGCGTCCGGTCGAGAACCGCCCCCGCACCCGGAGCGCGCCGCGCCCGGTTTCGTAGGCGCGGGAGATTACCTCGGGGCTGTCCACCACCACCCCGCCCGTGGCGAAGTCCGGCCCGTGGAACAGCTGCATCAGCTCGGCATGCTCGGCGTGCGGGTTGTCAATCAGCAACAGCGCCGCATCGACGATCTCGGCGACGTTATGGCTGGGGATGTTGGTCGCCATCCCCACCGCGATCCCGCTCGATCCGTTGGCCAGCAGGTTGGGGAACAGGCCGGGGAAGATCTCCGGCTCCTCATCCTCTCCGTTGTAGGTCGGGATGAAATTAACCGTGCCTTCGTCCAGCCCCGCCATCAGCTGGATTGCTGTCTTGGTCAGCCGGGCTTCGGTGTAGCGATAGGCCGCGGCGTTATCGCCGTCGATATTGCCGAAGTTGCCCTGCCCCTCGACCAGCGGATAGCGCAGGCTGAAATCCTGCGCGAGGCGGACCATCGCATCGTAGACGCTGGCATCGCCGTGCGGGTGATACTTGCCGATCACATCCCCCACCACGCGCGCCGATTTTTTGAAGGCCTGGCTGGGATCGAGCTTCAACTGCCGCATCGCCCAGAGCAGGCGGCGGTGCACCGGCTTCAACCCATCGCGCAGATCGGGCAGCGAGCGCGCAGTGATCGTAGAGAGCGCGTAGACAAGGTAGCGCTCGGACAACGCGGCATCAAAAGGCGCGTCAACGATGGCATCGAAGGGATCGGGTTCGGTCGTATTGGTTGGCATTGTGGCTCGGCCCTAGCAAGATGAGGGCAGGGTTTCCATGCGGCCAGCCGGGTTTTACGCAGCGCCTTAGTATCGGCTTATGATTCCCGGAGTTTGACCTTGCCCTCCGGCGGACACAGCTTCACATCGCGTGCTGCGACACAGGCTCCAAGGCGGGTCAGATAGGCTTCGACCAGCCAGTGGTCTTTCACCGCCACGTCCGCCCGGACGACGGCAAGTCCTGCGCTCGCGGCATCGAATTCGCCCGCGAGATAGCTCCCGTAAGCCATAACCAAGCGAACCACCGCGGCGTCAATCCCTTGCACAGTGGCCAGTTCGGCTTTGCCCGTCGTTTGCAGCCAGCCCATGTATTCCGGATCGCTCAAGGTGGCCGCGCGATCATGCTGCAAGCCGCCGAGCACATTCCAGAAGTCGAAGGCCGCCGCGCTGCCCTTGCCGACCAGATAGTCGTCGACCTTTTTGGCGACGGCAAACCGCGATCGGCCAGCCAACGCTTTGTATTCGTCGGTTGCGAGGTAGTCCTGGAGCAGCGTCACCTCGGCTGGAGTGAATTCCTTGTATAGCGGCAAGCCGTTGTCTGGGCAGCGCGGCAACTTGATCACGAAATCGCAGCTTGTTTCGACCTTCAGGAAGAAGTCCTGCGACCCACCAACCGTAGAGCATACGGCCGTCCCGGTGATGGTGAACTTTTTGCCGTCAACTGGGCAGGTCAGGGTTTCGGTGGTCGGGATTGCGGCAACTGCGGCGGTCGCCAAGGTGGCAAAGACCGAACCCAACCAGATGTTTAGTGTTTTCATCGTCCAGACCCCTCCATTCGCAGGATCGACTCGATCCTTAGTCCTAGCGCCGCTGCATATCGCGGCTTTCCCCCGGAATCCGCACCTCGATCCCATCAAGCTCCGCTGTTAGCTCGATCTGGCACGACAACCGGCTGGTCCGCGTCACCCCGGCGGCGAGGTCGATCATGTCCTCTTCGTCCTCACTGGCGCGCGGGAGCTTGCCGAACCAGTCGGGCGCGACGATCACGTGGCAGGTCGAGCAGGCCATCTGGCCTTCGCAGGTCCCTTCCAATGGCATGTCTGCGGCCTGGGCAATGTCGAGCAGGGTATCGCCGGGCT
>CAZVMC010000036.1:0-17154 GCA_964628635.1 uncultured Novosphingobium sp. | reverse complement strand
CCTTCCAATGGCATGTCTGCGGCCTGGGCAATGTCGAGCAGGGTATCGCCGGGCTGGGCTTCAGCTTCGACCCGATCGCCTTTGGCGGTAATGAAAGTTACTTTCATAGGCCTTGCACTTTCGCTGCAGCTTCGAGCGCGTGGCAGGCCTCCTCCACCTCTTCGCGCGTGGTGTAGCGCCCGAACCCCAGCCGGATCGAATTGCGCGCTTCCTTTGCCTCAAGCCCGATGGCCGAGAGCACCCGGCTCGGCGCGCCGGTGCCCGAGCCGCAGGCCGAGCCAGCCGAGAAGGCGATGTCGCGGCAATCGCTGAGCAGGCGGGGGAAGTTCAGGCCATCGAGCCGAAGGTTGAGGTTGCCGGGCCAGCGCGCGGTTTCGCTGCCGTTGAGCGTCCACCGATGGAGGATGCTGCGGGCCAGGCTGGCGAGGCCTGAGACGTGCTGGAAGTCTTGCTCCATCCGCTTCTTCGCTAGCGCCGCCGCAGCACCGAACCCGGCGCAGAGGGCTGGCGATAGCGTGCCTGAGCGCAAGCCTCCTTCCTGACCGCCGCCGTGGATCAGTTCGCCCACCTTCACTCCGTCACGCACCCACAGCGCGCCGATGCCCTTGGGACCGTAGAGCTTGTGGGCGGTGATGGCGATCAGGTCCGCATTTTCAGGCGGGGCGATCTTGCCCGCGCCCTGAACCGCATCGCACAGGAACAACGCGTCTGCTTCGTGCGTGCGCTTAGCCAGCCGCTCAACTGGCTGGATTGTCCCGATCTCATTGTTGACCTGCATCACCGCCACAAGGCCGGTCCCCTCGGCAAACGCCACTTCCGGATCGACCAGCCCTTCGGCGCTGACTGGCAGCACCTGACACTCAGCGCCTGTCGAGAGCGCCGCGTTCACCACAGCCGAATGCTCGATCGCCGAGTAGGCAATCTTTCCCCGCGGCACCGAACGGATCGCCTGGTTGACCGCCTCGGTCGCGCCGCTGGTGAAAATCACGCGCCCGCCTTTGGGGAGCAGGCCCGCCACCTGCTCGCGCGCAACCTCGACCGCCGCCGCCGCCGCACGGCCGGCGCGGTGCATCGAGTGCGGGTTGGCGAAGCCCATGGATTCTGGCCCTGCGAGCCAAGGCAGCATCGCCTCCAGCGCTTCGGGCGCGAGCGGCGTGGTCGCCTGATGGTCTAAATAGATCGGCATGTTCGCAATCGTTGCTTTTCGGCTGCTCGTTTCTATATAGCGCTCGCTTCCCGATCACAGCCCTATCCGGTCCGGTCTGCCGATTTTCGCAGACCACCGCCTAGTGCCAAGCCAAACAGAGTTTCGCCCTATGCCCAGCGTCATTTTCCCCGGTCCCGAAGGCCGACTTGAAGGCCGCTTTCAGCCCGGCACCCGTCCGCGCGCGCCGGTGGCGATGATCCTCCATCCGCACCCCCAGGCTGGCGGGACAATGAACGACCGGATCACGATGGCGATGTACAAGACCTTCGTGAACCGCGGCTTCGCCACGCTGCGCTTCAACTTCCGCGGGGTCGGCCGCAGCCAGGGCAGCTTTGACAACGGGATCGGCGAGCTGAGCGATGCCGCCGCCGCACTCGATTGGGTCCAGTCGATCCACCCCGAGGCTTCGGTGACCTGGATCGCTGGTTACAGCTTCGGTGCGCTGATCGGCATGCAACTTCTCATGCGCCGCCCGGAAATCCGTGGCTGGATCTCGGTCAACCCGCCCGCCAATATGTATGACTTCAGCTTCCTCGCCCCCTGCCCCGCTTCGGGCATCGTGGTGCAAGGCGCGCAGGATACCGTAGCAACGCCGGGTGCCTCGCAAAAGCTGGTCGACAAGCTACGCACCCAGCGCCACATCACCGTCCACCACGAGGAAATCCCCCGCGCCAATCACTTTTTCGAGCACGAGCTCGATGACATGATGCGCTCGGTTGATAACTATCTGGACTTCCGCTTGGCCCCGGATTGCCCGATCCGGTAAAACCAGCGCGCGACCCCGCCCAATATCAAACCCCGTCACCCTGAACTTGTTTCAGGGTCCATTTCTCGACGCAAACCGTAGCGCTGTTCGGCAGCAAAACCGCGCCGCTTGGCCGCTATCGACTGAACCTGAGCTATCGGCACGATGGACCCTGGAAGCGAAGCTGAACTTGTTCAAACAAGTTCAGGGTGACGGTGTAGGTTTTGGGAATGCGGGGTGGAACTCTACCGCAACTCCCGCCCAGCCGGCGCCGCTCCACTCGCATCGGGCAGCGTCCAGATCGCCACGTTAACCCCGCAAACCACCGCCAGCAGCAGCATCAGCGCCGCCTTCTGCCGCGCGCCTTTGCGCCACGCCGCCATCGCGCCGATGGTCAGCGCGATGGCGGTGAGGACCAGGATTGACAGGACGAGGTCGAGCGACAAGGTTTAGCGCCCGAGCTTGGCCGCCATCCCGAGGATGTCATCGAGCGGGTTGCCGTCGCCGTCCATGTCGATCAGCGAGCCCAGCCCGCCAAGCATCCCGCCTGACTGCGCGGGAGCCGGGGCTGGAGCAGCGCTCTGTCCGCCGCCAAGGATCGAGCCAAGGATCGAACCGAAACCGCCGTCCTGCCCGCCGCCGCGCGTTGAGAGATAGCCACCGACCAGCATCGCCAGCAGCGGCAGCATCTTCTTGAGCAGCTCGGGATCGAGCCCGGTCTGGCTGGCCCCGGCTGCAGCAACCGAACGGCTGACGTCCTTCGAACCGAAGATCTGACCGAGGATGTCGTTCCCCGCCGCAACATTGGTCGGCTGTGGCGCGATCACGTTGGTGGCGAGGCCCCCGCCCCCCAGCTTGCCGAGAACGTCGACGATCGAGCCAAGCCCGCCTGCGCCGCCGCCGGCTGCATCGCTTTGCTTCTGGAAACCGCCAACGATCGCGGGAAGCAGCACCGAAGCCCCTGTCGCAGCGACTTCGGGTGAAACCCCAAGCTGACCGGCGATCGAATCGAGTGCACCCGTGCCGCGCAGCATATCCAGCATGTTCATTTCATTGACCTTTCCGAATCTCATTCCGGCCCGGAGCATCCGCGCCGGTTGCCCACTGACCCTATCGCCAAGCCCTTGACCATGCTAGGACAATCGCGCAGCATGGGAACATGGATCGGCATATCGCCGAGCCCAGGGTCAGGAGTATTTTGCGATGTCCATTTTCGGCAGGATAAAGGATGCGATTTTCGGCAAGCCTGCGCAGGCCGCCACGCCGCCGGTCGATGCCGCCGCGCCGGTATCGGCCCCCGAACCGGCGCCCAGCTATGCCGTTGCCGATGTTGACGTGGTCGCCAATCTTGCCGCGATGCCCGGCGCCGACGGCCTCAACTGGCGCACGTCGATCGTCGATCTGATGAAGCTGCTCGATATCGATTCGAGCTATGCCAACCGCAAGGAACTCGCCACCGAGCTGGGTAACGCCAGCTACGAAGGCTCGGCCGAAGACAACATCATGCTGCACAAGCAGGTGATGAAGGCGCTCGCCGAAAACGGCGGATCGGTTCCGGCCGAACTGCTCGACTGAGAGTTTCACAATCACCGAGAGGGGCCGGGTTGCTGAAAGGCAGCCCGGCCTTTTCGTTTGTTCGACCAGCGCGTTTGACTTGTCCCACATGCCCGGACATTCTCCCCCAATGAACCAACTCAAGCTTTCCCGCCGTCAATTTGCGGCCGCGCTCGCCGCAACATCGCTATCCGCCTGCGCACCAAAGGTTGTCGCGCCAATTGCCCAAGCCCCCGATGCGACCAAAGCGCTGGGAGACATCGCCTGGCGGCTGATCAAGGCCAACCCCGAAAGCGCTACCTCGCTGGGTATCGATGTGGGCGCAAAGGCCGGGCTGCGGCGGCGCTTGGGGGACCGATCGATTGCCGGACAAATAGCGCTCAAGCAGCAGCTTCAATCCGGTTTGGCAATCGCCGAAGGTTTGATCGGCAGCGCCACGGATCCCCAGCTGCGCACCAGCCTTGCCGTGATCAAGAGCGCCTATTCGGTCGGGCTGGACGGTCTCGCCCTGCCCTATGGCGATGTTGCAGTGGGTGGCTGGCGCAACACGCCTTATGTGGTGATCCAGAATGTCGGGGCCTATCTCGACACCCCGCGTTTCCTCGATAGCGACCATCCGGTCAAAAGCGCGGAGGATGCCGAGGCTTATCTTGATCGGCTGGCAGCCTTCCCGGTCCAGCTCGATGGTGAGCTTGAGCGGCTGAAATCCGCCCACGCCATGGGCCTGATCGCGCCCAGTTTCCTGATCGACAAGACGCTGAAGCAGATGGAAGCCACGCTCACCGAAGCGCGCGGAGGCGGCGGGCTGGTCACTTCGCTTACTACCCGCGCCAAGGACTTCCCCGGCGATTGGGATCGCCGCGCGCGCGAAATCGTCAGCACCAAAGTGGTCCCTGCGCTGGAGCGCCAACTTGCCGAGCTCAAAGTCCAGCGCGGCCATGCCACCGATGCCCCCGGACTCTGGGCGCGGCCCAAGGGCGACGAGTTCTACGCCTGGGCCCTGCGCGCCAGCACCACCACGCGGATGACGCCTGACGAGGTCCACAAGGAAGGCCTCGATCAGGTCAAGCTGCTGCAAGACCGGATGGACCCGATCCTGCGCGGGCTCGGCTACACCAGCGGCACGGTGGGTGAGCGGATGGCCGCGCTGGGCGACGATCAGCGCTTCAAGTTCCCGCAGAGCGATGCCGGCCGGGCCGAGATCATCGCGACGATGCAGGGCAAGATCGATTTCATCCGTACCAAGCTGCCGCAGATGTTCCGCCGCCTCTCACGCGGGAATCTGGAGATCCGCCGCCTGCCCCTAGCCGAGGAAGCGGGCGCTCCCGGGGCTTATGGGGGAGCGGGTTCAATTGACGGGACCGTACCGGGCAAAATCTGGCTCAACCTCGGCGATACCGACCGCCACTCGCGCTTCGGCGTGGCAACGCTGGGCTTTCACGAGGGCATCCCCGGCCATGTCTGGCAGGGTGAATATGCCAACCAATTGCCGCTGATTCGCACACTGCTCGCGTTCAACGCCTATTCCGAAGGCTGGGCGCTCTACTCGGAAACCCTTGGCGATGAGTTCGGGGCTTACGAAGGCGATCCGGTCGGCCAGCTCGGCTACCTCCAATCGATCAGCTTCCGCGCCTGCCGGCTGGTGGTCGATACCGGGCTTCATGCCAAGCGCTGGAGCCGGGCGCAGGCGATCGACTGGTTCAGCAAGACCAACGGATCAGGACAGAGCGAGGTCGCCTCGGAAGTCGACCGATACTGCTCCTGGGCGGGCCAGGCCTGCGGCTACAAGATCGGCCACAGCGAAATCCTGCGCCAGCGCGCGCGGGCACGAACCGAGATGGGCAAGCGCTTCGATATCCGCGATTTCAACCAGGCGGTGCTTGATGGCGGCAATGTGCCGCTTGATGTGCTGGCGGAGAATGTCGGGCGCTATATCGCGGGGTAGGCACGCTGCAGCCACAGCCACAGCAGCGGCGGGATCACTAGCTCAAGCGCGCCGAGGAACACGAACAGTCCGATCGGCGGACCGACCTGCGCCCAAGAGATCAACCGCGCGATGCCGCCCAGAAAGAACACCGCTTGCATGGCCAGCAGAATATTGGCGCGCCGCACCAGATCGCGCGCGCACCAGATGTGTGCCGCGCCGAAGCCGAGAAACAATGTGGCGTAAAACCGGTCTTCGCTGTCCATGGTAGCATTGACCGGCACCGAGCCGGGGATGGACGATGGTCCAACGAAGATGTGCGTCAGCGCGATGCCGACGCACACCATTCCGAACAGCGCGACAAATCCGCGCAGCGCCGCGCGCATCGGGATCAGTTCTTCCCGAACAGCCCCTTGGCCATATTGGCGATCCCGCCAAGATCATTGAGCGGATTGCCGTCGCCATCGCGGTCCAGCATGCCGAGCAGGCCCTTGGCGGCGGGGTTGTCTTGCAAGGTCTTGGCATACTCGCCAAGCGACCCCTCACCGCCGATCTGCTCGACGATCTTGCCAAGCGTGCCCTGATCGAGCCCGGTCTTGGCAGCAGCACCGGCAATAGTGTCGCCCGGTTCGCCATGCGATTGCCCCAGCGCGGCTATGGCTTTCTCGGCCATCTCGCTCGGGATGCCGAGCTTACTGGCAAGATTGCCGACATCGGCGTGCTGACCAACCTGGCCAAGAATGCTGTCAAAAATACCCATGATGCGACTCCTCCTAGGAAAGCACCGATCATGCGCCGGTTTGTGGCGTTGGGGAAGCGGCAATCGAGCCTAGGAAAGTTCGCGCGAAGCCGCGAAGAATGATAAAGATCGCGAAGAGCGCATTCCACGGCCCAAGCAAAACACCTCTGCGCCCTTTGCTCTCTTCGCGCCTTCGCGCGAATCATTCTGCACCATCGCGGAACCATGGCCCATCGACCGCACGCGAAGGCTCAAGAAGCACGGCTGCGATAATTGAGGGACAGGCCCTAAATTATCGGCGCAAGGTCCGGTTCAACCCAGCCGCGCCGCGCCGCGACCGAGAACAGCCGCTCGCGTGAATAGAACCGCAGCGGCCAGTCGCGCGCGCCGAGTTCGCTGGATAGCAGCGTATTGACCCGTTCAGCCAGCCCGCGCTCCGCACTGCCGGACAGGAACGCCCGCACGCCGCGAATGTAGAGCTGGGTCAGCGTCTCATGGTAGCCCTGCGTATCGTCGTTCACCCCGCCGACACTCACATTATAGGCGCGGATGATCCCCGGCAGTTCGGTTTCAGCGGCGATATCGGGGCGTTCTGTCAGCAGCCACAGGCAGGCCGCAAGGTGTGCCTCATGCGTCCATTCGGCGCGCGGCAATGTGCAGGCAAGAAGGCCCTCACCGACATGACGCACGGCAGCATCGTCGGTAAACAGGCGGATCGGGTAATCGGTCATTTCGGAAACTCCGGGACTTCGTTGGAAGGCCCGGGGTTCCGGGCCGGTCAGGCGGCGGTGGGGGCCGCTTGGCGTACGCCTTCGTCGACGTGTTGTTCGAATTGTTCGAAGTTGGCGATGAACTTGGCGACCAGTTCCTGCGCGGTCCGGTCATAGGCCTCGCCATCGGTCCAGGCAGCGCGCGGGTTGAGGATATTGCTGTCAATTCCATCAACGGCAACAGGTACTTCGAAGCCAAAGTTCGGATCGCGCTTGAACTCAACGTCGTTCAGGCTGCCATCGAGCGCGGCGTTGAGCAGCGCGCGAGTGACCTTGATCGGCATCCGCTTGATCCCCGGCTCGGTGGCCTTGCCGCCCGACCAGCCGGTGTTGACCAGCCAGCATTGGGCCCCGCCCTTGGCGATCCGCTCCTTGAGCAGGTTGCCATAGACGCTGGGATGGCGCGGCATGAAGGCCGCGCCGAAGCAGGTGGAGAAGGTCGCTTCGGGCTCGGTCACGCCGATTTCGGTGCCGGCGACCTTGGCGGTATAGCCCGAGAGGAAGTAGTACATCGCCTGATCGGGGGTCAGCCGCGCGATCGGGGGCAGCACGCCAAAGGCATCGGCGGTCAGCATGATCACGTTCGACGGTGCTGGGCCGAGGTTCTTTTCCGAAACGTTCGGGATAAACTCGATCGGATAGGCGCCGCGGGTGTTCTCGGTCTTGCTGGCGTCGGTGAAATCCAGCTCACGCGTGGCCGGGTCCATCGCCACATTCTCAAGGATCGTGCCGAACATCTTGGTGGTGGCGTAGATTTCCGGCTCACCCTCGGCCGAGAGGTTGATCATCTTGGCGTAGCAGCCGCCTTCGAAGTTGAAGACCGCCTGGTCCGACCAGCCGTGTTCATCGTCACCGATCAGCGTGCGGCTGGCATCGGCCGAAAGCGTGGTCTTGCCGGTGCCGGACAGGCCGAAGAAGATCGCGCTCTTGCCGTCGGCACCGATATTGGCGCTGCAGTGCATCGGCATCACGCCCTGCGCAGGGAGCAGGAAGTTGAGGAGGCCGAACACGCCCTTCTTCATCTCGCCCGAATATTCGGTGTTGCCGATCAGGATCAGCTTTTCGGTGAAGTTGACCGCAATCACGGTGTCGCTGCGGCAGCCGTGGCGTTCCGGATTGGCCTTGAAGCTGGGCAGGTTGATGATGGTATATTCGGGTGCGAAGCCCGCCAGTTCCTCAGCCGTCGGGCGCACCAGCAGCGTCTTGATGAACAGGCTGTGCCAGGCGAGCTGGGTGATCACGCGGACGTTCACGCGGTATTCCGGCTGCGAGCCGCCGAACAGATCGGCCACGTAAAGCTCGCCCTGATCCTTGAGCGCGGCGAGGAAATCAGCCTTGAGGTTCGCCCAGTGCGCGCCGTCCATCGGCTGGTTGATCGCGCCCCAGTTGATCGTGCTTTCGGTAACGGCATCGCGAACGACGTATTTGTCCTTCACGCTGCGGCCGGTGAACTTGCCGGTATCGACCAGCAGCGCGCCGTGTTTGGTCAACTGGCCCTCACCGCGCTTCAGCGCATGCTCAACCAGTTCTGCCGTGCCGAGGTTGGCATGCAGCGTGGCCGCAGTCACAAAGCCCTGAGCTGAAAGCGGCGTTGAAAGGGTCCCGGTCAAGGCAATCTCCGTTGTTTACCCGTCCGGTATAGCACCCCGGACGACGAAATCTGCATACCTATGCAAAGGATTCGACGAGGCCCTTAGTCCGCCTGTACGATTCCGTCAATTCGCTCCGGCTGCCGGGACAAACAAGAACTTAATCAATCGTTTACACCAGTGTTAGTGAGGCCGATTGCGCCTACGCGGGAAGCGGGCTAACCCCTTGTTCCCGCGCAACAGTTTCAGGCCCCTTGGGCCAAGAGTCCCGCCCGATGGCCGAACCCAACGCCCCGCAGCCGCAACAGACGATCGCGCTGGTCGATGACGATCGCAACATCCTGACCTCGGTCTCGATCGGGCTCCAGGCTGAAGGTTTCGCGACTCGGGTCTATACCGACGGGGCCACAGCCCTGAAGGCGCTGCTGGAAAATCCGCCCGATCTGGCGGTCTGCGATATCAAGATGCCGCAAATGGACGGGCTGGAACTGCTGAAGGCGCTGCGCGCGAAATCCGCGCTGCCGGTGATTTTCCTGACCAGCAAGGATGAGGAACCCGACGAGGCGCTAGGCCTTGCGCTGGGTGCGGACGACTACATCACCAAGCCGTTCAGCCAGCGACTGCTGGTGGCCCGGATCCGCGCGATTTTGCGCCGCAGCGAGCTGGTTCGCGGCATTAGTGAGCCTGAGAGTGAGAAAGCTGCCGACGAACCGATCCGTCGCGGCCGCCTGACCATGGACCCGCCGCGTCACCAAGTAACCTGGGACGACAAGCCGGTTTCACTCACAGTGACCGAGTTTCTGATCCTCGAAGCCCTCGCCACCCGCCCCGGCATGATCAAGAGCCGCAACCAGCTGATGGACGCGGCCTATGACGACGATGTTTTCGTCGACGACCGCACGATCGACAGCCACATCAAGCGGCTGCGGCGCAAATTCCGGCAGGTCGATCCGCAATTCTCCGGGATCGAGACGCTCTACGGCGCAGGCTATTCCTTTGCAGATAGTTGACGCCTCCAAGCAGGCCGCGATCGAACTTGCCGAGCGCAGCGCCGGGCGGCTCAACTGGACCCGGCGGACCTCACTGACCGCGCGCATCCTTGCGGTCAACATCATTGCGCTGGCCCTGCTGGCGGGCAGTCTGTTCTATCTCGATTCCTACCGCAACCAGCTCATCGCCGGGCGCTTCCAGCTGGCCAAAAGCGAAGCAGAGCTGATCGCCGATGCCCTCGCCGAAACGCCCACCCCCGGCCGCCGCGCGCTGCTCGCGCGGATTGCTGCCGAGCACAAACTGCGTCTGCGGCTCTATGACATCAAGGGACGACTGAAGATCGATACATTTCAGATCGCGGAGCCATCTTTTGCTTTTGCCGATCCGGCGGGCGAACCATGGTATCAGGATGTGGCGCGCTGGCTCGACCGGGGCATGGACCGGCTGCTTGGCTCCAATCCGATCCCGCCATACTCCGACCCCGCCAAGGATGAAGCCAGTGCTTGGCCTGAACTGATCCAAGCCGCGAAAATCGATGCCGCGATTGTGGTGCAGCGCGCCGCGCCCGATCAGACCCCGGTGATCAATGCGGCCACGCCCGTTGGGATTGTCGGGGAAATGCTGCTTTCCACTCGCAACGCAGTCGATGTGACCCAGGCGGTGCGCGATGCGCGCGGCACCTTGGGGATCATCATCGGGGTGACGTTCCTGATCTCGATCCTGCTTTCGCTGTTTCTGGCGCGGACAATCGTGCGGCCATTGCGCGCACTGGTCCGCGCGGCGGTGCGGGTGCGGCTGGGGCGCGCGCGCGAAGTGGTGGTGCCGCGCCTGCCCGAGCGTGGCGACGAGATCGGCCTGCTCGCCCGCGCGCTGTCCGACATGAGCGGCGCGCTGCGCCAGCGGATCGATTCGGTGGAGGCTTTCGCCGCGGACGTCGCGCATGAGATCAAGAACCCGCTCGCCAGTTTGCGCTCGGCGCTTGAATCGCTTGAAAAGGTCGAAGACCCGGCACTGCGACAGCAACTCACCTCGATTGCCAGCCACGATGTGCAGCGGATCGACCGGCTGGTGACCGAGATCGCCGAAGCCAGCCGGATCGATGCCGAGCTCAGCCGCGCCCAGTTCGATCCGGTCGATCTGGCCGCCCTCGCCCGCGCACTGGCCGGATCACGCGCCGAGCGCGGCGAACATGGCGTTTCCGTCGTGGCGCGTGGACGGGGACCTTGGCTGGTCGCCGGTGATGCGGCCCGGCTGGAACGGGTGCTGGTCAACCTGCTCGACAATGCCGCCTCCTTTTCACCGCCAGACGGCGCAGTCACAGTTACCTTGCAGCGCGAGGAAGAGGATGTGGTGCTGCGGGTTAAGGACGATGGCCCCGGGATCGCGCCCGAAGCCCGTACCAAAGTGTTCGAACGCTTCCACTCGCTGCGCCCCGAAGGCGAAGACTTCGGCAGCCACTCCGGGTTGGGCCTCGCCATCGCCCGGACCATCGCGGTGGCGCACGATGGCTCACTCGAAGCGATCGACCGCCCCGACGGCAGACCCGGCGCTTGTCTGGAACTGCGTCTGCCGGTCTATGCCGAGCGTCCAGAGGAGGATTGACCATGCCGTTTCAGGCAACCTGTGTGTCCATCAATGGCCGCGGCGTGTTGATCCGGGGCGAGCCGGGATCGGGCAAATCGAGCCTCGCGCTGGCGCTGATCGATCGCGGAGCCGTGCTGGTCGGCGATGATGGGGTGGAACTCACCGAAGTGGGCGAAAGGCTCTATGCCGATCCGCCCGAAACCATCGCCGGGAAGCTCGAAATCCGCAACCTGGGCCTGTTCGACTATCCGACCGCGCGCAATGTCCCGATTGCGCTGGCGGTGCTGCTCTATGACAATGCTCCGCGCTACATCGAGGCGGCCATCGCCGAGTGGATCGGCGAATGCCGGGTGCCACTGGTCATGCTCTGGCCGCACAGCCCGGTGCTGGCGCTGCGGGTCGAAGCTGCTCTGGAGAAGTACGGACTACGCCAGTGATTTGATCCTCGCCTTTAGGCGAGGAGCTTGTTCACCGTTTCGAAGCCATGCTCTAGCTGGACAAACCCCGCGCCCCGCCCCACATCCCGACTATGTCCAAAGCGCCGCCCGCCCCCAAACAGCGCGTCTTGCTCGTCACCGGGCTGCTCGGCGCGGGCAAGTCGACCGCGCTCAAAGTGCTGGAGGATCTGGGCTGGGAAACGATCGACAATTTCCCGATTCGCCTGCTCGACCGGCTGATCGACAGCACCGAGACTGAACTGCCCGCTCCGCTTGCGATCGGCTTCGATTCGCGCACCAGAGGCTTCAATCCGCACAAGGTGATCGACCGGGTCAAGAAGCTGACCCAGCGCGCCGATCTGGAACTGACCACGCTGTTTCTCGATTGCGCGGGCGCCGAGCTGGAGCGGCGCTATAACGAAACCCGCCGCCGCCATCCGCTGGCGGACGATATGCCGGCCGCCAGCGGGATCGCCGCCGAGCGCGAGCTGATGGAGCCGCTGCGGCGCTGGGCCGATCTTGTGATCTCGACCACCAGCTTCACCGCCAACGATTTGCAGTCTGCGGTGCGTGAGCAGTTCCTGCCGCTGTCGGACCGCGCAATGACAGTCACCGTCACCAGCTTCGGCTTCGCGCGCGGGATGCCTCCCAGCGCCGATCTGGTGTTCGACATGCGCTTCCTCGACAACCCGCATTGGGTCGACAAGCTGCGCGAACAGACTGGGCGCGATGCGCCGGTCGGCGCGTTCATCCGCAAGGATCCGGCGTTTGCCGAAGCCTGGGAGCGGATCCGCGAGCTGGTACTGTTTCTGCTCCCGCGCTACCGCGCGCAAGGCAAGGCCTATGTCAATGTGGCGTTTGGCTGCACTGGCGGGCGGCATCGCTCGGTCTATCTCGCCGAACTGTTAGGCAAGGAGCTCCGCAAGGCCGGCTATGCCCCCACGCTGATCCACCGCAACCTGGGCGCACGCGCCGCCGATGCGGTTGAAGGGCGCCAGTGACGGCGATAGCATTGACCATGCAGGCAAACCGCTGCATTGGCCTCCGCCATCCTCCGGGGCGATTCGCTTTGCGCCCCTTTGATCGGAGCCCTACCCCCGCATGATCGGCATGGTCCTCGTCACGCACGGCAAGCTCGCGGAGGAGTTCGTCAACGCGATGCAGCACGTTGTTGGCCGGCAGGAAGCCGTCGCGACCGTCTGCATCGGCCCGAATGACGATATGGAAGCCCGTCGGCGTGAGATTGCCGAAGCGATTGCGATGGTCGACAACGGTGCCGGAGCGATCGTCTTGACCGACCTGTTCGGCGGCACCCCCAGCAACCTCGCGATTTCGCTGATGAAAAGCGGCAAGGTGGAAGTGATCGCCGGGATCAACCTGCCGATGCTGATCCGCCTTGCCAAGGCGCGCGGCTGCATGGATTTGGCCAAAGCCACCGCCGCTGCCCGCGATGCCGGTCGCAACTACATCACCATTGCTTCCGAGTTCCTCGGGCAGGACGCTTGAGCGAAGCCGGGGGGGAACATGGCAGAAGCACGCGAAACGGTCGAAATCGTCAACAACCGCGGGCTCCATGCCCGGGCTAGCGCCAAATTCGTCAACATGGTCGCGGGGCTGCCAACTGGCCTGGAGGTGCGCGTGGCCAAGGATGGCAACAGCGCAGCGGGCGGATCGATCCTGGGCCTGATGATGCTGGGCGCGGCCAAAGGCGATAGCGTCGACATCATCGTCAGCGGCGAAGACTGCGACACCGCGCTGCTCCGGCTGGTCGGCCTGGTCAAGGACGGCTTCGGCGAGGATTGATCTTGCCGCGCCGCGAAATCTCCGGGTTTTCCAACCCCACCGTCAAATACCTGCGCTCGCTGCGTGAGAAGAAGCACCGCAAGGCGGCAGGCAGGTTCCTGGCCGAGGGTCTGCGGCTGCTGACCGATGCGCGCGAATCCGGCCACCTGCCCGAACTGCTGGTGATGGCCAGCGGGCGCGAGGCACATCCTTTGCTCACTGCGCTGGAGGCCGATGTGCTCGCCGCCGGGGGTGAGGTGATCGAAACCAGCGCCGATATCTTGGCCAAGATCACCGGCAAGGAAAACCCGCAAGCCGTCGCCGGAGTCTTTGCGGAATTCGATACCGCGTTGGCGGCGCTTGACCGTTCGAGCGCCAAGATCTGGCTGGTAGCCCAGGCGCTGCGCGATCCGGGCAACCTTGGCACCATGCTGAGGACTGGCGACGCGGTGGGCGCAGGTGGCCTGATCCTGATCGACGATTGCGCCGATCCGTTCAGCGTAGAGGCGGTGCGGGCGAGCATGGGGGCGGTGTTTACGCAGCGAATTGCGCAGTCCCGGTGGGAGGAGTTTTTGCCCTGGTTGCGCGGCGGCGCGGGTCAGCTGGTCGCGGCGAGTTTACGCGATGCGGTCGACTATCGCAGCGCGGCTTATGCCGCACCGTGCTTCCTGTTGGTCGGCAATGAAAGTCGCGGCTTGCCGGAGGCCTACGAAGCGGAATGCGATCTCAGAGTAACCATGCCCATGAAAGGCCGCGCGGACAGCCTGAACGCGGCGGTGGCGGGAGCGGTGTTGGCTTACGAGGCTTTGGCGGCGCTGGGCGACTAACCACACAATCCTCCCCCTTTTGGGGCGGTAAACTGTTCATCGCGCGATCAGCCGCACTTCGCTAAATTGCTGTCATGCTCACCAAATCCCCCCTCCTCGCCCTCACCTTGCTCGCCGCCTGCACCACTACTCAGGTCGGCGCGGAGCCGCTCGGCCCAAGCAAATGGCAAATCGTCACGATCGATGGCGCGGCCCCCAAATCGCCGCGTGCTGGCGTTGAATTTCTGCCCGACCGGATCAGCGCCACTGCCGGTTGCAATGGCCTCGGCGGCGAGTGGTCAGCCAAAGACGGCCGCTTGATCACCGGGCCGTTTGTTTCGACCATGATGTATTGCGACGGCCTGATGGAGCAGGAACGGGCGCTGGGAATGCTGTTCGAAAGCAAGCCCACCTACGTGCTCAGCGGTGATCGAATGACGCTGCAGGGCGGCGGACACACAGTGGTGCTGCGCAAGGCGGGGTAAGACTATTCCGTCGCTGCGCTATCGGAATGTTCGATGGCCCGATCAAGGCCTTCATTGACACCCTCAGTGTAGCGCGGCGCGGCTTCGACCAGCGGCACATCGTCAATCTCGCGCTTGCCGATTTCGATGCCCTTGTCCTTGAGTCGCCGCCCGGAGGACAGCACGTTGCGCTTAAAACTGCCGACGAAATCATTATACTTGCGCACCGCTCGCTCCAGCCCCGCGCCCATCCCCTTGAGGTGATCGGCAGCCACCGCCAGCCGATCATAGAGCTCGGCCCCGGCCCGCCCGATCTCCACCGCTTCCTGCGCCAGCCGGTCTTGTTTCCACACCATTGCCACGGTCCGGGCAATCGCCACCAGATTGGTAGGAGTGGCAAGCAGGACCTTGTTATGGAACGCAAAATCCCAAAGTTCCGGATCATGCTCCAGCGCTGCGGCAACAAAGTGCTCACCCGGCACGAACATCACCACATAGTCCGGTGCTTCGGCAAACTGGCTCTGGTAAGACTTGGCCCCCAGCGTCTGGACATGCCCGCGCATCGACTTCGCATGCAGATCGAGATGCCGCTTGCGCTCTAAATCGTCGCTCGATTCAAACGCCGCCTGATAGGCGTTGAGCGAAACCTTGGCATCGATCACCAGCTTTTTCTGCCCCGGCACATGGACCACCGCATCGGGCCGCAGCCGCCCCTCATCGGTATCGAGCGAGTGTTCAAGATCGAAATCGGTGTGTTCACTTAACCCGCACTGTTCAAGCACATTCTGAAGTGCGCGCTCCCCCCAGCGCCCGCGCGCTTTGGGAGCATTGGTCAGCGAATTGCCCAGCCGCGCTGCCTCGGCCCGAACCTGTTCCTGCCCTTCGCGCAAGGACTGGATCAGCCCGCCAAGCTGACCAAAAGCGTCAACGCGCTCCTTCTCCAGTCGCCCGACCTGCGCCTCATAGGATGCTAGCCGTTGACCCACAGGCTCAAGCAAAGCCTTGATCCGCGCCTCATTTTTCTCTTCCGACTGGGCAAAGCGCTGCTGCGCGCGTTCGAGCAACACCTCCTGCGCCTGCCCCAGAATCTTCGCGCCCGCCGCTTCGAATTCGGCCTTGAGGCTGGCCTGCGCCTGCATCAGCCCGGCCTTCTGTTCCTCGAAATTGGCGGCATTGGCCTGCAAGGTCGCCACCTCAATCCGCGCATCGCCGAGTTCGGTGATTGCCTGGCGAAAGCGGCTGTCCAGCTCTTTAGCCTCCGCCTCGCTCTCCCCCAACCGCACCCGCAAGTCGGCCACGGGGCGTAAAGCCAGCAGCCAACCGATCCCGCCACCAAAGGCAAGACCGAGCAGCAGGGTGATGATTGCGGTTAGCGTCGAATCCATCGGACCACGCTATCCGGAACGGAGCGGGAACGCCAGCCCCATCAAGCCGCCTTGCGCAGCTTGTCCAGCTTCTTGAGCGCCATCTGCCGTTTGAGGCGGCTGAGGTGATCGATGAACAGGATCCCTTCGAGGTGGTCCATCTCGTGCTGCAGGCAGGTGGCCATCAGCCCGTCCATCTCTTCCTCATGGACCTTGCCCTCTAGATCTTGCCAGCGTGCGCGGATGCGAGCCGGACGTTCGACATCGGCGTAGATATCCGGAACCGAGAGACAGCCTTCACTGTAGACCGCATGATCTTGAGAAGGATCGAGAATTTCCGGATTGATGAAAATCCGTGGCTCGCGCTTGGTCGGCTGGTGATGATGATGGTGGCCATCATGGTTGCAAGCCACCGGCTCAGCATCGGGATCTTCGGGTTGCAGATCGATCACCAGCACCCGCAGTGGCACCCCGACCTGAATCGCGGCGAGGCCGATCCCGGGGGCATCATACATCGTCTCAAACATGTCTTCGACCAGCGCCTTGAGCTCGTCATCGAACTGAGTGACAGGCTTGGAGATCACCTTGAGACGGGGATCGGGTACTTCGAGGATTTCGCGGATGGCCATGAGGCGCAGATAGTCGTCCTTGCGCTGTCCTTCAACCTTGGGATTTTTGATTCACGCAAAGGCGCAAAGATGTTTTGCTTGCGGCGTAGCCGCAACAATCTTCCGAAGTTGCCGCACTAGGCCTGGGTCTTCAGAAATACTGGCCTTCGGCCCGTCACATCGGCTTCGCGCCTTTGCGCCTTTGCGTGAACAAACTTCATCCCACCGGCCGCCGCGCGCGCAGCGCCTGCGCGAGGGTACCCTCGTCGAGGTAATCCAGCTCTCCTCCCACCGGCAGGCCGTGGGCCAATTGGGTGATCCGCAATGGAAAGCCCTCCAGCCGCTCGGCAATGTAATGTGCCGTGGTCTGGCCTTCGAGCGTGGCGTTCATCGCGAGGACCACTTCGTCGATCCCCCCGGCGGCGACCCGCTCGAGCAGCTTTGCAATCGTCAAGTCCTCCGGCCGCACCCCGTCCAGCGCCGAGAGCCGCCCGCCGAGCACATGATAGCGCCCGGTGAACAGCTTGGCCCGATCGAGCGCCCAGAGATCGGCGACATCTTCCACAACGCAGAGCGAACGTTGGTCACGTC
>CAZVMC010000035.1:15955-20762 GCA_964628635.1 uncultured Novosphingobium sp. | reverse complement strand
GACGTGAAGAACCTGCGCGAGCGCACCGGCGCCGGCATGATGGATTGCAAGAAGGCAATGGACGAGACCGGCGGCGACATGGAAGCCGCGGTCGATCTGCTGCGCGCCAAGGGCCTCGCGGCCGTTGCCAAGAAGTCCAGCCGCACCGCGGCCGAGGGCCTGGTCGGCGTGGCCGTTGCCGGCACCAAGGGCGTGGCCGTCGAGGTCAACTCGGAAACCGACTTCGTTGCCAAGAACGACCAGTTCCAGGACTTCGTGCGCAAGACCACCGAAGTCGCCCTGGGCCTGGGCGCGGACGATGTCGACGCGCTGAAGGCCGCGGCCTATCCGGGCGGCGGCACCGTGGCCGACACCCTGACCTCCAACGTTGCCACCATCGGTGAAAACCAGCAGGTCCGCCGCATGAAGACCGTTTCGGTCTCCAGCGGTCTGGTCGTGCCCTACATGCACAACGCCGCCGCGCCGATGCTCGGCAAGATCGGCGTGCTGGTCGCGCTGGAAAGCGAAGGCGATAAGGCCGCGCTCGAAGCACTCGGCAAGCAGATCGCGATGCACATCGCCGCCGCCTTCCCGATGGCGCTCTCGGCTGACGATCTCGACCCCGAAGTGCTCGACCGCGAACGCAAGATCGCGCTCGAAAAGGCCACCGAGGAAGCCGCCAAGAGCGGCAAGGAAATCCCGGCCGACATCCTCGCCAAGCGCGCCGACGGTGCCGCCGCGAAGTTCGCCAAGGACAATGCCCTGCTCAGCCAGGTCTTCGTGATGGATAACAAGACGCCGGTCGCGCAGGTCGTCGCCAATGCGGCGAAGGAAGCCGGTTCGGCGATCGTGCTAAAGGACTACGTCCGTTTCCAGCTCGGCGAAGGCATCGAAAAGGAAGTCAGCGATTTCGCTGCTGAGGTTGCCGCAGCCTCGGGCGTGCCACAGCCGACGGCGTAACAATTTCAAATCCTCCCCGAGCCGGTCTCGGGGAGGGGGACCGCCCGCGCAGCGGGTGGTGGAGGGGCATACCAAGCCTTAGGGCGACGTTTGGCGAAGCGTCACATGAGCGACCGATGTGACGCTAATCGCCTGTAGCGGAGCCGCGGGCTTCGAGTACCAAAGAGAGGTATTTCGCGTAGGCATTATCTTTCCATTCTGCGGATAGTTTCTCTCCGTCTTGGTGGGCCCAGATTGCGAAACGCCCGATTGCCAGGTCAAGAGCGATCCATTCAGTTAGACAGCGATGCTCGCTTGCCTTGACGATAGTGGCAGCTGGCTCCGTTGGGTGAGCGTCTGACAATGTTACGACATTGAGCATCATGCAGGCGTCATAGGCGCGATAGGCGGCCTCGCGCGCAGTTATTGATGCACGTAGTTCTTCGTCCCACGTCGGAGTGGCGGCGGCGAGAAGGGCTGCTAGCAGCATGACATCCTCATAATTGCTTCTCAGGAAGTTGGCATACTTTGTCGCTAACAAGAACAAAAACCCGCTCGTGCTGAGCTTGTCGAAGCACTGTCCTTTTCTTCGCGCGTCACACTGAGACACCAAGAAGTAGCAGCCCTTCGACAAGCTCAGGGCGAACGGGTTTGGAATGCAATCTAGTCCTCCCCGAGACTGTCTCGGGGAGGTTTTCTTTTGCACTCACTTGGCAGCCTATGCCCATCGGTCTAAGGCCCGCAAAACCTTACCGAGAGCGATGCCCACCCTATGTCCGCACCCCGCTACAAGCGTATCTTGCTGAAATTGTCCGGCGAAGTGCTGATGGGCAGTCAGCAGTTCGGGATCGATCCCGAATTCGTTGCCGAACTCGCCAAGGAGGTGAAGGCGGCGACCGAGACGGGCTTGCAGGTCTGCCTGGTGATCGGCGGGGGCAATATTTTCCGCGGGATGGCCGGGGCGGCCAAGGGGATGGACCGGGCGCAGGCCGATTACATGGGCATGCTCGCCACGGTCATGAACGCGCTGGCGATGCAGAACGCGCTCGAGCAGATCGGGGTGCACACCCGGGTGCAGTCTGCGGTGCAGATGGACCAGGTCTGCGAACCGGTGATCCGCCGTCGCGCCGAACGGCACCTCGAAAAAGGCCGGGTGGTGATCTTCGCCGCTGGCGTCGGCGCGCCGTACTTCACGACCGATTCGGGCGCAGCGCTGCGCGCGGCGGAGATGCAGTGCGATGCGCTGCTCAAGGGCACTTCGGTGGACGGGATCTACGATAGCGATCCCAAGACCAATCCGCAGGCAAAACGCTATGATACAGTCGATTACGATACTGTCCTCGCGCAGAACCTGAAAGTGATGGATGCCAGCGCCGTCGCGCTGTGCCGCGATAACAACATACCGATCGTCGTCTTCTCGATCCGCGAAAAGGGCAACCTCGCCAAGGTGCTGCGCGGCGAGGGGACGCAGACCACTGTAAGGAAGGGCTGACCATGGCCAAGTATGACAAGGCTGACCTCGAACGCCGGATGAAAGGCGCCATCGAATCGCTGCGCCACGATCTGGGCGGGCTGCGCACAGGTCGCGCCAATGTGACTCTGCTCGATCCGGTGATGGTGGAGGCCTATGGCAGCCACACCCCGCTGAACCAGGTTGCCACCGTCTCCGCGCCCGAGCCGCGGATGCTGACGGTGCAGGTCTGGGACAAATCGAACATCGGCCCGGTGGAAAAGGCGATCCGCTCGGCCGGGCTGGGGCTCAACCCGATCAACGATGGCAATACCCTGCGCCTGCCGATCCCCGACTTGACCGAGGAACGCCGCAAGGAACTGGCCAAGCTGGCGCACACCTATGCCGAAAAGGCCCGCGTCGCGATCCGCAACGTCCGCCGCGACGGGATCGACAACCTCAAGACCGATGAAAACAAAAAGGAAATCGGCGAGGATGAGCGCAAGCGCGGCGAAACCGAAGTGCAAAAGCTGACCGACGAAATGATCAAGGAAGCCGATGCGGTTGCGGCGCAAAAAGAACAGGAAATCATGGGGCGGTGACCAGCGAGCGCGCCCCTGTCGGCGCGCGCCATGTCGCCATCATTATGGATGGCAACGGGCGCTGGGCGAAGAAACGCCATGTGCCGCGCGTTGTCGGCCACCAGCGCGGCGTGGAGACGGTTCGCACCCTGGTCCGTGCCGCGCGCGAGATGGGGTTGGAAGCGCTGACGCTCTACGCCTTCAGCACCGAGAACTGGCGGCGCGGCGAGGAGGAAGTCGGCGCGCTGATGGGGCTGCTCAAGCGCTACATTCAGGACGATCTGGAAGAGTTCGTGGCCAACAATGTGCGGCTGCGGATCATCGGCAATTACAAAGCTTTGGCTGGAGATATTGTCGAACTGCTCGATGATGCACTGGCGCGCACTGCGGGTAACGATGGCACAACACTGGTGGTCGCGCTCAACTATGGCGCACAGGATGAGATCGCCCGTGCGGCAGTGAAAGCCGCCGCGAAGGGCGCGATCACACCCGAGGGGATCGAGGCCGAACTCGACACCGCCGGACTCCCCCCGCTCGACCTGCTGATCCGCACCTCGGGCGAGGTCCGGCTCTCCAACTTTCTGCTGTGGCAGGCGGCCTATGCCGAGATGATGTTCGTCGATACGCTCTGGCCCGATTTCAAGCCCGAGCATTTGCGGGATTGTCTGGAGCAGTTTGCCGAACGGGAGCGGCGCTATGGCGGGCGGTAACACGCATGCATCCTACCCCTTCAGGGGAGGGGACCCAGCGCAGCTGGGGGAGGGGCTCGCGCGAGTACTCCGGGCCTCGCGTACCAACGCGACCTCGACCCGTCGCTGCTTGAGCACTCCCCCTCAGGATTACTCGCGCGAGCCACTCCACCACCTGCGGTGGTCCCCCTCTCCTCAAGGAGAGGAAGTTTGACCGCCACCCCGCCCAAAAAGTCCGACCTCGGCACCCGCACTCTCTCGGCCCTAGTCATGGTCGCCGTCGCTGGGACAGCGTTGTGGCTGGGCGGCTGGGTCTGGACCGCTTTCGTCACAGCTGTAGCGCTGGGGGTGCTGTGGGAGTGGTGGGGGCTTTCGATCCGCATGACGCCAACGCTGACGCGAAGGTTCATCTGGGTCTTGTTTGGCATTGTCTACGTTGGCTTCGCCGCCGCAATGCTAATCTATTGGCGGTCCATGCGGTCCGAAGCGTCAACAGTTTTGTTTGTTGTCGGCACCGCTGTTGCGGTGGATGTTGGTGCTTACCTTTTCGGCCGCACTCTCGGCGGTCCCAAAATTGCTCCGAAGGTAAGTCCGTCTAAGACCTGGGCTGGTCTGGTCGGTGGCTCGGTGGGTGCCGCAATTGCGATTTACGCATTCGATGCTCTCCTTTTCCCGCTCTGCTACGCTCACAATCCAGCAACATGGTACGAGTGTTATCAGTTTCGCTGGTTGGATCTGGCTTGGACCGTTCTGGGGGGGGGCTTGGTGGCTGTAGTAGCCCAGTCCGGCGACTTCCTGGAAAGCTGGATGAAGCGACGGGCCGGAGTAAAGGATTCTGGCAATCTGATTCCGGGGCACGGCGGCTTGCTTGATCGTGTCGATGGACTGCTTGCAGTTTGTTTCGTGCTGGGCCTGTGGACGCTGGCCATCAGATGACCGCCCGCACCATCTCCATCCTCGGCGCAACCGGCTCGGTTGGGGCCTCAACGCTAGACCTGATCCGGCGGGAGCGGGACAAGTGGAGGGTAGTGGCATTGACCGCGAATTGCCAGGCTGAGGAACTGGCGAAGCTGGCGCGGGAATTTTCGGCTGAGATCGCCGTTGTTGCCGATGAGGGCTGCCTGCCGCAGCTTCGTCACGCGCTGGACGGGTCGCAAATCCATTGTGCA
>CAZVMC010000035.1:0-15855 GCA_964628635.1 uncultured Novosphingobium sp. | reverse complement strand
GGGCTGCCTGCCGCAGCTTCGTCACGCGCTGGACGGGTCGCAAATCCATTGTGCAAGCGGCAGTGCAGCCCTCACCGAAGCGGCGGCGCGTCCGGTCGACATCACTCTTGCGGCGATCGTCGGCTGCGCAGGCCTCGTGCCAACCATGGCGGCGATCGAGCAGGGGCGCACCGTCGCGCTCGCCAACAAGGAGGCGCTGGTTTCGGCAGGCGAGGTGATGACCGCCGCCGTTGCGCGGCACGGCACCACGCTGCTCCCCGTGGACAGCGAGCACAACGCGATCTTCCAGTGCCTCGCGGGCAACGACCTCGCCCATGTCCGCGCGATCACGCTGACTGCTTCGGGCGGGCCGTTCCGTGATTGGTCGCCCGCGCAACTGGCCGCCGCTACCCCGGCGCAGGCGGTGCGGCACCCCAACTGGGATATGGGCGCGAAGATTTCGGTCGATAGCGCCACCATGTTCAACAAGGGCCTCGAACTGATCGAGGCGCACCACCTGTTCCCAGTCGGCCTGCACAAGCTGCGGATCATCATCCACCCGCAATCGGTGGTCCATTCGATGGTCGAATACCGCGATGGCTCAACGCTGGCGCAGCTTGGCCCCTCAGACATGCGGGTGCCGATCGCCTCGTGCCTCGCCTGGCCGGAGCGGATGGATACGCCATGCGCGCCGCTCGATCTGGCCGCGCTGGGCGAGCTGACTTTCCGTGCGCCCGATGAGGAGCGCTTTCCCGCCACACGCCTGTGTCGTCAGGCGGCGGATCAGGGCGGGGCGGCCCCGGCGGTGCTCAATGCTGCCAACGAAGTGGCCGTCGCCGCGTTCCTTGCTGGCAAGCTGGCGTTCACGCAAATCGCGGTAGTGGTGGAGCAGGTGTTGATGCGCTATGCCCCCGCAGCGCCAGCCACGCTGGCGGAGGTCATGGCCATCGATGAAGCCGCGCGGGCCTATGCCTGTGAGGCACTGGAGTTGAAGCAGAGTGCTTGAATCGCCGTCTATCCTGATGATGATCGGGGCCTTTTTCCTCGTGCTTGGCCCCTTGGTGGTGTTCCACGAGCTGGGGCACTATCTGGTCGGCCGCCTGTTCAAGGTGCGCGCCGATGCCTTTTCGGTTGGCTTCGGCAAGGAACTGTTCGGGTGGACCGACAAGCGCGGCACCCGCTGGAAGCTCTCGGCGCTGCCGTTCGGCGGCTATGTGCAGTTCGCTGGTGACATGAACCCGGCCTCGATCCCCGATCCAGCGATGGCCAACAGCACCGAGCCGGGGCTGTTCCAGTCGGCCAAACTATGGCACCGCGCGCTGATCGTGCTGGCCGGGCCGGTGATGAACTTGCTGCTGGCGGTGGCGATCTTTTTTGCCTTTTACGTCGCCTATGGACGGGTGGTCGCGACGACCGAAATTCCCAGCTTTGCCCCCGGCGCCGCCGCGCAGGAAGCCGGGCTCAAGGTCGGGGACCGGATCCTGTCGATCGACGGCGACCCGGTCGATAACTTCACCGATTTGCCGCCCAAGATCGCGCCCTATCCGGGCCGGACCATCCAGATCGAAGTGCGCCGCGGCAGCGAAGTGCTGACCTATCCGGTCAAGATAGCCACGGTCGTGGAGAAGGACCGCTTCGGGAACGAAGCCAAGGTGGGCCGGATCGGGGTGCCGCCGTTCAAGCCCGCGATTGAGCCGGTCCCGGTCGGCCAGGCGCTGACCATGGCAGTCGATCAAAGTATCGGCATCATGCAGCTGATGGCCACGGGTATTGCCCAGATCGTCACCGGTGAGCGCTCGGTCAAGGAACTGGGCGGGCCGATCAAGATCGCCAAATATTCGGGCGAACAGCTGACCCTGGGGTGGGAGCCGTTCGTCTATTTTGCTGCGCTGATCTCGATTAACTTGGCATTCATTAACCTCCTGCCAATTCCCGCGCTCGATGGTGGGCACCTGGCTTTCTACGCGGCTGAGGCCGTCCGCCGGAAGCCGCTGGGTGCGCGCAGTCAGGAATGGGCGTTCCGCACCGGCATGGCACTCGTGCTTGCCCTCATGCTGTTCGTCACGGCGAACGATCTGGTTTCGCTGCCGATTTTCGGCCGTTAAACCGGGAGGGAAGTGCAACTGCGGATGGAAGCGGCGTCTCGGCTTGATTGGCGGGCAAGCATCGGGCAGAGGGCGGCATCAGGTCTGCGGCAAGGCGCGCTTGCGGCACAAAACGGAGGCTTTGGCAGCCTCACGGAAGATGGGATTCAGAATGGTTCGCAGTGACATTTCCCGCCCGGTAGCAGGCCGCAGCGCGATGCGGCTCGCCGTGGTGCTACTGGGAACCACCGTGCTGGCCGGTGTGCCGACGCTCGCCATGGCGCAAACCGCGCCGGCGGCTCCCGCCGCTCCCGCCCTACAGCCGCCCACGGTGGCGGCCGAAGTGGTGCCGATCAAGTCGATCTCGGTGATCGGTGCGCAGCGGCTGGAGCCCGATACGATCCGCTCCTACGTCCGCCTGCGGGTGGGCCAGCCCTATACCGTGGCGGCAGCCGACCAGGCGCTGAAGGATCTGATCGCCACCGAACTCTTCGCCGACGTGCAGGTCCGCAACATGGACGGCAACGTGGTGATCGAGGTGAAGGAAAACCCGGTCATCAACCGGATCATCTTTGAAGGCAACAAGCGCCTGAAGGAGGAAAAGCTCCTCCCCGAAATCAAGCTTGCCCCGCGCCAGATCTTCACCCGTTCGAAAGTCCGCGCCGACGTTGCCCGGATTATCGAGCTATACAAGCGGCAGGGCCGGTTCGCGGCGACGGTCGAACCGAAGATGGTCATGCTTGACCAGAACCGCGTCGATATCGTGTTCGAAATCACCGAAGGACCCAAGTCCAAGGTCCAGCAGATCAACATCATCGGCAACGAGGCGTTTTCGGACGGCGAATTGCGCGGTGAAATGATCACCAAGCAGGCGCGGTTCTATCGCTTCTTCTCCTCCGGCACCTCCTACGATCCGGACCGGATGGCCTTCGACCAGCAGAAGCTGCGCCAGTTCTACCTGACCAAGGGCTATGCCGATTTCCGCGTGGTTTCGGCGGTGGCCGAACTCACGCCCGACAAACGCGACTTCATCATCACCTACGTGGTGGAAGAGGGTGAGCGCTACAAGTTCGGTGAGGTCAAGGTCGACAGCCAGCTGCGCGATTTCGATGGTGAGCGGCTGGCGGCGCAGCTGCCGATGAAGGCGGGTGACTGGTACGATGCCAAGTTGGTCGAAGACACGATCGAGCGCTTGAACGAAACCGCCGGGACCTTTGGCTACGCTTTCGCCGATGTCCGCCCGTCCTACGTCCGCAACAAAGAAACGCTGACGATGGACATCACCTTCCAGATCGCCGAGGCGCCGCGCGTCTATGTCGAGCGGGTCGATGTCAACGGCAACACGCTGACGCAGGACAAGGTGGTCCGCCGCGAGTTCCGTATTTCCGAAGGCGACGCCTTCAACTCGCTGCAGATCAAGCGCACCACCGCGCGAATCAACTCGCTGGGCTACTTCCAGGAGAAGTTCGAAGTTGAGCAGAAGCCGGGCTCCGCGCCCGACCGGATCATCCTTGAAGCCAACGTTGAGGAAAAGCCGACCGGGCAGCTGCAGCTTTCGGCCGGGTTCTCCTCGATAGAGAACTTCATCCTGCAAGCCTCGATCCAGCAATCGAACTTCCGCGGCCGCGGCCAGACGGTCGGCGCGAGCGTCTCCTACTCGAACTATTCGAAGTCAGCGCAGCTCAGCTTTACCGAGCCCTACCTGTTCGATCGCAACATCTCGGCCGGGATCGACATCTATCGGCGCGATTATAACAGCTTCACCTTCAATGGTAATGAGCGCAATACAACTTACCAGCAGACCACGACCGGGATTCAGTTGCGTGCCGGGCTGCCGTTGACCGAGTACATGTCGTTCATCGCCAGCTACACCTTCAACATCGACAACGTGACACTTGATCGAGGTGAGTACTTTACGGATTCCAACTTCGACGGCATTCGCGGAAACTCGAGCACTGACACGTGCGATCCCTTCCGGTCAGGACGGTACCTTTGCGAAGCGCTTGGACGGCGAACCAGCTCCATTCTCGGTGCCACGCTGATCTATGATACGCTTGACAGCCGCTACCGGCCAAGTCGGGGCTTGATCGTTTCCTACAATCTTGAGGTTGCTGGGCTGGGCGGCTCGGTGAAATACGCCAAGTTCCGGGCCAATGCGTCGCGGTATTGGCCAGTCGGCAAAGGTTTCATCTTCTCGATCCATGGTGAAGGCGGGGTCGTCGAAAGCTGGGGCAATGAGGATGTCCGGTTGACCGACCGGTTCTTCCTTGGCGAACCGCAGATTCGCGGGTTTGACATTCGTGGTGTCGGTCCGCGTATTTTGCGACGATCACTGATCCAGGATCCTGCGTTCCCGAACGATCCGACCAAATTCATTCCCAATCCCGACCGCGAACAGGTTCTGTCGGACGACGCGCTTGGTGGGCGCTACTATTATCTTGCCCGCGCTGAACTCGAAATTCCCCTTGGCTCAGGTGCGCGCGAACTCGGTCTGCGCCCATCGATCTTTGTCGATGCTGGTGCGGTTTGGGGGATCCGTCGACCTTCGCTTCTCAGCAGCCCGTTCCCCAATGGAATTTTTGTCCCGCAGCGCGATGTCAACGGGAATCCGGTTTACACGCAAGTTGACACCACGGGCGTGCCTTCAGGTTCGACCACTTGCCAGGTCTTGACGACTTCGACGGTAACCAATGCGACAAACAATATCACCTACGCTTGTATTCCAACCGGCTTTACGCCGGGCATCAATACGGCCCTTGGCGGCACAATTCCGCCCTTCCAGGAAGACTTCTATGGCAACAGCCCCAAGCCGCGTGTTTCGGTGGGCATCGGGGTCAACTGGAATTCGCCGTTCGGACCGTTCCGGATCGATTTCGCCAAGTCGCTGCTGACCGTGGACGGCGACGATACCAAGAGCTTCACTTTCAACGTGGGAACCCAATTCTGATGAAACTTCTCCTCAAGTCGGTGCTGGCCACCGGTCTCATTCTCGCTGCCGCCAATCCGGCGCTGGCACAGACCCGTCCGGCACCTACGCCGCTTGGGCCGATGGTCCCCGGCATCGCCGTGGCCAGCATGGAAGCCGCCGTTGGCAACAGCGATGCCTATCGCGCCGCTGCCCAGCAGCGTCCCGCAACTTACAAGGCAGTCTACGATCAGGCGCAGGCGCGCGCCGCGCAGCTCGATGCCGAGCTCAAGCCGATGATCGATCGTTTCAATGCCGATCGCGCTGCACGCAAGCCCGATACGGTGCTGCAGCCGCAATTCAACGCGATCCAGGCCAAGCAGGAGGCCGCCAAGGACGAGATTCAGGGTATCATGATGCCCGTGGCGCTGTCCGAAGCCTATGTGGTCGAGCAGATCGAAGCCAAGCTGGACGAAGCAGTCCGCGCCGCGATGACCAAGGGCCGCTACTCGCTGTTGCTGCAGCCGCAGGCGGTGGTGCTCGGGCCGGGTTATGACATTACCCCCGCGGTGGTGGCCGAACTCAATCGCGTGATCCCAACCGCGCAGCTGGTTCCGCCGCAGGGCTGGGTGCCGCGTCAGGTGCGCGAGCAGCAGGCCGCGCAGGCCGGCGCCGCTGGCACCCCGGCTCCGGCAGCTCCCGCTGCGCCGCCGGTTGGTGCTCCGGTTCCGCCGCGCCCGGCCGCTGGCCCGCAGCCCGACGGCCGGTAAACCAGCGATGAGTGAAGACAGCGCGGCGAATGAGGCAGTCGAGCCGGTCGACTACGACATCCGCAAGATCCTCGCCGCGCTGCCGCACCGCTATCCGATGCTGCTGGTCGATCGCGTGATCGCGATCGGCGCGGAACGGATTGAGGCGGTCAAGGCAGTCAGCTTCAACGAAAGCTTCTTCCAGGGACATTTCCCCGGGCGTCCGATCATGCCTGGCGTGCTGCAGATCGAAGCGCTGGCGCAGACCGCCGGAATCCTCGCGATCGAAAGCCTTGGTCTCGCGGGGACCGGCAAGCTGGTCTATTTCATGGCGATTGAAGAGGCCAAGTTCCGCAACCCGGTTGAACCTGGGGTGCTGCTGTCGCTGGAGGCGGGCTTCGTGCAGAAGCGCAGCCGGGTCTGCAAATTCTGGGGCAAGGCTAGTATCGGCGACAAGGTGACCTGCGAGGTCCAATTCACCGCAATGATTGCGGATGCTTAGATAGGTGCGCCTTGGGCACCGCCCAAGGCTTGCGGTACCAGCCGAAAGGCTGGACAAGACTGCATAGCACAGCTATGCGCGCGCCTTCCTTTTCAGGCCGGTCGGAACCGGCCGCAACGAAAGACCGATCCATGAAGGCCGATACCCATCCCGATTATCACATGATCAAGGTGCAGATGACCGACGGCACCGTGTTCGAAACCCGCTCCACCTGGGGCAAGGAAGGCGACACGCTGGTGCTGGAAATCGATCCCAGCTCGCACCCGGCCTGGACCGGCGGCACGCGCAACATCGATCAGGGAGGCCGCGTTGCCCAGTTCAACAAGCGCTTCGGCGGGCTCAGCCTCAAGAAGAGCTAAGCGCTATTTCAAACGGAACATGCGAAGGGCGGCCGATTGGTCGCCCTTTTGCGTTCAGGCTGTGAAGTAATCAGGCTTGCGCGGCAATCGTATCGACGTCGGCACCGCTGATCGGGCGCAGGAATTCCACGCCGGTCACGCCGTCGCGGCTCCAGCGGACGATCGCCTGGATCGACCAGTCCTTGGCCAGACGGATCGCGATGAAGCGGCCCATGCGCAGCCAGTCCGCTTCGCAGGCCAGGTTGCAACCGTTGGCGGAAATGTCGCGGAGCCGGGCCGAGGAGCGGTCACCCGCACTCGACTGGACGATGACGTTGCCCGCCACGGCGCGGCGATCGACCTTGCGGGTCAGCGCGCGTGGCTCGTCCTGTGCTGCAAGCTGCTTCAATTTTGCAACCACCCCCGAAAGGCCCCTCTGGTTAGACAACTATCCTGGTCTCATAGGTCGACGATGGTTAAGGCCTGCTCGGTGGACAGGGTTAACGCGGTGCTCACCAAGTGGCTGCGCAACAATGTTACAATTGCCGTCCCGCGCGGCAGTTTTCGCTTCCCAAATCCGGCCTCCTATGCAAGAGGCCGCGCCTGCGCCGATTGCCGCTTGCGAGTGGCGGCGACGCTCCCTAACAGCGCGCTCCTCGGCATGCGCGCGAGACTATGGCGACCGTAGCTCAGTTGGTTAGAGCGCCGGTTTGTGGTACCGGAGGTCGTGGGTTCGAACCCCATCGGTCGCCCCAGTCTTGCCGTTCTCGGGCCAAGGCCCGAAGGCGGCACCAGCCCGCTCCCCCGCCCGACCACCCAATAGGGTATCCCTAAGATATGGGTGGTCGGGCGGGGGAGCGGGCTGGTGCCGCCCCGAGCGTTAGCGAGGAAAATGACAATGGCAGCTGTTTGGGATCAGCCCGATTTTGACGACCACGAGGTTGTTCATTTCATCACCGATCGAGCCAGCGGCCTGAAGGCGATTGTTGCGCTCCACTCGACCCACCTTGGCCCGGCTGCGGGCGGTACGCGGTTTTGGCACTATGCCGAAACCGACAGCGCGGTGCGCGATGCGCTGCGCCTCTCGCGCGGGATGAGCTTCAAGAACGCCATGGCCGGCTTGCCAGTCGGGGGCGGCAAGGCGGTGATCCTTGCTGACAGCGCGCGAACCAAGACGCCCGAGATGCTGAACGCCTTCGCCGACGCGATCGAGGCACTGGGTGGCCGCTATGTAACCGCGCAGGATGTCGGGATGAGCGAGGCGGATATCGTCGCACTCTCCGGGCGGACCCAGCACGTCGCCGGTCTGCCCGCGGCCAATCCGGCCAACGTCGGCGGCGATCCGGGGCCGTCGACGGCAATCGGTGTGTTCCTTGGCATCAAGGCGGCCGCCAAACACCGGTTCGGCGCGGAATCGATGGCCGGTCTGCACGTTGCGGTCCAAGGTCTCGGCAGCGTTGGCGGCGGGGTAGCGCGCCAGCTCGCGGCAGAGGGCGCCAAGCTGACCATCGCCGATGTCGATGCCGAGCGCGCGGCGGCAATGGGCCGCGAACTGGGCGCGGAAGTGGTCACTGCGGACGCAATTATGGACACCGCTTGCGATATTTTCAGCCCCAATGCGCTTGGGGCAATCCTGGACGATGCCGGAATCGCGCGGCTGCGCGCGCCGGTGGTGGCAGGCGGAGCCAACAACCAGCTTGCCCGCGCCGAGCATGGACCAAAACTGGCGGCCAAGGGCGTGCTCTATGCGCCGGATTACGTGATCAACGCCGGCGGCATCGTGGCGGTTACGATGGAATACCTCGCCCGGATCGGCGGTACCGCGTGCTCGCATGCCGAGCTGGCCGAACGGCTTGGCCAGATCCCGGCGCGGCTCGCTTCGATCTGGGCGGAGAGTGAAGCCAGCGGGCGTTCCGCCGACCAGGTCGCCGATGCCATGGCGCAGCGGTTGATCGGACGCTGAACTCGCTTGCGGGCGCGCGCCGGTCCTGCCAAAGCCGCCGCGATGCACGGATTCGCCAATCCAGCCCGGTTCCTGCGCCTTGCGCGCTGGCTCACCCCCGTGCTGTTGGTTGGCGGCTTGGTTCTGACGGGTGCCGCTCTGGTCTGGGGGCTGACCGGAGCACCGCAGGAGCGCTTGCAAGGCGAAACGGTCCGAATACTGTTCATCCACGTACCCGCCGCTTGGCTGGGGATGGGCGGCTGGACGATGCTGGCCGTCGCCAGCCTGACCGAGATCGTCTGGCGGCATCCCTTGGCCAGTATCGCTGCACGCGCGATCGCAGTGCCGGGTGCCTGGTTCACCGCGCTATGTCTTGCCACCGGATCGCTGTGGGGTCGCCCGGCCTGGGGCACCTGGTGGGTCTGGGACGGGCGGCTGACTTCGATGCTCGTGCTGCTGTTCCTATATTTCGGCTACATCGCGCTCGCTGATGCCAGCGCGAAGGATGGCGGCAATGGCCGGGTTGCAGCAGTTTTTGGGCTGGTCGGAGCGATCAACATCCCAATCATCAACCGCTCAGTCGTCTGGTGGAACTCGCTCCACCAACCACCCAGTATCACCGTGGGCAAAAGCGCGATCGACCCCGCTTTTCTGTGGGGCTTGCTTGGCGCGACGATCGGCTTCTCTCTGCTGTTCGGCGCAATCGTGCTGATGCGAATGCGCACGATCCTGGCCGAGAGTCAGGCTGAGGCCCGCCTGCGCAGACGCGCGATGGAGGCCAGCGATGCGTGAAGGGCTCGATCCGTGGCTGTTCATCCACGCCAGCTATGCCATCGGCGTGCTTGGTACCTTGGCGCTAACCGGCTGGTCGTGGTTGGCAATGCGCCGGGCTGAGATGCGACGGGATAGGGCGCGCGAGCAATGAAGGCCAAACATCAACGTCTTGTTTTGGTTGTAATCGCGCTGCTCGCATTGGTCGGGGCCGGGCTGCTTGCGGCCTGGGCGCTCAAGGGACAGGCTTCGTTCTTCTACGTTCCGGCAGACATGGCGGCCAAGCCTCCAGAGCCCGGCCGCGCGGTGCGGCTGGGCGGGATGGTTGAGCGCGGGTCGCTCAAGACCGATCCTGACGGCGTAACCCGCCGCTTCGTGGTCGGCGATGGCAAGGCGCGCATCCCGGTGGTGTTCCGTGGCATCGCCCCCGATCTGTTCGAGGAAGGCTCGGGCGTGGTCGCCGAGGGCAAGCTGGGCGCTGACGGCACGTTCGTGGCCGACAATTTGCTCGCCAAGCACGACGAGAACTACGTACCGCGCGAGATGAAGGACATGACCGCGGCGCAGGCCCGCGCTGCCGTGGAAGAAACGAAGTGAAAGCAGGGCGGTGATCGCTGAATTTGGCCTTGCTGCTTTGTGGCTCGCGGCTGCGCTTGCAGCCTTGCAGATGTTTGCGGGCGTTCTGGCCTTAACAGGCAAGGGCGCGGCACTCGGCCCGCTGGTTCGCCCGGTGGCCGTGCTGCAGGGGCTGCTCTCCGCGCTGGCTTTCGTTGTGCTGATATATCTGTTCTGCGTCACCGACCTGTCAGTCAAGCTGGTGGCGATGAATTCGCATTCCGAAAAGCCGTTGCTTTACAAGTTCGCCGGGGCCTGGGGGAACCACGAGGGCTCGATGCTGCTCTGGGTGACGGTGATGGGGCTGGCCGGCGGCTTCGTCGCGCTGGTTGAGCGGCGCCTGCCTGAGCCGACAATGCTGGCTACGTTGGTCGGGCAGGCCTGGGTCAGCCTGGGGTTCTATGCCTTCCTGCTGCTCTCTTCCAACCCGTTCGAGCGGCTGAGCGAAGTGCCGCCCGAAGGCAACGGGCTCAACCCGCTGCTGCAAGACCCGGGCCTCGCGTTCCATCCGCCGACGCTCTACCTCGGCTATGTCGGGCTTTCGATTGCTTTCAGTTTCGCGATCGGGGCGTTGATCACCAATCAGGTCGGACCGGCCTTTGCCAAGGCAATGCGGCCCTGGGTGCTGGGGGCGTGGATTTTCCTGACTCTGGGGATCACAGCGGGATCCTATTGGGCCTATTACGAGCTGGGCTGGGGCGGCTGGTGGTTCTGGGACCCGGTTGAGAACGCTTCGCTAATGCCCTGGCTGGCGGCCACCGCGCTGCTCCATTCCTGCTCGGTCCTCGCTTCACGCAATGCGCTGCGCACCTGGACGGTGATGCTGGGCGTGGTCGCCTTTTCGATGTCGATGATCGGGACATTTCTGGTCCGCTCGGGCATCCTGACTTCCGTTCATGCCTTCGCGGTAGACCCGGAGCGGGGCAGCTTCATCCTTGGGCTGCTGGCACTCTACATCGGCGGCGCGCTGGCCCTGTTCGGCGCGCGTGCGGCGAGCATCACCGAAGGCGCCCGGTTTGGCATCGCCAGTCGCGAGGGCGCGCTGGTATTCAACAATGTGATGCTCTCAGCCACGCTGGGGATTGTGCTGATCGGCACGCTCTATCCGCTTCTGGCCGAGGCACTGGGGGCCAAGGTTTCGGTCGGGCCGCCCTATTTCAACCCGGTTGGCGCAGTGTTTGTGATGCCAATGCTGGTGATCATGGCAATCGGGCCATTGCTGCGCTGGCGGCGGGACAGTTTCGTGCGGATCCGTGCTTCGCTGGCGATTCCTGCACTGCTGACCCTGGGCGTCGCGATCTGGGCATTGAGCCGCGGCGGCATCGGCGTGCTGCCGTTGCTGGGAATCGCCATTGCTGCGGGACTGGCTGTCGCGAGCTTCCTGCCTCTGCGCGGCCGCAGCTTGCGCCGCACGCCGCTGGCCACCTGGGGCATGGTCCTGGCGCACTTCGGGATCGCGGTTGGTCTGTTCGGGATGGCTTGCGACAGCGCCTTCACGTCAGAGCGGCTGGTCGCGATGCGCAGCGGCGACAAGGTTTCGGTCGGTCCCTGGCAGATCGATCTCAAGCAGGTCGCCCCGGTCGCGGGGCCGAACTGGACCGCACTCGAGGCGGACCTGTTCGCCAGCTACCAGGGCGGCGAGCCGACCGAGATCCGCCCGCAAGCGCGCAGCTTCTGGGCGCCGCCGCAGCAGACCACCGAAAGCGCGCTAATCACCCGCTGGAACGGGCAGCTCTATGCCGTGATGGGGGAACCTTCACCCGATAGCCGTTGGCAGCTGCGGTTCTGGTGGAAGCCGTTCGTGCCGCTGATCTGGTATGGCGGCTTGCTGGTTGCGCTGGGCGGGGTGCTGGCACTGATCGGGCGGGTACTGGCAGACCTGCGCCGGGTCATTGCGCGCGGCAAGATCGCTTATCGCCGTGAAAGGCAGGGCCGATGAACCCGCGGCTCAAATGGCAGATCCCGGCGTTGCTCTTCGCGGCATTGGTGGCGTTTCTGGGCTGGCAATTGCGCCATCCCGCGCAGCGCGAGGTGGAATCGGCGATGATTGGCAAGCCGCTGCCGCAGTTTAGCCTGCGCCCCGCCGTTGCCGACCGCCCGGGTTTCAGCACGGTGGACATGGCCAGCGGCAAGCCGCGCCTGCTCAACGTCTTCGCCTCCTGGTGCGTCCCCTGCGTGGTCGAAGCGCCGCAGCTGGCGCAGCTTGCGCGGCTAGGCGTGCCAATTGACGGGGTCGCGATCCGTGACCGGCCCGAAGCTGTCGCACAGTTCCTTGCCCGCAACGGCAATCCCTATGCCCGGATCGGTGCAGACGATGTCAGCGCGGTGCAACTGGCGATTGGCTCTTCGGGCGTGCCGGAGACTTTCGTGATCGATGGCAAAGGCGTGATCCGCTATCAGCACATCGGTGAGATCCGGCCCGAGCAGGTGCCGCTGATCCTTGAAAAGCTGAAGGAGGCGGAGCTGTGAACTCAGTCTCATCACTCAACCGCATCCGTTCGTGTCGAGCGAAGTCGAGGCACCTGCTCACTGCATCTCGACTTCGCTCGATGCGAACGGGACTGGGTTTTGTTTTGCTCAGTGCAGCACCGCTTGCCGCGCAGGATTCGATGCCGCCCGCGCCTTATGCCTATGTCCAACTGCCGGACGCCGCGCAGGAGGCCAAGGCCAAGGCGCTGATGGAAACCTTGCGCTGCCTCAAGTGCCAAGGCCAGTCGATCGCCGATTCGGATGCGCCGATGGCCGGCGACATGCGCAGTGTTGTTCGCACCCGCATTGCCGCGGGAGAGGACCCCGAGGCGATCCGGGCATGGCTGATCGGCAGCTACGGCGACTATGTCAGCTACGCCCCGCGCGTTACCGGGCTGACCTGGCCGCTGTTCGCCGCGCCGCTGTTGTTGCTGTTGGCTGCACTGCTGGTGTTCCGGCGGCGGTTCAAGCGGAGTACCGGCGAATGACCTGGGTGATGGTGCTGGGCCTCGCGTTGGTGTGTTTCGCAGCCCTGGTCTTGCTGTTCAAGCTGCCGCGCGGGACCTGGGAAGCGGCTGGGGCGGCGTTGCTGTTGGGGGTTGCTGGATATGCCTTGCAAGCCTCACCTTCACTACCGGGCGCGCCGAAGCCACCCGCTAAACCGGAGGCCGAAGATGGCAAGGGCCTGATTGAAGCGCGGCAGGCGCTGCGTGGCGGCCCGCCAATGCAGGGCAATTATTGGCTGACCATCGGCGATGCGATGGTGCGCAATGGCCAATATGCCGATGGCGCGGCAGCGTTGCGCAATGCAGTGGAGGCCAATCCCAAGGACGGGGAAAGCTGGCTGGCCATGGCGATTGCACTGGTGGCCCATTCCGAAGGTTATCTCAGCCCGGCTGCCATGCACGCCTTCCAGCAGGCATCGGCGGCCGATCCAGCCGGGGCCGGACCGCCGTTTTTCCTCGGTCTCGCACTCGCGCAGAACGGTCGGCTAGAGGACGGGCGGGCGCTGTGGGTCAAATTACTCGCGGCCGCACCGAAGGATGCCCCTTGGCGCGAGGAAGTCGCGGCGCGCTTGCGGAGCCTTGATGCCTTCATTGCCGAACAGCGCGCAGCCCCCGGTTCGCGCTGACTAGCGATTGCAGCACCTGCTTGATCCTGCTAGTTTTCGACTCTTTCCGGAGCGGTGCAATCGCCCCGACTATGGGGCATTTCAGGGACTTACCCACCGATGAGTGAAGCCAGCACCGCCGCGCCAGAAGGCGCGAATTCGCATTCCGGCCACGGCCATTCGCAAGCCGGGATTGTCGCGCTGGCGATCGGTGCGATCGGTGTGGTTTTCGGCGATATCGGCACCAGCCCGATCTACGCCTTCCGCGAAACCTTTGCTTCGCACCACGGGGTGCCCGGGATCCAGGTCGATCCGGTTCATATCACCGGCGTGCTGAGCCTGGTGTTCTGGTCGATGATGACCGTGGTGACATTCAAATATGTCCTCACCATCATGAAGGCCGACAACAAGGGCGAGGGCGGTTCATTGGCCTTGCTGGCCTTGATCAGCCGCAAGACCGACGGTGCGCGCTGGACCGGGCCGCTTGTGTTGCTGGGGGTCTTCGCCACGGCGCTGTTCTATGGCGATTCAATGATTACCCCGGCGATGTCGGTGCTTTCGGCCACCGAAGGTCTGCAATACGTCCACCCCGGCTTCAAGGACTGGATCGTGCCGCTGGCCATCGGCATTCTGTTTGCCCTGTTCGCAATCCAATCGCGCGGGACGGACAAGGTCGGCAAGCTGTTCGGGCCGATCATGCTCACCTATTTTCTGACGCTCGCCGCGCTGGGCCTGATGCACATGACCGCGATGCCCGGGATCATTTTCGAAACGATCAACCCGCTGAACGCAGTGCGCTTTTTCATCGCCGATGGCTTCCGCGCGTTTATCGCAATGGGCTCGGTCGTGCTGGCTGTTACCGGGGCCGAGGCGCTCTATGCGGATATGGGCCACTTCGGGCGCAAGCCGATCGGGATTTCGTGGATGGCCTTCGTGCTGCCCAGCCTGATGCTGAACTATATGGGGCAGGGGGCGATGGTGCTCTCGCAGCCGACCTATGCCGAGGCAGCGGCGCTGATCAAGGATCCGTTCTTCCTGATGATCCCCGATGCGGTGCAGATCCCGGTGATCTTTCTGGCACTCGCCGCCACGATCATCGCCAGCCAGGCGGTGATTTCGGGCGCGTTCAGCCTCACCCAGCAAGCGATCCAACTGGGCTTCATGCCGCGCATGCAGATCAAGCACACCAGCGCTTCGACTGCGGGGCAGATCTACATCCCGGTGATCAACTGGGGGCTGATGATCGCGGTGATCCTGCTGGTGCTGTTCTTCCGCTCATCGACCAACCTGGCCGCCGCCTATGGCATCGCGGTGACCGGCGCGATGTTCATCGATACCTTCCTGATTGCCGCCGTGCTGATCAGTCTGTGGAAGTGGCCGCTATGGAAGGCGCTGCCGCTGGTGGTGGTATTTATGGTTGTCGATATGGCCTACCTCGGCGCCAACCTGCTCAAGGTGCCGCAGGGCGGCTGGGTCCCGCTGGTGATCGGGCTGTTGATCTTCACCCTGCTCACCACTTGGTCGCGCGGACGCTCGCTGATGCGCGCCAATATGGCCGAGGGATCGATCCCGATCGAAGTTTTTGCGAAGAGCGCCCATTCCAGCGCCGCGCGAGTTCCCGGCACGGCGATCTTCATGGCCTCCAGCGCCGCCGGGGTACCTTCGGCGCTGCTCCACAATATCAAGCACAACAAGGTGCTGCACGAACGCGTGGTGATCCTGACGGTGGCGATCGAGGACGTGCCCTTTGTCGATCCCGATCAGCGTTGTACCACCAAGGACCTTGGGCAGGGATTCCACCGGGTCAAACTGCGCTATGGTTTCCTTGAAGAGACCGACGTTCCGGCCGCGCTGACCGCTGCCAACATGTGCGGCGGGCCGTTTGAGATGATGCGGACCAGCTTCTTCCTCAGCCGTCAGACGTTGCTGCCTTCGTCCAAGCCGGGCATGGCGATTTGGCGCGAAAAGCTGTTTGCGTGGATGCTGCGCAACGCTGCCAGCGCGATGGAGTTTTTCCGCTTGCCCACGAATCGCGTGGTTGAGCTGGGAAGTCAGGTCGAGATCTAGCCACAGCATGGCGCGGGCCGATCGCCTCGAAAGGCTCGATGCCCAGCGCGAGGCGCTTGAGGCGGAGTATTTGACATGCTTGACCGAAGCCTTGCGGGCGACTGCCGCTGGACGGTGGGGTCTGTTCGGTCACAACGCGCAGCCGGACAAAGCGGGCAAGCTGCCTGCCGAAGTGGCGCAGCTGATCGAGCTGGGCGAAGCTGTCGATGCGATGCGCGAACGGCTGATGCTCGAACCCTTTGCGCTCCATGCCGAGTTTTTGGCATCTCGCGGGCCGGTCAAGGCCGATGCGGTCGGCGAACCCAAGCAGGCACGCGCCTGGC
>CAZVMC010000034.1:0-21025 GCA_964628635.1 uncultured Novosphingobium sp. | reverse complement strand
TGCCTGGTGCTGCAAAACTAGTCGACAAGACATCGAACCCATCCAGAGCGCTCAGCAGGATACACACAATGATGGCAACCCATTGCCGCCAGACCATCGAGCATCGGCGCTTGCAACACCGCAAGATCGCCGCCTAACATCAAACCCCGAGACGAGGCCCGCACTCCGCTAATCTAAGCCGCGAGTTGTGCCGAATGTTCTGACGACGGACAGTTTAGTCCAACCGCCGTGGTCCGGATCATTGCATGGCATTCCGGCGGGCTCGGCAATTCTGCATCGTGCCATTGGATAACTTCGGGTCCGCCATGACTGGCAATGCGTGCCACGCGGGCCAAGGTCTTTGTGAACATAGTGCATTCCCTCAGGCAGCTTGTGTTTTTGCAGTTGTTCATGGTCACGGGTGCCGTCAACACCACGATGCTCCGATATCATTCACAGGGCGGATAATCTGGCCGCCGTCCTCATTCCGATCGTGCTTACGGTTCATAGCCCTCTCAGCCTTATTGATCAGGGGACGGCAGAAATGGCCGGTATTGAACGGTGCCAAGTAGTAATCGCCGGCGCGGGACCGGTCGGGACCGTTATGGCCACCTTGCTGGCGAAGATTGGTATTGAAACAATCGTACTTGAAGCGGGAGAGGACTGCGCCCAGGATTTGAGGGCGTCCACGTTTCACCCGCCGACGCTTGAGATGCTCGACGAGATCGGCATTACCGATATGCTGCTTGAACGCGGCCTCAAGGCACCGCTCTATCACTGGCGTGATCGTCAAAGCGGTGAAACGATCGAGTTCGATCTTTCTGAAATTGGCGATGTTACCCGCTATCCGTTTCGCATTCAGTGTGAGCAATATCACCTCTCGCGCGCCCTTGCAGTCGGCCTGGAGCGATACAGCAGTGCCCAAATGCGGTTCGGCCATCGCCTGCTTTCTTTCGAACAGGATGACAGCGGCGTCACTGTCCATGTTGAGACGGCCACTGAAATCCGTCACATCCGGGCGGACTGGTTGATCGGGGCCGATGGTGCCAACAGCATCGTTCGCAAATGGCTCAACATCGAGTTCGATGGCTTTACTTATCCGGAGCGTTTCCTGTGCCTTTCGACTGATACCGAACTGGCCAACTTCCTTCCGAATTTGGCGCATGTGAACTATGTGTCGGATCCGGAGCAATGGCTCGTTCTGCTCCGGGTACCATCTGTCTGGCGCGTCCTTGTTCCGACATCGACTGAACAAACCGATGAAGAGCTCAGATCTGACACAAACAAGGTTGCCATTTTCGACCGCTTGACCGGTGACGGCGCGAACGTAGCGACGCAGCACAGAACTCTGTACCGGGTCCATCAGCGCGTGGCGAAAAGCTTCATCGGCGGCCGGGTCATGCTGATCGGCGATGCTGCACATCTCAACAATCCGATCGGCGGATTCGGCATGAATTCAGGCGTGCACGACGCTTTCAATCTGTTCGACAAGCTGCAGACGGCGATCAAGGCGGGCAAGCCCAATGGCTCGCTGGCACTGTTCGACCGTCAGCGCCGCGAAGTGACCCATGCATTCACCCAGGCGCAGACGATTCAGAACATGGAGTTCATCCGCGGCGGTGCCAGCGCCGGTCATAAAAAGCGGCGAAATGAAATGTTGGCGCTCCAGGCCGATGACGAGCGACGGCGGGCCTATCTCTTGCGGCAGGCAATGTTTGAAAGTCTGGCGCAGGCAGCTGCGATCAACTGACAATGCATTTGAGGTTTGGTAAAAACCCGCCCTGCGCACCACGGTAATGGAGGTACACTGATGACTGACGTCCTGGGCTGGCGCAAGCTTATGGGTGTGGTGGCACCTTCGACCAACACAGTCGTACAGCCGGAAATGGAAGCCATGCGCCCGGCTGGCGTGACCAACCATTTCAGCCGGATCTATGTCGAGGATCCGGTCGCTTTAAGCGACGAGGACTTTCTCGCCGGTACCAGATTGATCTCCGAAAGCACCATGGATGCGGTGCGTTCGGTCATGACCTGCAAGCCCGATTACCTCGTCATGGGGATGTCGGCGATCACCTTTTACGGCGGCGTGAAGGGCGGCGAATCATGGAAACGGCAGGTCCAGGATATTGCAGGTGTCGGGGCATCTGTCGGCTCTGAATCGATCACCGCCGCGCTCAATGCCTATGGCGGTATTCGCCGAGTGAGCTTTGTTTCGCCTTATTACCCGGTCGCCAATGCCGAAGTGAAACTGTACCTTGAGGAATCGGGGTTTGAAGTGGTGCGTGATATTCCGCTGCGCTGCCAGTGCTGGACCGACATCGCTAAGGTTCCGGTCAGTCGGCTGGTCGATGTTGTCAGCGAACTGGACGGTGACGATGTCGACGCCATCGTCCAGGTAGGCACCAATCTGTCAATGGCCGATCTGGCCGCGCGCAAGGAGGCGGAACTGGGCAAGCCCGTCATCGCCATCAACACGGCAACCTATTGGCATGCCTTGCGGGCCTGCGGGGTAACCGACAAGATCGAAGGCATGGGGCGGCTTCTAGCAGAGTTCTGAATGAACCCGGCAGATTGACAGTCTCACCGGGAGCGGATCAATAGCACCACTCTGATCGAAAATTCCGCAGGCGCATTTGTCCGAGCACCTGGATCCTGACGCCAAGACATTTCCACTCACGCGATGGGGCGATACCGCCCCGCCATACTCAGTCATGCCAGCGGCGCTCCCTCAGACGCACCGTGACAGTCGGGCCGAGTACTTCAGCGTTGTCGCCAAGTGCGAAGCCATAGCTGCCTGCCGGGATTGTCCAGCCCGACCCGTTCCAGTCGGCCAGGAGGCGCGGATCGATCTTGAGCGCAACTTTTCCGGTTGCTCCGCTGCCCAGCTTGACGCGCTGGAAGCCCACGAGGCGAAGCTTGGTTTGGCCATTGCGCGAAACGAGATAGAGTTGGGTCACCGCATCGCCTTCACGCTTGCCGGTGTTGGTTACGGTAAAGCTGGCGGTTATCCCGTCGGTCTTGAGGCCGCCGGTCGCAAAACGGGTGTAGCTGAGGCCATGGCCGAAGGGGAACAAGGCCTTGAATCCCTTGCGCGCATTCCATCGGTAACCCAGATCGGACCCCTCGATATCGTAGTCCGCCGAAAGCCTGGCATCCTTGTGCGGGGCACCACCCGTGAAACTGGGCTCAAACTCGTCATAGCCATCCAGCACAGGACGCGGCAGATCCTTCAGGCTGGATGTTGTTGCTATAGACCAAGTCAGAACTGATTAGGTCCAATTATCAACCACCTAAAAGCTTTGCATATCACGTAAAGTGGCGCGACTTGCGCTTTCCAGGCGTTGGTAGAGGATCCTGGTCTCGAGCAGATTGGCGATCCGCAGAGCGATCTCGATCACGTCGAACGGCTTGGAGACAAAGTCCTTGGCTCCCAGCGCCAAGGCCCGGCGGCGCGCAGCGATTGTGCTGTCTGCGGTCAGAACTAGGACGGGACGGAACTCGTCGGGACGATCGTGACGCTTGAACGCCTCGAGTAGCTGAAAGCCATCGACCTCGGGCATCATCAGGTCGAGCAAGACCAAGTCTGGCTCAAGCCGGACATAGGCTTCCAGCGCGGCAGCCGGGTCCGTTATGGCGTGGATATCAGTAAAGCCTTCGCGTTCGAGCACGCTGGCCAACAGGAGCACGTTTGCGTCCTCATCATCAATGACGAGTATTCGGCGCGCGCGGATCTCTGCGCTATCGATCAGCTGTGCGCTCATTTTTTGGACTTTGAGGCGAGTTTCATCGTGTCTTTTCTCTTTGCTTGAGTAGCGGGCTGGCGTGTCGGCAGGGTGAACCAGAACCGCGCGCCCTTGGCCGGCGCTTCATGTCCGATTTGCCCACCCATCGAATCGACCAGCCGCTTGGACAGCGCAAGGCCCAGCCCGGTACCGTCAACCTTGGCGCGGCTCTGCTGGCCCAGGCGATCGAATGGCGTGAACAGCCGCGAAACCTCTCTGCTGACCACGCCTTCGCCATCATCTTCGACCTCGACCCGGATGTCCCGCCCTCTGGACTGGCAAGCAAGGCGCACCATGGTGCCCGTCCGGTTGTACTTGGCAGCATTGGAGACGAGATTGAGCATCACCTGGATGACCCGGCGGCGATCGGCCCAGGCGACCAGCGGTTCGGCCGGTTGCTCCAGCATGAACTTCAGCCCGGATGTCGCCACGATCGGCCCGGCGAGCCCGTGCACTTCGTGCAGCAGTTCGCCAAGATCGATCTGTTCAAGGCTGAGGTCGGCCCGTCCGGCTTCGATGCTCGAGATGTCGAGTAAGTCGTTAATCAGCGAGAGCAGGTGTCGCCCTGCTTTCATGATCTGGCTCAGTGCTTCGCGGTGGCGCGGCTTGAATTGCTCCTCGTCCAGTTCAAGCAATTGCCCGAAGCCCAGGATCGCCGACATTGGCGTGCGCAATTCGTGGCTGGTGCGCGACAGGAACTCGCTTTTGGCGAGGTTTGCCGCAATCGCCTCTTCGCGGGCGAAGCGCAGCGCCTCTTCCGAGCGACGGCGTTCAGTCATGTCGCGGGTAACCTTGGCAAAGCCGCGCAGCTTACCATGATCGTCGTGCAGCGCAGTTATCACCACGTTCGCCCAGAACTGGCTTCCATCCTTGCGCAGTCGCCAGCCTTCGTCTTCTGCGGTACCATCCCGGCGGGCCCGGACGAGCATCTGCGATGGCAAGTGGCTGCGGGTCTCTTCGGGGTAGAAACTACTGAAGTGCCGGCCCAGTATCTCTTCCGCCTCCCAGCCCTTGATGCGCTGCGCGCCCAGGTTCCACGATGTGACTATGCCATCGGGATCGAGCGCGAAGATGCCGTAATCGCGCACTTCTTCGATCACCAGGCGGAAGCGCTCTTCGCTCTCGCGCAGGGCCTGCTCGCGCCCGCGCAACAGTGCGCTCGCCCGGGCCATGCGCTGGGCCAGACGGCCGATCTCATCGGCATCGTCAGGCAATTTGGTCAGTGCCTCGCCGCGCGCCAACAGCTCTGCATTGGCCTCCAGCATTTGCACCCGGCGGACGATCCCGGTTGAAAACAGATAGACTGCGGCGAGGCTGCCAAGCAGGCCGATCACGGCGCTGATCGCGGTCAGCAAGAGAAAGCGATCGCGCACCTCGTCAACCCGGGCCCGGCGCTGGTCGAGCAGCACGCCTTCACGGCGCTGGATCAGATCAATCTCGCGCCGCATCGCATCAAGCACGATCTTGTTGGCGATCAGGGCCGGTTCAATAGCAGAGCGATTGCCCCGCCGTGCCAGCTCGACAATGCCTCTCAGGCCCTCGCGCTTGCGTGCGGTCAGTTCATTGATCCGGTTGAACCGCTCACGCACCTCAGGGTCGCGGATTGCCTGATCGAGCCGAGCCATGGTCAGCGGCAAATCCGATTCTGCCTTGCGGTAGGGTTCGAGGAAGCGCTCCTCGCCCGTCAGGGCATAGCCACGTACCCCTGCAGCGGCCTCGGCCAGCAGAGCATGGACCTGATACGTATCGCGCTGGATCGAAAAGGCGCGGCGTACATCGTTCTCAGCCCGGACTTCGGCATTGCTAGCGAGATACAGCGATACCAGCGCCCCGAGCAGGATCGCCAGCGGCAGGGCAATCACCACCAGGCCCTTCAAGGCCAGGCGCCGGTCGGCCCAGAAGCGGGTCATCTTGCGGGCTGGCACGGCTCGGTTCATCCGCCCAGCGCCCGTGCAACCAGAACCGCCGCCTGGGTACGGTCGGCTACCCCCAGCTTGGCGATTATGCGCTCGACATGGGCTTTGACCGTGGCCGGGCTGACGCCCAGCTGGCGGGCGATTTCCTTGTTGGTCAGCCCTTCGGCCACCTGGCCAATAACCTCGCGTTCACGCATGGTCAGTGCGGCCACGGCATCGGCTGGTCGAACATCGCGCTCGCTTTCGCGCAATGCGGCGTTGATCAGGCCAAGCGGGATCACGCTTTGCCCGGCCATCACCTGGCTGACCGCGCCACGTAGGTCGCTGATCGAGGCATCCTTCAGCACATAGCCCGCCGCACCCGCCGCCAATGCTTCGCGGACATAAGCCGGCATATCGTGGAGCGAGAGCATGATGACCCGGCTGGGCAGGCCCAGCGCTACGATCCTGCGGGTCGCCTCAAGCCCATCGGTCCCAGGACCAAGCCGAACGTCCATCAGCACCACATCGGGCACAAGCCGGGTGACCAGCGCCACAGCTTCTTCACCACTGGCGGCTTCGCCCACCACTTCCAAGCCGTCGTTTGACAACACGGCCTTGAGCCCTTCTCGGGCGAGCTGGTGATCATCGACGATCAGGATCCGCACCGCCACGATCACGGCACCTGCGGAAAAGTCGCGAACACGGTGACCCCGCCGCAGGGAGCTGCCTGCCAGTCAAGTGCGCCGCCAATCGAAGCCATCCGTTCGCGCATCACGTCGATGCCGAAATGGGATCCTGCCGGGTCTTCTCCGGCCCCTCGACCCTGGCCCTGATCGGCAATCCGCAGGAACGGCCTTTCACCCGCAAGCGGTGCCGATAGTTCCAGCGAAACCGCGCAGGGACCACCCGCGTGCTTGCGGATATTGCTGAGCGCTTCCTGTGTGACACGGTAGAGCGCCGTTTCGACATGACTGGGCCAGCGGGCTACTTCACTGGCGATAATGACCTGCACCGCATAGCCATCAGCCTCAAGCGCATCGGCCAGGGCGCGCAAGGCAGCCTCCAGACCAAGGTCGTCCAGCACCGTGGGGCGAAGCCCTCGGATGACGGCGCGCAGTTCCCCAACCAGATCGCGCGCGATCCCGGCCAGCTTGGCACGGTCGGCCGTGCTCTCTGCGCCTTCGAGCAGCCGGGCAAGGGCGGTCGCAGTCTGGGCGACCCCATCGTGCAGTTCGTGGCTGACCCGGCGGCGCTCTTCCTCCTGGGCCGAGAACAGACGGCCTACGACGTATTCCAGCCGGGCTTCACGCTCCTGCAGTTCGCTCGATCGAACGATCCGGTCGATTGTCGCGCCGATCATTTCGATCTGGAGGTGCACGGCTTCGCGGTCTTCGGCATCGGCTACGTCGTCAAGGCTGGTCAACCCTTCGATTTCCAGCCTTGCCAGGGTGCGGCCGTCGCTGCCCGGTGCCGGGATCGGCAGACCCGCGGCTTCACCCATCCGCACCGCTCCGCCGCGCCGGCCCAAAAAGTATCCCAACCGATCCGCGCAGCCTTGCAGGATCGGTTCAAGCGTTGTCGCTTCGGCCATGGCCAGCTGGCGTCCATTGGTGGACAGCAGGCGCAGCCGCGCGGCCCGAGCCTCGGCAGCGCGATAAAGCTCACGCAGTTCGGCGACGGTCTCGACCTCGGGGGCCAAGGCTGGGTTCATGCTCTGCACCGGCCCTCTCTAGGGCCTGGCGGCAAAAGTGCATAGGCCATCCAGCCTAAGCCGAGCAGCCCGCCATGCGGCCAATTTCGCCGGGCCATTCCGGAGCCTAGTTAGAAGAAGACGTTCGGAGAGCTGCACAGTTGCAGCTGACTTGCGCTCAGACTTGCATGGAATTGCGTCTTCAGGAGTATTCGAAATGACTAATATCAAGTTCCGCGCCTTGGCCGTCGCTGCTTTGCTGCCGATGGCCGCCATCGCCTCGTCGGTCGTTGCGCAAGAACATGGCGCTGCCAAGGCCGCTGCTGTCTATGCCCCGATCACCCAGGCCGAAGTCGAAGCCGCGCATACGGCCTGGTGCGGCGCGCTGGTTGCCATCGCGACGGAAAATGACACCAAGGGCCAGCCCGCCGCCAAGGAACTCGCCAAGAAGGTGCTCGACAGTGCCTATGGCTATGGCATGGGCCCGGTGCTGTTCAAGCCGACCCTGACTGTCGCCCCGCAAACCTTCCGCACCACTTATGACGGTGCGCTGGCCTACTTCGTCGGCGGCGACAAGGCCTATCCCAACGATACCGGCTTTGCCCTCAAGGGCTGGCGCAAGTGCGAAACCAGCAACAACACGATCCTGATTACAGGCAATTCGGCGATGTCGATGGGCAATGTCACGATGTGGGATGCCAAGGGTAACGTGACCAAGGTTGACAAGACCTGGGGCTATGTCCGCGGCGCGGATGGCCAGTTGAAGATTGTCCTTCATCACTCTTCGCTGCCGTACACGGCAAAGTAAGCGAAGTGGTGCAGCAGGCGGCTGCCCCCTCCTTGCAGTCGCCTGCGATCATCCATTTCTTCCCTCCTCACAGCGAGAAGCCTCATGACCAAGCGCATTACCGTCGCCCTGGCTGCTGCCAGCACCCTTGCCCTTGCCACTCCCGCCTGGGCCGGCGATTCCGAAGGAAAACTCCAGATTAAGGCCTTTGCAACCGGCGTTCTGCCCAATGGTGAGATCACGGAGGTGCGTACCAACCGGGTTGGCGCTCCGGCCACCAGTGACAGCCAGGCAAGCGACTCCGTCGTCCCGACGATTGCTGCGGAATATTTCTTTTCACCGAATGTCTCGGTCGAGACGATCTGCTGCGTCACCCCGCATGACGTAACCGGGAAGGGCGGCCTCGCTGGAGCGTCGCTGGTAAACGATGCGATCATCCTGCCCGCTACAGTCACGCTGAAGTATCATTTCGATCTTGGCGGAGTGAAGCCCTATGTTGGTGCGGGGCCAACCCGCTTCTTCATCTTCAGCGAAGGTGTTGGCGCCGACGCTGCAGCGCTGGGCGCAACCCGGGTTGACCTTTCGGACCGCTTTGGTGTGGCGCTGCAGGCCGGGTTCGATGTTCCGCTCAATGACAAGGGGCTGGGCTTCAGCCTTGATGCCAAACGGTATTTCATCGGCACGACCGCCCGCTTCTATGCCGGCAATACCCTGGCCCTCGAGAGCGAGCACAAGCTCGATCCATGGGTGGTCAGCGGCGGTCTTAGCTATCGTTTCTGATTGAAGGGCGAGCCAGATGTCGAAAAAGATCGTAGTCCCTTTCTTTGCCCTCGCCGCAATTGCCCTCCCAAATGCTGCAAAGGCTGCTGAAGAAGACGCAAACATCTGGCTCGCCCAGACCGCCCAGGTCAGCCTGGGTAGTGACGTGGTCCTGTGGCTCGAAGCCCAGGAACGCTTCACCAACGATGCCTCTCGGCTTGGCCAGCTGCTGGTGCGTCCAGCGGTCGGTTACAAACTTGACAAGACCACCATGGCCTACATCGGTTATGCCTATGTCATGACCGACCCGGAAGGCCCTGCCAAGACGCATGAGCACCGGATCTACCAGCAGCTTTCGTTCCGGCTGCTGGGTGATGGCAAGGGCGTAACCCTGACTGGCCGCACCCGGCTCGAACAGCGCATGTTTGAGAACCAGGACGGCACCGGTTGGCGTTTGCGTCAGCAACTGCGGCTTACCGCGCCGCTATCCGGCAAGGTTCGCGTTGTCGCCTGGACCGAGCCCTTCATCGGCTTAAACCAAACCGCCTTTCAGCGTGATGGCCTGGGGCTGTGGCGCAATTTCGCTGGGGTTTCGATCCCGGTCGGCAAGAAGTTCACGCTCGAGCCGGGCTATCTCAACCAATACGTGGTACGCAACGGAACCGACCGGATCGACCACACCGCCAACCTGACGCTGAGCGCCAACTTCTAAAGACCGTGAACAGTCGTGGGCTAATGTGACGGATCTGACGCCGTCCGAATGGACAATTTTCGAGAATTGCCGGTCGGCGTCAAATTGCAGATGGCGAGACCAAAGCCGCCGTTCTGGTTCGTCAAATGGGTTTCGTGAGCCGTCAGGCGAACCGAGCCCTGACAGATACGAACCGCACCGCGCCGGGTCTTACGATGCTGAGAGGGACTATGAATTTGGTGTGGTCTGGAGCGCCAAGGGAGTATTGCCTTCCGGCGACCCGATGCCATTCATCCATCAGTATTTTTGGGTGATGGGGCCGTGTCCTGGAGAAGAGCTTTCGCGTCGCGTCGCAGCATTTGCGATTGGCAGCGGTGAAAAGGTGAACGTCTGCGTTGTCAGCATTACAGTGATCGCTGGATGGCCCATCGCCCAATTGGCCAAATCGCGCCCGATCCGCGCGATGTTGCCTGATGTTCCTCGCAAATAACGGCCCGAACCAGTTGCACCAATGAAGCACGGTCGCGTGGCACAGATCGACGCTGCGTTCCTATAGCAGGCTTCGACGTTCGTCAGTTGTCAAGGAGACCGCACGCACATGACTACGATTCAGGGTACTGGCGGCGACGAATTGAAGTAGCGGAAGGGCTTTGCGTGCTTGCGAGGGTGCCCGTGGCGCAGTGGTTGCGAGGCGAGGGCGTTCAGGTGGCTCTCGTCGAAAAGTTCGTCACTCGTGGTCCGCTGTCGCACATAAGGTCAGATAGCGGCTCCGAATGCATCGCCAGCGCCGCTTAGATGTGGTTCGCAGAGGTCGACGTAAGGACATTCCGGCTCACACCGGGCAAACGAGACCTGCTGGGAGCGCAAGACAGGCTTCTATTCAATTCTGGCACGGAAGACGAACGAGATTGTCGGACTGGTTGCTCCGGCCGGCAGAGAACCGCGTGGTCGATTGCAGAGATAGCGGACATTCGACCGGAATGTTCCATCGAGCGATAACGTCGAGCACTGCGCAAAGCTGGTCGGAGGCGAAGATGCGGTACTGACTCGAAGGTCGGTTGAAGGTGCAAATGTCATTGCCGCGCCATTTGATTGGCTGAAGCCTGCTTGGCCGACGGTGCCATAGGTTTCTGGCCCACCTGCATCGATGTCTCCGGACTAGCGACGCTGGCGCGTACATTCCTTATGCCAATGATTTCCGCGCCTAGCGCAATTGAGCGCCATTGGTTGCTGGAAATCGAGATTCCCGCATAAATCGATGCCGTATCGAGCCTGAAGCCCATAAAGCCTCCAGGATCGCCCGAAACCGTTGATGGCCCGGTGACATTGATCACATTTCCATTGCTTAGGGTTACGACCAGCAACGAACGCTACCCTCCGTCATTCCAGTCCCAGTAGTCGAACCCAAATGCGAATGTCCGCGGTGAGGGAGTGAATGTCAGGTGTCCGTTCTGAAACTCATCTACAGCTAGATAGACGCCAGGCAGAGCGGGCGGCGAGAGGGTCCAGTTGAGGCAGCTTCGGAGGCTGGGGCAGTAAGCCGACTGTCCCCATGGTGAAGTGCCAGATGCGACGAGCGTGAAGCCGTTCCAGCTGTTTGGAGCTCCGGTAGATACGACCGAAGACGATGTGACACTAGCGAAACTCTCAATCGTCGAAGTCAAGCCTGTCGTTGGTAGAGCTGCGTTATAGCTGGTCAAGCTGTTGTAGGTTGCCAAGGTCTGAGCGTGCACACGAACTGGTGTCAAGGTCACCATGACGATCATCACCACCACAAGGATATAGCTTGATAGCCCCATGCCATGATTTTTAGCCTGGTTGTGGTCACTAGCCTCTGACGCCTTTGTTGTGGGATGTTGTGTATGGGCACACATTGCCTATCCGATTGGCACGGCTGATATTGCTCCGGATGGCGTCCGCTCATTGGGTTCAAGCCTCCCTGCGCTGTTCCTAGACGTGTCTCAGGAGCCGGTCGTCGACTTAATCATCGGTCTTGGCGTTCTTTTCGGGGAATCGGAGGGATGGTCATGATCTAATCGGCTGGCTTGGCGCTCGAAGCCAGCAATCGAAACTACACCCCGATCATCATGGTCTGGACGGCAGTTAGATTCCTGACGTTGGTCGCGAATCAAATTATGCAGCCCAAGGCTGGAATCGGTAAGAGTTACCTGACTTCCAGAACAATGCAGTAGAAGTCGTCATCTCGACCGATCGGCCTTGCTCGGAACATATGGGGGCATTTGTTGGGGCGCGGACCTGGATTTCTAACTCTGGTATCGTAATTTTTCTATTGATTGAAGTTTGAATTCGAATCCCTCCCGCTCCGCCAGCTTCCCCGGCTTGTCATTGGCAGACCCTGATCTGCGCCAGCGTTTTGGCAGGCTGGGCTGATCCTTGTGCGGATCGTCAGGGCCGATTGCGCAGCGGTTGCAGCAGCAGCCGGTCAAGCCACAGGTCGCGCCTGTTTCGGAAGTGATTGAGGCCAATGGGCATGGTCCGCTGAACGTGTTGCGGCGCGGGACAATAGCTGCCGAGCAGGCGATCCCACCAGCTGAGGTTGAAGCCGAAATTGCGGTTCATCTCCGCGCTTCGGGTCGAATGGTGGATGCGGTGCATATCCGGGGTGACGATTACCCGCCGCAGCATTCGCTCGAGCTTTGGCGGCAAGGTGATGTTGGCGTGGTTGAACATGGCCGCGCCGTTGAGCACCACTTCGAAGACCAGCACCGCCTGCGGCGGAGCGCCGATCGCCGCGATCGCCGCCAGCTTGATTCCCATCGAGACCAGTATCTCGAGCGGATGGAAGCGCAGCGCGGTGGTCACGTCGAAATCGGGGTCGGCGTGATGGACCCGGTGCAGCCGCCATAGCAGCGGCACGGCGTGAAACAGCCGGTGCTGGAAATAGATGATCAGGTCGAGCAGCAGCAGCGAGACTATCAGTGCGGGCCAGTATGGCAGGCCCAGCAGATTGGTCAGTCCCCAGCCTTGCGCGGAGGCCAGAGCGGCGAAGCCCACTGCAGTGACCGGGAAGATCAGGCGCACGATCAGCGAGTCGAGTGCGACCAGCGCCAGGTTGTTGCCCCAGCGCAGGCTCCGCGAACCCTCGCGCTGACGCAGCGGTGCCAGCGTCTCCCAGCCGGCCATCAGCGCGAAAATCCCGACGAAAAAGCCGGTCCGCAATGCCGCCTCGTTCAGCACCGGCGCTTCAATCATAGTCAGCCCCGGCTCCGAAAGCGCGGCGGGCCATCAGGCTGCGCTGGACCACAGTGAGCAGGCACAGCGCCGCATAGCCATAAGCGATTACCGGAAACTGGGCGGGCCAGAGGCACATCGCGGCGAAGACCGCAATGGTCTCCGCCCCTTCCGCAATGCCGGTCGAATAGAAGAAGCTCTTGGTGCCGTGCGCCGTGGTTTGCTCTCCGCGCTGGCCGGCGATGGCGGCAAAGGCCAGAAAACTGACACCGGTCAGTGTGAAGCTGGCGATCAGGACCATGGCGGGCGCGGTATTGGCTGTGGCGGCAAAACCGAACCCCAGCGGCACCGCGATGTAGAACGCAAAGTCGGCCAGCGAGTCGAGGTAGCCGCCCAGATCGCTGATCCCGTTCGCCCGCGCGACAGCGCCGTCGAGCCCATCGAGCAAGCGGTTTATTGCAATCAGCGCCAGGCCGAGCAGATAGTGCTGGTGAGCAATGGCGAGACCCGCTCCCAGTGCCGGGACCAGCCCGGCCAATGTCACCGCATTGGCGCCGATCCCGCTAAGAGCCAGCACGCGCCCGGCGGCATTGAGCGGCGGGTCAATCAGCGGGCGCAGACGGGCGTCGAACATCGCTCTGGCTCAGGCCCAGGTGACCAGGCCGATCACCGCCCCGGTCATCAGCGAGGCCATGTTGCCGGCCAGCCAGCTCTTGATCCCCAGCGCCGCCACTTCGCCCCGGCGTTCGGGCGCGAGCGTGGCGATGGTCGAGACGATCAGGCCAACCGAGGCCAGGTTGGCCACCCCACACAGCGCATAGGTGACGATCAGCAGGCTGCGCGGATCGAGCGTGCCGGCGGGCAGTGCGGCCAAATCGAGGTAGGCGACATATTCGTTGAGCACCGCCTTGGTCCCCATCAGCGCCCCGGCGGACCCGGCCTGATCCCACGGCACTCCGATGGCCCACATCACCGGCGCCAGCAGCCAGCCGAAGGCCCGGCGCAAGGTCAGCGGAGCGCCGTCCACCAAAGGCAGCAACGCCAGCACCTGATCGACCAGATTGACCAGCGCGAAGACCACGATGATGATCCCGATCACCGCAAGCACCAGCTGGACGCCCTCCATCGTCCCGCGAATGATTGCGTCGATGCTGCTCTCGTACTTGAGGTCGGTCTCGACTGGGGTGGGCTCGTCGGACTTGCTTCCCGGCACCATCAGCCGCGCGATCAGGATCGCGGCGGGCAAGGAAATCAGCGAGGCGACGATCATATGGCCAACCGCATTGGGGACGGTTTTGGACAGCGTGGTGGCGTAAAGCACCAGGATCGCGCCCGAGATGGTCGCCATGATCATGACCATCAGCATGAACAGGTCGCTGCGGCTGACCTTGCCGAACCACGCGCGCAGCACCAGCGGGGTTTCCACCACGCCGAGGAAGATCGTCGCGCCGCCCCCCAGACCGACCACGCCGCTCACCCCCAGGGTGCGCTGCAAGGCCCATGACAGGCCGCGGACCACCGCGCGCAGCACGCCCCAGTGCCAGAGCAGCGCCGAGAGCGCTGAAAAGACGATGATCAGCGGCAGGATCTGGAAGGCGATCACCACCGGCGGTTCGGCTCCGGGTTTGAGCAGGAACGGGATCGGCGCGCCGCCGGTGTAGCCGAACATGTAGCTCGACCCGACCAGAGTCGCCGCCTCGACTGCGGAGACCGCCGAATTGGCATAGCCGACCAGGGTCCAGACGAACGGGACCCGTGTCACCACCAGTGCAATCGCGAACTGCAGCAGCAGCGCTCCGCCGATCCAGCGCCACGATGGCCGCCCCGCACGGTCTTCCGAAAGCCCCCAGGCGAGCAGCAGGATCGCGGTGAGGCCGATCAAGCCCTGAAGGTTCGCCACAGCGCTCATCCCCGCCGCCAATCGTGGTAACGCCCGATTAGCCGCAGCAGACCTTCGGGCGCGTGCTTTTTCTTCCAGACCCCGGCAGCGAACTTGTTGGCTTCCGCCATGGTCGGATAGGCGTGAATCGTGCCGAGGATCTTGTTCAGCCCCAGCCCGTGCTTCATCGCCAGCACATATTCGGCGAGCAGTTCGCCGGCATGTTCGCCAACGATGGTGACGCCAAGAATGCGGTCCTTCCCCGGCGGGGTGAGGACCTTGACGAAGCCCGCCGTGGCGCTGTCAGCGATGGCGCGGTCAAGTTCGTGGAGCGGGTAGATGTTGACCTCGTGCGCCACGCCCTGTTCCAGCGCTTCCTGTTCGTTGAGCCCGACCCGGGCGACCTCGGGATCCAGGAAGGTGGTCCAGGGGATCACCCGGTAATCAGCCTTGAAGCGCTTGAACTGGCCGAACAGCGCGTTGACGCTGGCAAACCAGGCCTGGTGCGCGGCGGTGTGGGTGAATTGGTAGGGTCCTGCCACATCGCCAGCGGCGTAGATATTGGGATAGATCGTCGCGAGATACTCGTCGGTCGCGACTGTCTTGTGCGTTTCGATCCCCAGCTCTTCCAACCCATAGCCACTGAGCCGCGCCTTGCGGCCGATCGCCAGGATCAGTGCGTCGAAAGCGATGGCCTTTTCGGCGCCGGCATGGGCCACAATCAGGCTGTTGCCTTCGACCCGCAGCGCCTGGTGCCCGGTCAGGACGGTGACGCCAGAGGCTTCCAGCGCTTCCCTCGCCAGCGCGGAAACATCAGCATCCTCGCGAATGAGTACCCGCTCGGCCATTTCGACCTGGGTCACCTCCGCGCCGAGCCGGGCAAAGGCTTGCGCTAGCTCCGATCCAATCGGCCCACCGCCCAGCACGGTGATCTGCCGCGGCAGCTCATCGAGTTTGGCGAACTCTTCCCACAAGGTATCGCTGGTCAGATAGCCCGAGTCCGCAAGCCCCGGTAGATCGGGCACCAAGGGTGCCGCCCCCGCAGCGATGATGATCGAGCGCGTGGTGAGGCGCTGGGTCTCGCCATCTTCGCGCGCGATCTCGACCGTCCAGGGATCGACGATCTTGGCGTAACCTTTCACCACATCGACCCCAAGACCGGTGTAGCGTTCAACACTGTCATTGGGCTCGATCAAGGCTATGATTGCATGGATCCGGCGCATCACCGCCTTGAAGCTGAAGCTCGGATCGGCACTATCCAGGCCATAGCGTTCGGCATGGCGGATCTGCTCGGCAACCCGCGCCGACTTGATCAGCGCCTTGGACGGGACGCAGCCATAGTTGAGGCAATCGCCGCCCATCTTCGAGGCTTCGACCAGCGTCACCTTGGCCTTGACGGTCGCGCCGATCAGTGAAGACACCAGACCGGCTGCCCCCGCGCCGATCACCACCAGATTGCGGTCATATTTGCGGGGCCGCTTCCAGCGCGCATAGACCCGCCGCCGCTTGATCGCCGCCATGATCCACTTGCCCAGCCATGGCAGCAGCCCCAGCGCCGCAAAGGAAGCGAGCAGCCCGGGCGAGGCGATATCGCTCAGCGCATTGATCTGCGCGAGCTGGGTCCCTGCGTTGACATAAACGATCGTGCCCAGAAACATTCCGACCTGGCTTACCCAGTAGAAGGTCCAGGTGCGGATCGGGGTCAGGCCCATCAGCAGATTGATCGCGAAAAACGGAAACACCGGGACCAGCCGCAGCGAGAACAGGTAAAACGCCCCGTCGCGGGCTACGCCCTCGTTGATCCCGCGCAGCTGCGCGCCAAAGCGGGTCTGCACGCCGTCGCGAAACAGGTAACGCGAGCCGAGGAACGCCAGTGTGGCTCCGATGCTCGAGGCGAACGAGACCAGCACCGTACCGGTCGCCACGCCGAAGATCGCGCCAGCCGCCAGCGTCATGATCGCTGCGCCTGGTACCGACAGCGCAGTCACGATCACATAGATCGCAAAGAACGCCGCAATAACCAGCAGCGGGTTGGCGCGATAGAACGCGTCGATCGCGGCCTGCTGTGCTTTCAGCGTCTCAAGGGTGAAATACTGCCCAAGATCGAATGCGAACCAGGCGGTGAGCGCAGCCGCAAACAGGGCGAGTAGGGCGAGGCGTTTTGGCTGCATGATGACTGTTTTTTTCCCCATTGGAGAGGTTGCTGTAGCGCGCGAAGGTGCCGCAGTCGATGCAGCTCACCAGTGGGTGGTGTTGACGCTTCGTCGGTTTCCTGCTGACTTCGCCAAAATCGCCGAAGGGGAAGAAAAATGGCCGAGCAATCCCGCTGGAAACCGCGCCTCGCGACCTGGTCGATCAGGCTCACACTTCTGGCAGTCGCGGCGGCGGCGCTGGGCTTGACCCTGGCGCGTTACGATGTGGTGCCCAAGTTGACCGGCTTCATGGCATTTCTGGGCGGTGGCCTGCTTGCCGCGATAGCGGTGGTCCTGGGACTGGTCGCACTGCTGATCGGCCGCCAGCAGGCCTTGCCGTCGCGCGGAAAATTGCTGGCCGCGATGGCCGTTTCATCAGTTTTCGCGGGCTTCCTCATTTCACGCCCGATGGCCAATGGCGATGTGCCCGCGATCCACGATATTACCACCGATCTGGCCAATCCGCCGCAGTTCGAAGCGATTACGGTGCGGGCGGACAATTTGGCCGGCGTTGGCACGGTGGAGAACTGGAAGAAGCTCCATTCCGCAGCCTATGCCGATCTTCGCCCGCTCGAGCTTGCCCGACCAGTCGAACAAGTGACCGCCGATGCAGTGCGATTGGCCGAGGCTCAAGGCTGGGAGATCGTCAAAAGCGATCCCGTCCGTGGTCATGTCGAGGCAACCGCCAGCGTGTCCTTCATCCGCTTCAAGGACGATGTTGTGTTGCGAATTATGCCCACCCAGAATGGCGCTGGCAGCCGGGTCGATATGCGATCGATCAGCCGCGTCGGGGTGAGCGATCTTGGCGTCAATGCCAAACGCATTCGGGCCTTCCAGAAGGCTTTGGTGGAAGCTGCGGCGGCGAAGTAGCTGCCCCATCGAAATGGCTGGTTGGCTGCGAGCCATCGTGATTTGGCGCATCGCTTTTGCAAAAGGGGAAGGGTGTTAACAAACCCAATCACAGGGCAAATTGACTGATGGCGTCACCATCCAGTCTCAATCCGACTTAGCTTTTGATCCAGATCAAATCAGCCAGCGACCATCTCGGCTAACCGCTACCTGTCAGCTCCCTTTGGGGATAGTCGACAGGGGAAGAAAAGATGGACGGATTGCTCGTACGCACGGGCGCGTGGCTTTTGGCTGCGCTGCTCGCCTTGGCAGCAGTGGCGACTGCTGCGGACCACGCCTTTGCCATTCACATGTCGATCGTTTGCGCAGCGGCGCTGCTTGCGGCCATGGCTTCGGGGCGCGGCTTCGATTGGGCCGCCCAGCGGTTCCCGGCGCTCAGCCCGCAGGCGGCTTCGCGATACGACGACGATCTGGTCCGCTGGGGCGTAATCGCCTCGATCTTCTGGGGCCTCGCGGGATTTGTCGCGGGGCTTTACATCGCGCTGCAGCTTGCCTTTCCGGCGCTCAATCTGGGCCTTGAATATACGACCTTCGGACGGCTCCGCCCGCTGCATACCTCCGCAGTGGTCTTCGCGTTCGGAGGCAATGTGCTGATCGCGTCGAGCTTCTACGTGGTGCAGCGGACTTGCCGGGCGAGGCTAGTCTTCCCCAGTCTCGCCCGGTTCGTTTTCTGGGGTTACCAGTTGTTCATCGTTCTGGCCGCGACCGGCTATCTGCTCGGCGTGACCGAGGCGCGCGAGTATGCTGAGCCGGAATGGTATGTCGATCTGTGGCTGACAGTCGTTTGGGTATCATACCTGATCGTCTTCGTCGGCACCGTGATGAAGCGCAAAGAGCCTCACATCTACGTGGCCAACTGGTTCTATCTGGCCTTCATCCTGACCGTGGCGATGCTGCATCTGGTCAACAATCTGTCGCTGCCGGTCAGCCTGGTTGGCTCAAAGAGCTACTCTGCATTTGCCGGGGTGCAGGATGCGCTGACCCAATGGTGGTATGCGCACAACGCCGTCGGTTTCTTCCTGACTGCTGGCTTTCTGGCGATGATGTACTACTTCGTCCCAAAGCAGGCCGAGCGGCCGGTCTATTCCTATCGCCTCTCGATCATCCACTTCTGGTCGCTGATTTTCCTCTATATTTGGGCAGGGCCGCACCACCTTCACTACACCGCGCTGCCCGATTGGGCGCAGACGCTGGGCATGGTGTTCTCGATCATGCTGTGGATGCCCAGTTGGGGCGGGATGATCAACGGCCTGATGACGCTCAACGGCGCCTGGGACAAGATCCGCACCGATCCGATTATCCGGATGATGGTGATGGCGCTGGCCTTCTACGGGATGAGCACCTTTGAAGGGCCGATGCTGTCGATCAAGGCGGTCAACAGCCTGTCGCACTATACCGATTGGACTATCGGCCATGTGCACTCCGGCGCGCTCGGCTGGAACGGAATGATCAGCTTTGCGGTGATCTATTACCTCGTTCCCCGGCTGTGGGGCCGGACCCGGCTCTATTCGCTGCGGATGATCAACTGGCACTTCTGGCTGGCAAGCGCAGGCATCGTTTTTTACGCCGCCGCGATGTGGGTCTCGGGCATCATGCAGGGCCTGATGTGGCGCGAATATGGGGCGGACGGTTACCTCGTCTACTCCTTCGTCGAGACGGTCGACGCGATGTTCCCGATGTACCTGATCCGCGCCTTTGGCGGGCTGCTCTACCTGTCGGGCGCGATCGTGATGACGGTCAACGTCTGGAAGACGATTGCCGGCAGCCCGCTGCGGCAGGAACTGCCGATGACCGAAACGCCATACAACGCCGATGCGGATCGCCCCGCGCTGGCCGTCCCCGCTCAGTAAGGAACCCGACCGATGGCAATTCGCATCATCGAACACGGCAAGCTTGAACGCAACGTCGCCTTGCTGGGGCTGTTCGCGCTGATCACCGTCGCGATTGGCGGGCTGGTCCAGATCGCACCCTTGTTCTGGATCGACTCGACGATCGAGAAGGTGGAAGGCATGCGGCCCTATGCGCCGCTCGAACTGGCCGGGCGCAACATCTACATGCGCGAAGGCTGCTATACCTGCCACAGCCAGATGATCCGCCCGTTCCGCGACGAAGTGGAACGCTACGGGCAATACAGCCTCGCCGCCGAGAGCATGTACGATCACCCGTTTCAGTGGGGATCGAAGCGCACCGGGCCGGATCTGGCGCGGGTTGGCGGGCGCTATTCGGATGAATGGCACCGCGAACACCTGAAGGATCCGCGCGCGGTCGTGCCGGAATCGATCATGCCGCCCTACGCCTTCCTGGCCGAGCGCGATCTCGAGGCGGGTGACATGATCCGGCATCTGACCGCGCTCAGCCGGGTGGGCGTTCCCTACAGCAAGGAAGCCATTGCCCAGGCCAATGCAGATCTGGTGGCTCAGGCCGATCCCGAAGCGTCTGCTGCCGATTTGCTCAAGCGCTACCCCAAGGTCCAGGTCCGCGATTTTGACGGTAATCCGGCGCGGCTGACCGAAATGGATGCCTTGATCGCCTACCTGCAGATGCTGGGTACACTGGTCGATCACCAGCGCGCTGCGCCACAGCAGGTCCCTAATGCAGGAGGCGGCCGGTGAACTACGAAGCACTGCGCCACTTCGCCGACAGCTGGGGCCTGGTCGGGATGACCGCTTCGCTGATCGGCCTGATCGGATGGACCTTCCGCAAGGGCGCGAAACAAGCACATCAGGAAGCCGCCACGATGATTTTCAAGGAAGATGACCATGGCTGAGCACAAGACGGACGCTGACAAGCGGGTCGATACGCCGACTGGTACCGAATTTGTCGGTCACGAGTGGGACGGGATCGAAGAGCTCAACACCCCGCTGCCGCGCTGGTGGCTGTGGACTTTCTACGCCACGGTGATCTGGGGGCTGGCCTATACGGTGTTCTATCCGGCCTGGCCGATGCTGAGCAGTGCCACGGCTGGCACACTCGGTTGGTCTAGCCGGGCCGATTTGTCCAAACAGATGGATCAGGCGGGTGCTGAACGTGCGCCACTGATCAACGCGCTGGCCACGACAACGCCAGAAGCGATGCTGGCAAATGGCGAGCTTTACCAGGCCGCAGCGAGCGGCGGTGCCGCGGCTTTCAAAATCCATTGTATCCAATGCCACGGCACGGGTGCCGCCGGATCAAAGGGCTACCCTAACCTCAACGATGACGATTGGCTGTGGGGCGGCGACATCGGGGCGATTCACTACACCCTGACACATGGGATCCGGAATCCCG
>CAZVMC010000033.1:0-21186 GCA_964628635.1 uncultured Novosphingobium sp. | reverse complement strand
AATCCTACCCCCGCAACCAGACAAAACCCCGCTTCAGCGGGGTTTTTTGTTGCTCTGTCGATTGGTCGATGCCGCAAGCGCTGTGCTTTTTCGCACGGCCAGGTTTCCTTCGTTGATCCAGCCCCGGCGGCGTGTCAGCCTGTATCCACAACCGACAGAATTTGTCTGCTGTTTGCGCTGCAAGGGGGGATCGATGGGCCGCGAATTTACCAACAAGAGCATTGGCGGATTGACCGTGCTCCACCTTTTCGTGCCAATCAAACCCGGCGTTATCGATGCCTATGAGAGTATAACTTACGAATCCCGCCTGCGCTCCGTGGCCGAGGCGGTGCACCGGATCGAGCGAAATGTCCGCGAACATGAGTTGATCGCGCCTTTCTCGGATGTTGCCCAGCGCATCCTCAACGTCTTCAAATTCTCCATCGGCGTGCTCGACAAAGACTTCAACGTCCTGACACCTGATTTGTCGAGCAATGAGCCCGGCGCGCTCAAAGTTGAGCCGCAGCGCTACATGCTGCTGACAGCGACCTTTGATGGTCCATTTGAGCCTTATCTTCGGCTGATCTGGAAACCGCTCGGTCCGTTCCTCGATCTCCTGCTTTGCAACTGCGTCGGCTACCCGCTTTCGAGTGAAACGGGATTTCCTGAATACATCGATTGGGTCCGACGCAATCAGGTGGAGCCGTCGGTCTTCTACAGCTCATTCACGAACACGCTGCGGGACCAGTTCTATCTTGGTGACCTTGAGAGACTGCAACGCGAGCAGGGCTCTGGTGATGCGGCCGATAAACTTATCGCCGAGATGACCGCCACCTACCCAGAACCCAAAGCAGAAGCGATCTGGCAAGATCCTAACGTTCTCAATTTACGCGAGCCTTTGCGGATTGCCTTTGAGGCTTTGCACGTGTTGTACAGCCTCGCGCCCTATTATCCGCCTGATCGCAAGGATGGTGAAGGCGCCATCTTGTTAAGGGCTGCACGTGAACTGCTCTTCGAGTTGGCCGAGAAGGTCGAACGGCTATCAGCCGATCCGATTATGAAAAAGGGCTTTGAGGCTCTGGGCTTGACCGGCGCGAAAATCGGCCCCTACACGGAGCACTGGAAGTGGTTCACACGGTCCGATTTGCCCCAGCGGCATATCGCGAACGCCGAACTCGAGCTCCCGACGAGCGAGATTCAACGGGGTTTGCTGAGTGACTATGACAGTGGCGGCTTTCGCACCACGCATGGCATCACCCTGCTGTGTTCCATCGCTGATCCCTTGCTTGCCGGAGCGAGCATTCTCGAAAAATTGGAGGTCTCATGGGAGGATGGCGAGCCGTTCAGCTTCGACTGGTTTGGCGATCAAGTTGGCATTTACCGCAACGTGGCCTTTACGTCCTCCGGATTGCAGAGAATGCAGCTTGATCCGGCAGACTATGCAAAGTTTCCCAAGGAATTTCGCGATGGGCTGTTCGAGCGTGCTCCCCTGATCGGCGATCAACGCGATAATCATCCGCGGCGCTGGTCTTTCCCGCCGCGCTTCGATCCGAAGACCAGGCAAGATGATGCGAAGCGGCCGAGGATTCACAGCGAAGAAATTGATGTAGTCATCCAATTGCGGATCGCGACGAAGTACGATCCTGACAAGCCGGGTTTCGTCTTACCGAACCCGGCTTTCAAATCTTACGAGCAGGATGCCGCCGCTCTGCTGACGATGCAGACCGAGGCCGATCTTGAGAAGCTCAAACAAATAGCAACGCTTGGTTTCCAGGATGGGCTTGCGGCGATAGTCGCACAGGCACAAGCTGGCGCTGCGGGTTTGCAAGGGCTGCTGTTGTCCGCGAATGATCTTCGCGATGACAGCGGTGGAGATGGCGGGTCAGAACCAATTTTGGACGGCGTTTCCGAGCCAGACATTCTGACCTTTTTGACGCTGTTGCACACCTTGCAAAGAGATGATGGCTCCATGCTTAAGATGCCAGGGCTCAAGCTGCTGGCGATTGAGCCGACCTTTCGGCCTTTGGGGCCCTACAATGGCCCTCTGCCCGAGGTGGAAATCGCCAATCGTGATCACTTCGGATTTGTCGATGGCATCAGCCAGCCTGAGCCAAGCGCTATGGAACCGGTCAAGCTGAAACCTCACTACGAAAATCGTGTCCCCTATGGGGAAATCCTGTGCGGCCATTCCAACAGCCGAGGCGATAGCGCGGAAGAGCTCAATTGGAATGGCTCGCGAGAGCTGATGGCCAACGGAAGCTTCATGGTGTTCCGGAAGATTGAGCAATTCCCACAGCGGCTTGAAGAACTCGGCGGAGCGGGAGCTGAGGATGTTCAGGCGATCGTCGGTCGCACAGCAGACGGTGCGCCCTTGGTGCCGGGTCTTGGCAATGGCGATAATGATTTCACCTACGCAAATGACCCCAAGCAAGAGCACTGCCCGTTTGCATCGCACGTGCGCCTCGCCAATCCGCGCGAATCATTCCAAGGCAGTCCGGCCCCGCGTATTCTGCGCCGCGGGATGGCCTATGGCAGTCGATACGATTCCAACGATGCCGCTAGCAAGTCCGAGCCGCGCGGTGTTCTGTTCATGGCCTTTTGCGCAAGCCTCGCCGAGCAATATGAGGTGATCCAGCGTTGGCTCAACGGCGGTAATGCGACAGGCCTGTCCAGTGCTGCAATTGATCCCTTGACCGGTGTCTGGCCCGAGCCCGGGACCCGTCCGTTGAATTCCTGGACGGGCGAGCGACAATGGACTCCCTATACGTTCCGATATGTCGATTCAAACAAGCAGGTTAGGCGGGTCAAACTCACCAAGCCGCTTACCGAGTTGCGGTGGGGGCTTTACGCTTTCATGCCTTCGAAGCCGGCGCTTGAAAAGATCTGCGGACCTAAGCAACCGGTCAGCCATGTCGCACAGATCGGGCAGGGGCAATCCGAGCTCGATCGCCTGCTGGCCTTGAATGGTGAAGAAGCCCGCCGTGAGTGGAAGCGGTTGCTTGAAGACTTCAACGTCAAGGACTTGTCCGATCTGGGCAAGACACCGCCGGTCTGGCGCGCGATCCGTGAGCGTCATAACGGTGTGCTGCGGCTCGAAGGGGGGCTGCCCTATGGTGAAGGCAAGGTCACCCATGGTTTGCAGCTTGCTAATGATAGCAAAGCGGTCGTTCTGGTCGCAGATGGCGATCTGATCCGACAGGTATTGGTCAACGCTCAGGATTTCTCATCGTCCGAGCGATTGGTCAGGGCAAATGGTTCAGTCGGCGCGCACTATGTGACGATGGACCCGGATCCGAAGGACACCGAAGCCTGTCCGAGAAGCCGCTATGCCACCGAAGCCATCGAGGCCAACCGGGTGATATTCGAATTCTCGAATGATCGGCAGGATGCGGTTTTCGCCGAAGCTTATCGCCTCGGGAAGTATCGACTGGATGAAGCCAAGCGCTTCAATAAAAAGTTGAGGCGTGATTTTTTCAAGATCGACCTGCGCCGTGATTACATCGTCAGCATAATCGGCAACCTGTGCAGATCGCTTTTTGATATCCCGGATGCATCGGTCGAGCAGCCGGATATCGGCTTTATCGATGCCGGCCCATGGGCATGGGAGGAGATCGACGCGGCGGCCGCCGAAACTGCTGCGGAAGGTAAGCGCAAGCCGCGCTGTCCCGGCGATTTCATGGCACCGTCGCGCTTCAGTTTCTATCCCCGTCCGGCACCGGCAATCCAGAATTATGGAGTCGATCACGGCAAGGGGCTGCGTGCTGCTTCGCTCAATCTGATCAAAAAGCTTCGCGAAGTTGGTTTCAAAGGGCAGATTTCGGCCCTCCTGGCAGACAAGTTCCCGCAGGATGATGATCTCTTGGCGCGCAATCTGGTGGGCGGAATGACCGGGGCAATCCCCCCGATCGATGGCAACCTGCGCGGCATCTTCTTCGACTGGATCGATGGCGACACACTCTGGCGGCACCAGAGTTCGTTCCTTGCTGGCAAAACCGGCGAAATCCCGACTCTGGCGGAAACCGAAGCCGCAATCGGAAATGCGGTCAAGACAGCAATGTGCAAACGACCGGCACCCGACCTGCTCTACCGAACTGCCACCCGCGACACCACCATTGGTGACAAGGTTGTGAAGTCGGGAGAGACGGTTATCCTTGCCTTGGTCTCACCGATGTTGGCCTCGCTGGATCAGGTCGATCCTACCAAGCCGGCCGAGCCCGATATCGAACATGTCTTCGGCGGCTATCGCAAGGCGGCCTGGCAAGAAGCTGACGATCCTGCCCATGCGTGCCCGGCTTACCGGATGTCGATGGCGATTATCTACGGCGCAATTGCAGCGCTGTTCGATTCAGGCCGAATTATTGTCCAGCCGGCATCGATGATCCTGCAAGTCAAGGACTGGGATGGCCCGAAGCTTGACACAATTTCCATAGCGGACTTGGAAACAGCCGAGTTTTCGCCCTTCGACTAAGCCATCGTGCTTAGTCGAAGGCCAGTTGCCAGTGGTGCAAATCCAGTGTCGTGCATTGGTTCGCTGCGCATTCTGCCAAACTCCGCGCCGCGGTGCTGTCGCCCGACCAATGAAGGCAATTTGCCTCGCATATTCGGTTGAGTGCCTTTTCTCGGACCGAATTGCGGCGCTCAGCGGCGCGATCGGCCATGGCCAGATAGTACTGAAAGCCTTTCTGTCCGCCGGATCGGGCGGCAAGTGCTGCAAGCGCTCTTGCAGCACCGGCTTCCCCCAAGCGATCGCCCTTGAAGGTGGCCTTGAAAGTTTGCTTCGCAAACAATCGCGTTGCTGCGTCCTGGCGCAGCTCAGCCATCGCCTCGGCAATCCAACCAAGCATAAAGGATAGGCGCTGTTGCTGGTCATTGGCCAGCAAGGTCAAGGTTACTTCAACCAAGATGTCGAGTGCCGACCTCTTTCCGGTCAACCTCCAGCGTGCATGGTTCGCAATGGCTCGGGCCGCAAAGACCAGCGTTCGCGATCTGCTCTTCCTGGCCGCCTCCTCCGCCGGAATGGCGCGCTCGAGGGCACTCTCAAAGTCACCGCGAAAGGCAGCTGCAAGGGCGCGTTGCGTCTCAATTGAAGGGAACGTCCGCAGCTCGGTTCCAGCTCCAGTTAGCTGTGCGGCTTCGAAGCACTTTGCGGATTCATCGAAGCGCCCCATATCGGCCAAAATCAGTGCCCGCGCTGACAGGCAATAGGCCAGACTGCTACTCGGTTGATCCGGGCTCCAGACTTTGTACTTTTTCTCGATCGAGCGGTCCATGAAGCCAATTGCCCGATCGTATCGACAGGCGATGGCATTGGACTGCCCCAGATTCGCTTCGACTTGGGCGATAAAGGATTCGCTCCCACGGTCCCTGACCAGGCTATAAGCGCGTTCGAGCTGGGCAAGCGAGCGGAGCGGTTCGCCCAGACCGTAATAATGGGCGCCGATCCAGTAGGTAGCCAGAGTGATCGCCTCGTTGTCGCCAGAAGCCTCAGCAAGGATCAGCATCCGCTCAAGTAATGGAACATGCTCGCGGCCGGGATCACTTACGCAGGAGCGTCCGTACATCTTGATCACATGACGGAGCTGGTCGTCACTCCGGGTCGTTCGGCCTTGTTCGATAAGCTCGAAGGCAACCCTGTAATGCCCCTGCGCGCGGTCGAGTGCACCGGTTGCCAAAGCTGCATTGCCAGCCTTGATGGCATAGGCCAGCGCCAGTTCGGGCTTGGCGGCGGCCCAGCTGTGGTAGGCAAGCGCATCAAGCAACTGAGCTTCGCCCGCCATCTCCGCGCGCCGCTCAATCACAGCAAGGACTGCGGCGTGAAGCGCGGTACGCTGTTTCAAGCCGATACCCGCATAGACCGCATCGCGAGTTAGCCCGTGCTTAAAGCGCAAGACGTCGCCATGATCGTCGGCGAACAAAAAGTCTGCCGATTCCAATCGCTCAAGGGTCGCCCCGGCGATCGGACCGTGGTTGAGATCAGCCAGCAGCCACGTGGGAACGAAATGCCCGATCACCGCGGCCTTGTGCAGGAGCTCCGCATCGCTGCGGCCCAAACGCGCGAAGCGCGCCTGCACCGCGAGGTCAAACCAGGCCCCGCGTGGGTCGGTATTGAGATCGCCGGCACCAGATGCATATGCGTGGCAAAGTTCTTCGATGAGCAACGGACTGCCCCCTGCCGCAGCCACTATTCGCTCTACCGAAAAGGGGTCAGAGGCGGGCAACAGATTGCTGATCGTCCGGCTGGTGGCGTGGTGCGAAAGCGGTGGCAGGGCGATCGCAGTAGAGTTGGTCTCCAACTCAGGCTCGAGTTCGGCTTGGCGCGAAAGCAGGACAATGCGCAATGATCCAGCTTCTCGCTGATCGCAAATGTCCGCCAGCAGGCCCCGGCTAGCATCATCCGCCCATTGCCAATCGTCCACGAATAAAATCAGTCGGGCGCGCATGCTAACTTCTGAGATCGCTTGCGTCAGTTCGAGCGCGGCACTCCCGGCAAGTGCTAGTGTGGCTGCTATCTGGTGGAACGGCTGCAAGGGGCGCGCGCCCAGATAACTCTCGCAATATCCCATCGCGACTTGCCAACCAGCCTGTGCCGCATCGTGTTCCAGCAGCGACAGCAAACGACTCTTGCCGATTCCCGCGGGGCCATGGATCAGCAAGAGCGGGCTCGCAGCCACTTCGTCTTGCAACCATTCACGAAACTTGGCCCGCTCCTCCTCCCTGCCGACAAACGGTGTCAGTCCGCGCTTCTCGCGCGCAGCAAAGCGGTGCGGCAAATCCTCGCGCCCGGTCACTGGCCAGGCGGCCAGCGTTTCACCGTGACCGGCCAGCGCAATTCTGCGCTGTGGAGCGACGCTGAAGAAGTGTCGGTCCCCTCCCAAAGTGGCATCGCTGACCAGTATGCCATCAGCTCCCGCAGCATCGCATAGTCTGGCCGCTACGTTGGTGGCATCGCCCAGCATCTCATAGCGCCCGCGCACCAGATCGCCGCTGCGCAGCAGCACAACTCCGGCGTGAATGCCGCTGTGCAGGGTGATCGAGCCTTGTTCGCCGCCGAGGCTGGCGGCAAGCTCTGTCGTGGCAGCGTGGAGATCGAGCGCAGCTTCGGTCGCGCGGCGACCGGCATCTTCGTGCGCGACCGGATAGCCAAAGATGCAAAGCGCGCCATCACCGTCGATCCGCGCAATCTCTCCGCCGTGGCGCGAGACGATCGTGGTAAGCAGTCCGCGCAATTGCTGAAGCAGCTCGGCGTATTGTTCGGGCTCAAGCCTTGCGGCGATGCGGGTCGAATCGGACAAATCGGTGAACAGCAGAACCAGATTGTGTCGCTGGTTCAGCTCGCTCATCGCGACAACCGATCAAGCAACAGCCGCAGCTTCTCGAGCGAGAGGATTTCAAGCGACCGGCCTGATTGCCGGACCAAGCCTTCGTGCGAAAGGATGCTGAGTTCGCGCGATACAGCCTCGCGCCGGGTGCCAATCCGCGCGGCGAGATCGGCATGGGTGGGTAGCGGGCGGATTGTTGCTCGATCCGGCGTTGGGTTCTCGCCGGTGAGTGCAAGCCGCAGCAGTTCGGTCTGGAGCCGGGCAGCGACTGGCAGGGTGGCCAGTTCAAAGGCGCGGTTGGTCAGATCGCGCACCCGTCGGGCCAGCTGCTGCGCCATCCACAAACCGGCGCGCGGAACTTCGCCCAACATTTCGACAAAGCTGGCACCAGACATCCGCGCCAACTGGCAATCCTCCAGCGCCACCGCACTGGCCGAGCGCGGCAGACCGTCGATCGCAGCGAGTTCGCCAAAGATGTGCCCTGGCCCAAAATCGCGCAGGATCATCTCACGGCCGTGCAGCGAAACCAACGAGAACTGCACTCTTCCTGAGCGGATTAGATAGACGTCAGTTGCGTCGGTTCCCTCGCCGACCACCATCTGTCCTTTGCGGATCCGGATCAGCTGCGCTCGGCGCAGATAGTCGTCAGCCAGCACCGCAGGGAACGGCTCATGTTCCATCGCTAAGGCAAGCGTTTGAACACGGTCTGGGCCGGCCACCGCTTCTTCCCCCCGAATTTGGTCGCGATCCGAACCTAGCGGGTAATTGTGTGTTTTGTCACATGGAATCTGTGTTTCTAGAGACCTGGCACATGGCGCTCGCCGTCTATCGAGACGCCTGTGGCGACCGAAACCAACCCAACCCCAAGTGAGGGCACCCCGCGCTGGCCTCTAACGGCCAGCCTGGCTGCTCCGCTGCTGTTCGTTCGATCCGTGCTGGTGCGCGACTGGCGGTTCTTTGCCATGACCGTGGTTTCCTGCTCGGTCGCAGCCACTGTCGCGAGCTTTCAGTATGCGGTCTACAATAGCTTCCGTACCGCCAGCGCGGTTATCCCGCGGGTCGTCGCGGCGGACTTTTGGGTCGCGGCGGCCAGCGTCGAATGCTTCGACTTCCCCAGTCCATTCTCCGAAGATTACGCTGGCGCGCTGACGCGTGACATGCCGACGGCCAGCATGCGCCGGATTGCCTTCGGATTCGTACCATGGAATTCGCCGAGCGGGCGGCGCGGGAATGTTGCGCTGGTCGGGATCGATGGCTGGCAAATCGATGGCGCGCCGCTCAGCCCGCTGGGCTTCGTGGCCAACCAGGCCGATCTGTGGCGGCTCGATCTGGCAGAGCCGAATGCACGGCGCGATGCGAGCATCGGCGGCGAGACCCTGACTTTTGAGGGCACAGTCGGGTCGCTTTCCACCTATGTCGGGGCACCATACGTCATAGCCGATTTCGAAACCGCGCGGCGCATCTTGCGAATGGAGCCGAACAGTGTGGCCTTTCTGGCCGGGAGCTTCGGCCCGGATAGCCCGGCAGACTTTGCCGCCGTTTCAACCAGCCTCGCGGCGCGTCATCCGGACATTGCACTCTTCACCCGGGCGGACTTCGCGCGTTCTTCAGCGGACTATTGGCAGAACAAAACCGGGGCCGGTCTGGCGATCGGTCTGGCGGCGATCCTCGCGGCGCTGTTGATGGTAATCCTGCTTGCCAACGGCGTGTTGCGGTTCGTCCAGCGCTATTACAGCGATCTCATCTCGCTGCTCGGCCACGGCGCGGCACGGGGCGAGATTGCGGCGATTGTTTCGGCAGTGGCAGTGGCGATCACGCTGGTGAGTCTGGCTGGCGCGCTGGTGCTGGCCCCCACGTTGACCATGGTTTTCAAGCCACTTTTGCCCTGGGTCGGGTTCTCGCTCGCCGATCTTGCGGCTCCGCTGGTTGCGTCCATGGTTGCTCTCGCAATCGCTTTGCTGGCCGCACGGCGCGCCATCCTGGGCTTTGCACCCGACGCGGTATTCCGGACGTGAGCCGCGCAGCTGCCATATTGATGTTCGGTGTGCTTAGCGGCTGCGCGCAGGCCATTGGTGCCGATGGGGAAGCCAAGCGCACGGCGGCGCCAGCCTATCTTGCCACTGCGGTTGGCCGGATCGATTCGCGCGAGGAAGCCCGCCAGCTGGTTGCCGCCGCAGATGGGGTAATCGCCCGGTTGCTGGTAGCGCGCGGCGATCCCGTCCGAGCCGGACAGGCCTTGCTGATGGTTGATTGTGCACCGCGCCAAGCCGCTGCTCTTGCACGCGGGGCGGGCGCAGAACAGGCTCGTGCCGCCGCCACGACCGTTGCGCTTGGTACCCGTGCGGAAGATATTGCTGCCGCACGCGAAGCGGTCCGTGCGGCGCAGGCCACCCGCGATACCGCCGCCGACCGGCTTGCCGACGCGCGCGGGCTGATCGATCGCGGCTTCGTATCCCGCCGCGAGTTGAGCACACGTGAGCAAGTGTTGGAGCAGGCCGAGGCCGAGCTGGCGCGAACCCGTGCCATGGCAGCGCTGGCGACCAATGGTCCGCGCGCTTCCGAACGTTCCGAAGCTGCTGCCGCTGCCCGGGCCGCTGCGGGTGAGGCAAGTGCGGCGCGCGCGTTGGCAGCACAATGCACGCTGACCAGCCCGATCGATGGAACCGTGCTGCAGATCTTGCGCCGAGAGGGCGAGTTTTCCGGGGCGAGTCAGGGTGCCGTCCTGCTGGTCGTGGGCGACCTGTCGCAGCGGATTGTGCGGGCTGAGATTGCCGAGCGCGATGCGGCGCGGGTTCAGCTGGGGCACGCGGTCGATGTCTGGATTGAAGGCGAAGCGCAGCGCTGGCGGGGGCGGATTGCCCAGCTGGCCAGCGTGATGGGGCGGCGCAGTGCCCGTTCGCTCGATCCGACCGACCGGTTCGATCGCGATAGCCGCGAGGCACTCATTGAATTTGACGGCGCAGCCCCGCCCGCAGTGGTCGGCTTGCGGGTGATGGTGGGAGTTCGCAAATGAATGCAGCCCTGACACTGGACGGCGTTGCCCACGCGGTGTTTGACGGGGGGGAGGAAAAGCCGACACTCGCGCCGCTATCGCGTCAGTTCGAAGCCGGCAAGTTTCACGTGGTTTCCGGGCCTTCGGGTGCGGGCAAGACGACGCTGCTTTCGATCCTGTCACTGGCGATCAAGCCGCAGCGCGGCATGGTGCATTGGGGCGCGCGCAACCTCTCAGCGCTCTCCGCAGCCGAGCAAGCGACTTGGCGGCGCGAACATCTTGGCCTGATTTTCCAGACCAGCCGGTTGGTCAGCGTGATGAACGTGGCCGAACACATCCGCCTAGCCGCTTCAACGCGGCGTTGTTCCGAAGGTGTCGGTATCGGCATCGATATAGCTGGGCGGCTGGGCTTGGGTGGCAAGATGGCGGCCCTGCCCGAGCAGCTTTCCGGGGGTGAGAAGCAGCGCGTCGCGATCGCCCAGGCGCTGTGCTTCGGCCCCAAGGTGCTGTTAGCCGACGAGCCCACCGCCAGCCTCGACAATACCAACGCCGGGCTGGTGGCGGCCACGCTAAGGACTTTTGCCCGGTCCGAGAACGCCGTGGTGATCTGCGTCAGCCACGACCGCGCGGTGATCGATGCGGCCGACGAGCTGCTTGTGCTTGAGAAACCGGCTCTGCTGGAGCCAGTCCGATGACCGTTGCGACCGGTCTGTTCCTTGAAGAGCGGCGAGGGGGCCGAAAACCCATGCATGATGAGCGATTTTTCGATGCCGTGCTCGGCCAGATCGAGCTTGGTAATGTGAATGGAGGTTTGCATTTTCTGGCCGGGTCGCTGGTCACGGCAGATGCGGGGCAAGCCGCGCGGCCGGTACTGCGCGGCCATCCGCTGCATGCGGTGCTGATGGAGGACCCTTACACGGCGCGAGCCTTCAGCAAGCCGCGCGGCTATGCTGGCGATGCCCAGCTGATCGACATGATTTACGATCTGGCTCCGCCCGATGAGACTGGTTCACGCGGGCGCGATCTTTTTTCCGTCACGATCGGTTTTCCCGTTTCGCAATCGGTGCGCGATCGGCGCAATCAGGCGGCGGCTGCGCTTGAACGCGAATGGCGCGCGGGCAAGCGCATCTGCGCGCTGGCTTGCGGGCACCTGCGCGAGGCCGACGGATTGATCGGGCAGGACCTGTCGAACATTATTGCGGTGGACCAGGACCCGCTCTCGCTCGCGCAGCTCGAGGCACGACTTGGCGGAGGCATCGAACTGGTCGAGGCCAATGTGCTACACTACCTGCGCCGCGCCGGGCGTGAGGGGCAGAAGTTCGACTATATCTACACGCTTGGGCTGACCGACTACTTCGATGATCGGGCGATGCGGCTGCTGCACAAGCTGATGCGCGATTGTCTCGCCCCCGGCGGGACCATGCTGGTCGCCAATTTTGTGCCTGATCACATTGCGGTCGGCTGGATGGACGCGGTGATGGACTGGCATCTGGTCTATCGCACCGAGGCAGAACTACGGGGCTTTGCGGCTGAAATCGGGATGGATGCCCGGATCTGGCGCGATGCCACGCGGTCGATCGCTTTTTGCGAAATGCGCGAACCGCAATGAGGCAGCCGGACTGGTTCCTGATCGACGGCTGGGCCAGCGGCAAGCCGAGCGGGATCAGGGGGATGAACATCGGCGGCTCGCTGGGGGCGCTGCGGACCTGGTCGAATGCGCTGCAGCAAGCCATTATCCACTTCGGCACCCTGTGGGCGTTCTGGCTTGCCTACCGGCAGGGTGTGACGTGGATCGACCTTTCGGCTTTCGCGCTGTTCTACATTTTCACCGGGCTTGGGGCCTCGCTCGGCCACCATCGCCTCTTCTCGCACCAGAGCTTTGCACCCCCGCGCTGGTTCAAGTTTGTGCTCGCCGTGCTCGCCTCAATGTGCATGCAAGGTTCCCCCGCGCGCTGGGCCACTGACCATGTCCGGCATCATCTTTATGCCGACCGCGCGGGCGATCCGCATTCGCCGCATGTCGATCCTCTGGGCAAGCCGCTGAGCAAATGGCGCGGGCTTTATCACGCGCATTGGGGCTGGATGTTCAACGGGGTGACCAGCGACAAGGCGGTGTTCGGCAAACTGACCTGGGGCGATCCGGTGCTGCGCTTTGTCAGCAACTGGCACTACGTCTGGATCGCTCTGGGGCTGGGGTTGGCCTGGCTCTTTGGCTGGCTACTCGGCGGCACCCCCGACGCGGCACTCACCGCCATGCTGTGGGGCGGGCCAGTGCGAGCCTGCCTGATGATGCACGGCGTGCTCAGCGCGACTTCGATCGCACACCGGTTCGGCACCAAGCAGTTCCGCGTCAACGATGAAAGCCGCAACAATTGGCTGGTCGTGTTGCTGACCTTCGGCGACGGCTGGCATAACAATCACCATCGCTTCCCGCGCTCAGCCCGGCATGGGCTGCGCCGGGGCGAGATTGACGTGGCAGGGCGAATTATCGAGTTGTTTGAAAAGCTCGGTCTGGTGCGTGATGTGGTCCGCATTCCAGCGCAACAGGTTGATCAAGCGTTGGGGATTACAGAACCTCCGACAGCGCGCTGACCACCTCAGCACGCCGCAAATAGCCAGTTACAAAGTGATTGAGTGCTTCGTCATTGTCGACAGGCAGTTGAGTTGGCCGTTTCGTCCATCCATCGCCCAGTGGAAATGGCTTGCCCAAAGCAATCAAATCGAGCGGATCATAGAAGTTGTGCCAGTCTCCCAGGCCAGCCGGAAAGACGAAGGGGCCATCCAGTCGCTTCTGCACTGTCTTGAAGGATAGCGGTGAACCCAGTGTTATGAACCGACGGCACGGCAGCGCATTTTCGCGCAGCAAGCGGTAGGCCACGACCGAACCAAGCGAATGGCCAACCACTGTAGACGGATTTGCCCGCATGAAGTCGATCACCGCTTCGTCGATTCGTTTACGCAGGTCTGGCTTGGTGAGGTAGTCATAGATCTGATCGAGCAATTCGCGGACATAGCGCATTGGCGCAAAGGGGTTTGCCACCAGTCGATTGAATGCTTTCCCGAAAGCGGCGTTGTTGACGCCTTCCTGCAGGCTTCGTTCGAGCAAATCCTGCAAGCCGCCAGCCAGCTCACGCATCCCTTCGGCGATGAATTCGGCCTTCTCAGGATCGAGCGCCGGCAGGCCTTCAAGAATTCCGCCAATGCCTTGCTCCAGAATCTTTGCGAAATAGGCCATTTCCGGGTCTGCAGAGTGCAGTTTGCCGGGACTGAGCCTCCCGGCAAGCAAAGCCGCGTTCCATTCAATGAGAAGCTGCTCGGGCGTGCGCTCTTGCTGGCCGATGCCGTGGACATAGATCAGTTTCATGGCTGTACCTCAGTTCATCTTCCACTCACTCTGCCACCTTCGCACCAATCGCAATGTGCGATGGCACACAATCGCGCGCGGGCAGTGACAGCGCCGACCGGCGTGTGTAGAAGCGCGCCGCTGCGATGCAGCAGAACCATATGGAACAACACGAAACTCCTCCTTCTCCTGATGTAGCTGCCCCACCCGCTTGGCCAGTTCGGCTGCGCGGCTTGGCAGCTGGGTTTTACCATGGGCTCGGCGAACACCGCGCGCCGATCGCGTTGTTCCTGATGGCCGTGGCGATCTCGGTGATGATTGCCATGCTCCCCGCCGACACCGCCGCGCCGCATCCCGCGCCGGTCGAATCCACCGCCGGGATCAACACCGACGCCTTCACCGCCCTGCCGGGGCAAGCCAGCGATGCGCCGCTGCTGGCCGAGGATGTCGCCGCATCGGACGATGCCCGCGCCAAGAATGAAGCGGTGCCGTTCGTTACCGGGCCAATCCCTGCTGCCCCGCCGTTCAAGCTGGCGGGCAGCAACCTCGATCTGGAACGCGCCACCAACTGCCTCGCGCTCGCGGCCATGGCCGAGGCGGGGCAGAGCGATGTGGGGCAGCGCTCAGTTATTCAAGTGGTTCTCAACCGGGTGCGCCATCCCGCCTTCGCGCGCACGGTTTGCGGGGTGGTGTTCCAAGGTAGCGAGCGACGCACCGGTTGCCAGTTCACCTTCACCTGCGATGGCTCGCTCGCCCGACGCTATAGCGACACCGCGTGGGAGGCCGCGCGCGGCCGCGCGGCGCAGGCGCTCGCGGGCTATGTCTTTGCCGCCGTCGGCACGGCAACGCATTACCATACTGACTGGGTCTTCCCCTATTGGTCGCCCAAGCTGGAGAAACTGGCGCGGGTGGAGACGCACCTGTTCTTCCGCTGGCCCGGCAGCTGGGGCAGCAAGGCGGCGCTGCGGATGGCTTACCGCGGCGGTGAACCGGCCTACGGGTCAACCCCGGTCAAGCCTGATCCAGCTGCCAGCCTCGCCCCGATGGCACTGCCGTCGGTCGAAAGCAGCGCGCCGCCGATCACCGGTGCCGAGCTGGTCATGCGTGATCCCAGCGGCAAGGCCAACTTCGTGCTGCTCGGCGGCGGCAATGCCGAGGAAGCGCTGGCCTTGGCCCGCAAACTCTGCACCGATCCAGGCACGTGCCGGGTGATGGGCTGGGCCGACCGCGCTGCCGTACCCGCCAAGTTCCCGGTCCCCGCCGCCTCGCGCGAGAGCCTGCAATTCAGTTACACCCGCGACCCCAGCGGAGCGGAAATCGCGCTCTACAACTGCGACACTTTCAAAGGTCTGCCGCGCGACAAGTGCATCCCCAAGGGCGTCAGTTCCGCGCGCTGATCGCCAGCTTCAAGCCGAAGGCGAGGAATACCCCGCCGGTCAGCCGGTCCAGCCAAGCCACAGTGCCGGGACGACGAAGCGCCTTCATCAGCGGCCGTGTGGCGAGCACCAGCATGCCGAACCAGGTCAACCCCAGCAAATTGTGGATCATCGCCAACAGGATCGACCATGCAAGGACGTTCGATTCCACAGGGATAAATTGCGGCAGGAACGAAACATAGAACACGCCAACCTTGGGGTTGAGCATGTTGGTAAGGAACCCACGCAGTAGCCAGTTCGGCGCGGTTTCCGGACGTTCCGCCATGGCATCCTGCAATTCGCGCGCACCGCGCGGGGTTCGTATCAGTTTGATGCCGAGGTAGAACAGGTAAAGTGCGCCGGCCCAGCGCAACATATCGTAAGCGAGCTGCGAGGCGGCGAGCAGCGCGCCAAGTCCGATTCCCGCGAGCACTCCCCAGCCGAGGCACCCCAGCGCAATGCCAGCTGCGGCAAGCATAGCGCGGCGCCGGCCTTCGGCAGCTGCGGTGCGCAGGACCAAGGCGCTGTCGAGCCCTGGGGTGATCGTCAACAGCGTCGCCGTGGCAGTGAACGCCAAAAGAGATGCGGTAACCGTCACGCGCTAAACCTGCCGCCTTCGCTCGCCAACTTCGCCAGCATCGGCGCGACCGGCAAGCCGTGCCGTTCAAGCCCGTTGACGATCTTCGTCAGCCCTTCGTCGTCGGCCCAGTACATGATCCCACCGGTCCAGGCCGGCCAGCCATAGCCGTTGAGCCAAACCAGATCGATGTCACTGGCGCGCTGGGCGATGCCTTCCTCCAGGATCAACGCCCCTTCCGAGACCATCGGGTAGAGCAGCCGCTCGAAAATCTCCTGCTTCGAAACTTCGCGCTGCGACACGCCCGACTTTTCGGCGAACTGGGCGATGATCGCCTTGACCGCCTCGGACGGTGAGCGCTGGCGGTTCTCGTCGTAGTCGTAGAACCCCTTGCCGGTCTTCTGCCCCCAGCGCCCCTCGGCGCAGAGCGCCTCGCGGATCGTGGTGACCTTGGTGGGATCGCGGTGCCAGCCGATGTCTAGGCCTGCAAGGTCGCTCATCTGGAACGGGCCCATTGGGAAGCCGAAATCGAGCAGCACCTGGTCGACATCGTAATAGGCCGCGCCTTCCATCAGCAGCGCATTGGCCTGTTGCTGGCGGGCGGAGAGCATGCGGTTGCCGATGAACCCATCGCAAACGCCGGAGACCACCGGGACCTTTTTTATCCGCGTCGCCAGCTCCATTACTGTCGCCAGCTGGCTTGCCCCGGTCAGGCGCCCACGCACCACTTCGAGCAGCTTCATGATGTTGGCGGGCGAGAAGAAGTGCATCCCCAGCACCGCCTCGGGCCGCTTGGTCGCTTGTGCGATCACATCGACATCGAGGTAGCTGGTATTGCTCGCCAGGATCGCGCCTGGCTTGGCGATGGCATCGAGCCGCGCGAAGACATCCTGCTTCACTTCCATCGATTCATAGACAGCTTCGATGATCAGGTCGCAGTCGGCCAATGCAGCGAAATCGAGCGATGGTGTCAGGCGCGCCATTGCCGCCGCCGCATCGGCTTCGTCAATCCGTCCGCGCTTGACGCTGGCAGCGTAGTTCTTGGTCATGGTGGCGACGCCGCGATCGAGCGCCTCCTGCTCACGCTCAACGATGGTCACCGGGATCCCGGCGGTGAGGAAGTTCATCGTGATCCCGCCGCCCATCGTTCCTGCGCCAATGACCCCAACCTTGGCGATCGGAAGCAGCTGGGTATCGGAGGGCAGATCGTCAATCGTGGCGCAGAGCTTCAGCGCCGCTTCGATGTGCGCCTGCGCGCCAGGAAGAGGATCGGACATCAGCAGCATCCTTGTTCAGGGAAGGGGGCGTTCAAGTGAATGGTGGACCACATGGACCACGGTCCATAGGCAGAAAAGCAGCAAGCAGCATAGCGCGCCGCGCCCGGTGCTGAATGGAGTGGAGACAAAGCGGTCATCCGCCGACTTTGACCGATTATCGGCGTGTAGGAAAATGGAATTTTTAGGGTGGACCAGGCGAGGGTGTTGACGGCCGCAATGATATTCCGATATTTCGATGATTATCGAATCGTTGAGGCGGAGCATGGACACTCGAAAAGCCATTCGTGCGCTGGGCGCGCTGGCGCAGGAGCATCGGCTTGCGGCGTTTCGCTTGCTGGTTCAGGCGGGGCCAGAGGGGATGGCCGCGGGCGCTTTGGCCGATGCGCTTGGTGTGCCAGCTTCCTCAATGAGCTTTCATTTGGCGCAGTTGAGCAATGCCGGTCTGGCGAAGCAACGTCGGGCTAGCCGTTCGATCATCTACTCGGCGGACTATGCGGCGATGAACCAGCTGCTCGGATTTCTGACGGAAAACTGCTGCAACGGCGCTGCCTGCGCGCCCAATGCGGATTGCTCCCCTGCCAAAATCGAAGAAAGGAATGCTGCGTGAAGCGGATGCATGTCCACGTCGGGGTCAGTGACCTTGACCAATCGATCGCCTTCTATTCTGGCTTGTTCGGCCAGCAGCCGACCGTCACCAAGCCCGATTACGCCAAATGGATGCTCGATGATCCGCGCGTCAATTTTGCCATCTCGCAAAAGGATGGTGCGGCCAAAGGGATCGAGCATCTGGGCATCCAAGTGGAAGACCAGGTGGAGCTCGCGGAAGTCTATGGCCGCTTGCAAGCTGCCGATCGTCCGGTGCTGGAAGAAGGAGCAACAACCTGCTGCTACGCGCAATCGGAGAAGAGCTGGATCGCCGATCCCGATGGCGTCGTTTGGGAGGCTTTCCTGACCAAAGGCGAAGCGACGGTCTATGGCGGCAGCCCAGAACTTGAACGCCTGGCTGCGGCCAATGCGTCAGGCAGCGCCTGTTGTGCACCAAAGGTCGAAGCGCCCCAGGCCAATGCTTGCTGCGGGTGATCGTCCGTGACCGCAATTCGCAGTATCCTTGTGCTTTGCACGGGCAATTCGGCGCGATCGATTTTGGGAGAAGCGCTGTTCAACCATTTGGGTGCGGGCCGGATCCAGGCTTATAGTGCCGGAAGCAGGCCAAAGGGTCAGCCCCATCCCGGCGCACTTCGGTTGCTGGCGGCCAAAGGCATCGACGCCGGCGGGTTTCGCTCGAAAAGCTGGGAGGAGTTTTCCGCTCCCGGCGCGCCGACAATCGATCTGGCCATCACGGTCTGCGGCAATGCCGCTGGTGAGACTTGCCCGATCTTTCCCGGTGCGCCGCTGCGGGCGCATTGGGGGCTTCCCGATCCGGCCGATGTGACCGAAAGCGACGAAGCGATTGATGCCGCTTTTTCCGAAACATGGCGGCTGCTGGAAATGCGCGTTCGGTCCTTCCTCGCGCTTGAGTCAGCCAGCCTTGATCGCAAAGAGATAGAACGCGTATTGACCACGATCGGCGCGATGGAGGGGGCAGCTTGAGACAGAAGCTCTTTGCCGAGGCGCTTGGCAGCTTTTTCCTGTCCGCCACTGTCGTGGGCTCTGGCATCATGGCGGAGCAGCTGTCGGGCGGCAACGTGGCGGTCGCCTTGATCGGTAACACGTTGGCGACAGCGGCCATGCTCTATGTGCTGATCGCCATGCTGGGGCCGATTTCGGGCGCGCATTTCAACCCGGCAGTCAGCCTTGTAATGCGCCTGCGCGGCGAGTGCTGCTGGAAGGGCTTGGCCGCCACAGTGGCGGTTCAAATTGCGGCAGGGATCATCGGCGTATGGGCTGCCCATGCCATGTTTGGTGAGCCTATCATCCAGGTCTCGCACAAGCTGCGCGAAGGGCCGGGGCAATGGCTGGGCGAGTTCATCGCGACGTTTGGCCTGATCCTGACAATCCTGCTGACCGCAAAACACCGCCCCCAATCGGTCCCAGCCAGTGTCGCGCTCTATATCGCTGCCGCCTATTGGTTCACCTCGTCGACCAGCTTTGCCAACCCGGCGATCACCATCGCGCGCAGTTTGAGCGATAGCTTTGCGGGCATCGCACCCGCGAGCGCGCCCGGGTTCATCTTAGCTCAACTGGCTGGCGCATTGGCCGCACACTTGATTGCGACCAGGATGAACTGAGTCGGATCCGCGCTATCGGGTGGATTTCAACCGAACCACTTAGAAGACCGTCGGACCTAGTTGATCTGCCGCTCGCGCCCTTCCCAGTACGGCGCGCGCAGTTCGCGGCGGAGAATTTTGCCGCTGGCGTTGCGGGGCAGGGCGGGAATCGTGTCGACCGTCTTGGGCACCTTGAATCCGGCGAGGCGTTCGCGGGCATAGGCGATGATCGAGGCGGGATCGATTTCGTGACCCGGCTTGGGTACACAGACCGCTTTCACTGCCTCACCCCACTTGTCATCGGGCACGCCGATCACCGCGACTTCGAGCACATCGGGATGGCCGTAGATGCCGCTCTCGACCTCGGCCGGGTAGACGTTTTCGCCGCCGGTGATGATCATGTCCTTGGCGCGGTCGTACATGTAGACATAGCCGTCTTCGTCGAGGTAGCCGATGTCGCCGGTGCGGACCCAGCCATCAGGGTCGACGGTGGTCGCGGTTGCTTCTGGCAGCTTCCAGTAGTGCAGCATGTTGGCGGTAGAGCGCGTGCAGATTTCGCCGATCTCGCCCACCGGAAGGTCGTTGCCATCGCGGTCGCGGATGACGATTTCCACGCCGGCTACGGGTTTCCCGGCCGAGCGCATCCGCTGGTTGCCTTCGGGCGAGTGATCCTCGGGCGGGAGTACGCAAATCGTGCCGGTGGTTTCGGTCATCCCATAATTCTGGGTGAACTCCGCCCCGAACATCGCGATGCACTGGCGCAGCAATTCAAGCGGGATCGGGGCCGCGCCGTACATGATATATTTGAGTCGGCTGAAATCGGTCTTGGCGCAGTCCGGATGATTGAGCAGCAAGGCGAGTGCGGCGGGGACAATAAAGAACCGCGTGACGCCGCGGTTCTCCACCGCATCGAACACCCGCGGCGGGTCGAATTCGCTCAACACGATCCCCGGGAGGCCCGCGGCAAGCGCGACGATGCCGAGCCCTGTGCCGCCGATATGCGCGCAAGGCATGGCGACCAGCACCGCCTCATCCTCATCCCACAGCGAATAGGCTGGCGGGTCTTCCAGAGCGGCCTTGCGCAGCCCGAACAGGTTGCGGTTGGAGAGGACCACGCCCTTGGGATTGCCCGTGGTGCCCGAGGTGTAGAGTTGCAGCACACCGTCATCCGGGCCTGAGGAGGCGAAGGCGGTGCGCGGCGCTTCGGCCAGCAGCTTGCGCGCCTCATCCGCGGCGATGCAGCGCTGAAGGCCTGGGCGTTTGCCCAGCGTTTCCGCGCAGGCTTCAAACCCGTCGCCCAGGAACAGCACTTTGGCCTCGGCATCGTCGATGATGAAGGCGGCTTCGGGCTCGGCCAGTCGCCAGCCGATTGGCACCATCACGATCCCGGCGCGCGCTGCGCCGTAAAACAGCGTGAAATAGGTCGCGCTGTTCTTGCCAAACCAGCAGACCCGGTCACCCTTGCGCACACCCATTGCCAGCAGCGCAGAGGCCACCCGCGCGGTTGCCGCTTCCAGCCCGGCAAAGTCCAGCGCGACGTCATCGCCCTCCAGCGCCAACCGTTCGGGACGGTCTTCAGCCCAGAACCGGATGAATTCATCGAAGGTGAACAGGTGCTTGGTACGCTGCGCCTTGGCCAGCAGGCGCTGGTAGGTGGCTTGATCCATTCGGCTCTCCCTGCCGCCCAAGGTAGCTGCGCGGTTGGAGAGGGCAAGGGCTATTCGCCCGCCATCAGGCTGGCGTTCCCACCCGCCGCCGTCGTGTCGATGCAGGTCACCCGCTCGGTCGCGAAGCGCGCGACGTAGTGCGGGCCGCCCGCCTTCGGGCCGGTGCCGGACAGGCCTTCACCGCCGAACGGCTGGCTGCCGACGACCGCCCCGATCTGGTTGCGGTTGACGTAGAAGTTGCCGACCCGGGCACTGGCTTCAACCAGACGCCGGGTGGCATCGATCCGGCTGTGCAGGCCTAGCGTCAGGCCAAAGCCGGTCGCGTTGATGGTGTCGATCACGGCGGGGAGGTCTTCCGCCTTGAAGCGCGCGACGTGGAGCACAGGGCCGAAGTGTTCTTGGCTAAGCTG
>CAZVMC010000032.1:0-21946 GCA_964628635.1 uncultured Novosphingobium sp. | reverse complement strand
CGCGGGCCGGTCAAGGCCGATGCGGTCGGCGAACCCAAGCAGGCACGCGCCTGGCTTGAGCGCCTCGGCCTGACCTAGCGGGCACGAAAAGAGGCGCGGCAATCGCTCGCCGCGCCTCTTTCACACTGTTGTGAGACCTAGCCCAGGTTCGCGCTGGCCATGCAGTAGAGCATCGGCAGCGAGAGCAGCAGGTTGGTACGGCTGGCCATCAGCGCGCGCGGCGCGGCGGCGGCCTTTTCCTCAGCCGTGGCTTCAACGATGCCCAGAATTTTCTTCTGCGCCGGCCAGATGATGAACCAGACGTTGAAGGCCATGATCAGCGCCAGCCACATGCCCAGACCGATCAGGTTGACCGCGCCTTCACCGCGGAAGGCCAAGGCCTGATGCACGTATCCGCCGACATAAGCGACGACGAGGCCGGTCACCACGGTGAGCAGTGCTGCCCAGCGGAAGAAGAAGAACACCTTTGGGGCGATATGCCCGGTGATGGCGCCCTTCTGCTCGGCCGGAATAGCCGGCATGGTCGGCACTTGAACGAAGTTCAGATAGTAGAGCAGCCCGATCCACAGGATGCCGAAGAACACGTGGAGCCAGCGAAAGACTGAGTTGACGTCCACCGTGACCGAATTGCCATAGCCCAACATCACCGCAATCGCGGCGACAAGACCGACTGCCAGCACGAGGTGCAGATTTCCGAAAAACTTCGCCATCACATTCCCCTTGATCCGTTGTTTTCGATTGCGCCCTCTATTGCGCCATTATCCGCACATGTCACACGGTTTTGGCAACTTTTCCTCCCCCTTGATGGGGGAGGGATACCGCAGCTTGGCGCTAAAAGCGCCTAGCGAAGGTTGGGTGGTGGGTGATCTATCAGTCAAGCGCGACGTTTGGCGGCAAGACCACCCACCATCCAACTTTCGCTAGCGAGCAAGCTCGCAAGCTACATTATCCTTCCCCCATCAAGGGGGAAGAAGGTGCAATCACTGTACCGGCGGTTCTTCGCTTAACACCTCATCGGCATCCTCTCGCGCCAACCCGTGGCGCAGCAGCATAGGGATCTGCACGAAGGTGAACAGGAAGGTCAACGGCAAGAACACCCAGAGCTTGGCAATGATCCAATCGCCGAATGACAGGCTGTGCCGGAGCACCTCATTGAGGCCGGCCAAAAACAGGAAGAATACCCCCCAATTGCGCGATAGTTTAAGCCAGCCGGCATCGCTCAGGCCTTCGAAGGCGGCTTCGAGCAGGGTCTTGAGCAGGGCTTTGCCGCGCCAGAAACCGCCCAGGAGGATTACTCCGAACAGCAGATAAATCGCGGTCGGTTTGAGCTGGATGAACACCGGATCGCGGAAGAAAATGGTCACGCTGCCGAACCCGACGATCAGCAAAGTCGAAAGCCACAGCATCGGTGAAATCCGGCCCAGCTTCCATTTCGAGACGATCAGCGCGACCACCGCCGCGACCATGAAGCTCGCAGTGCCTTTGATAACCGCCAGGACCTCTCCAACGGCATTTTCCCGATCCTCAGGGGAATACCACTTATAGACTCCAAAGAAGATCAGGATCGGGCCGTAATCGACCAGCAGATTGAGCGCCCCCGATTTGGGTTTGGCGGGGGTGGAAGCTGGGGAATTCATCAAGCGACTCCGGCAATGACTTTGGCGACCAGATCGGGATCGAACGGGCGCAAATCATCGATTTTCTCGCCGACGCCGATCGCATGGATCGGCAGGCCATATTGCTCCGCCGCCGCGACCAGCACGCCGCCGCGCGCGGTGCCATCAAGCTTGGTCATGATCAGCCCGGTCACCCCGGCGATCTCCTTGAACACCTCGATCTGGGCGAGCGCATTCTGGCCGTTGGTGGCATCGAGCACGAGCACGACATCATGCGGAGCTTCGGGGTTGAGGCGGCCGAGCACGCGGCGGATTTTAGCCAGCTCATCCATCAGCTCGCGCTTGTTCTGAAGCCGCCCGGCAGTGTCGACAATCAGTGCGTCGATGCCCTTGTCGGTCGCGGATTTCACCGCGTCGAACACGACGGCAGAGGGATCGCCGCCTTCGGGGCCTTTGACGATCGGTACGCCCAGCCGCTCAGCCCAGACCGCGAGCTGGCCAATCGCGGCGGCGCGGAAGGTGTCCCCCGCCGCCAGCATCACGCCGTAATCCTGCTCCTGAAACAGGTGTGCCAGCTTGGCGATGGTGGTGGTCTTGCCGCTGCCGTTGACCCCAATCACCAGCACCACCTGCGGGCGCGGGAAAGCGACGACATCGATCGGTTTGGCCACCGGACGCAAGATCTCGGCGATCTCCGCCGCCACGGCTTGCTTGATCGCGGCTTCATCCGCGCCACGTTCAAATCGGTGCGCTGCAAGCTTATCACGAATCCGCATTGCCGCGCGCGGGCCAAGGTCGGAGAGGATCAGCGCGTCTTCGAGCGCGTCGAGCTGCGCGGTATCGAGCGTGGTCTTGCCGACAATGCCGGAGAGGTTTTCAGTTAAACGCTCGGACGTCTTGCGCAGGCCGCCAAACAGGCGGTCCGACCAGGTCTCGGCACTCATACCAGCAGACCTTCGACAATTCTGGTGGGAGTAATGGTCACGATGGTTCCAGGCTCAGTTCCGGACGGCAGGGCCACCCGTGCGAAGTTTTCCGCATGGCCTGTGCCGTCCTTTTCGGCAAGCACTTGCAGCGGTTTGCCCAGTTGTTCCTGCAACCATGCGGTGCGGACATCGGAAACGACCGCGCGCAGTTCGGCGGCGCGCGCCTTGATCGTATGGGCGGGCACCTGCGGCATCCGCGCCGCAGGGGTGCCGGGGCGGGGAGAGTAAGGGAAGATATGGCCATGGACGATCCGCAACTCGCGGATGATCGAGAGATTGGCCTGATGCGCTGCCTCGTCCTCGGTCGGGAACCCGGCGATCAGATCCGCGCCGATGGTCAGATCCGGGCGGCGTGCGCGCAGGCCTTCGACCAGATCGATCGCATCGCGGCGCAGATGGCGGCGCTTCATGCGTTTGAGGATCAGGTCATCGCCGTGCTGGAGCGAGAGGTGCAGGTAGGGCAGCAGGCGAGGTTCGCTGGCGATCAGTTCGAACAAGGCCGGATCGATCTCGACCCCGTCGACCGAAGACAGGCGCAGCCGTGAAAGCTCGGGAAAGGCGGCCAAGATGGCGCTGACCAGCGCGCCGAGCCGGGGCGCGGCGGGCAGATCATGCCCCCAACTGGTAAGGTCTACGCCGGTCAAGACCGCTTCCTGCGTTCCGGCAGCAAGGTGGCGCTCAACTTCGCGCAGCACCTCACGAACACCCAGCGAGACCGAAGCTCCGCGTCCTTGCGGGATCACGCAAAAGGTGCAGGCGTGATCGCAACCGGTCTGGACCGGCACGAAGGCCCGGGTGTGGCGACGCGCGGGTTCGGCGCGCGGCGGCGCGTTCCACTTCCGAGGGTCTAGCTTGCTGAGGTTCGATACCAGCCCGTCAACCTCCGGCATCGCGGTGAGCATCTCCCGCTCGATCTCCGCCGCGCAGCCGGTGACCAGCAGCCGGGCATCCGGGCGGGCTTTGCGGGCGCGGCGGATCGCTTGGCGGGTCTGGCGTACGGCCTCGGCAGTGACCGCGCAGGAATTGATCACGACCAGGTCGTCTGCCTCGGCCAGCAGCCCGCGCAGGCTTTCGCTTTCGGAAAGGTTGAGGCGGCAGCCCAGCGAGACGACCTCAACCGCCAAAGTCGGCGCTTTCGAAAGTGCCCCGGAAACTTTCGGTGGCCGGGCCAGTCATAACAATGCGATTTTCGGCGCCCCATTCGATCAGCAGCGGACCACCGGTCAGGGTGACCGTAACCGAACGATCGACCAAGCCGCGCCGCATGGCGGCGATCGCTGTGGCGCAGGCTCCGGTGCCGCAGGCGCGGGTTTCGCCTACGCCGCGTTCCCAGACCCTGAGACGCAGGTTTGCGCGGTCAACCACCATCGCGACGTTGACGTTCACCCGTTCTGGAAAAAGCGGATCGTGCTCAATCTCCGGGCCAAGCCGATCAAGCCCAACCGCATCGCAATCGGGCACGAAGAACACCGCATGGGGATTGCCGACATTCACAGCGGCGGGGTTTTCGAGTTCCTCCCATGCGACCGGCAGGGTCAGCGTATCCATCGCATAGGCCAGCGGGATCTGGTCCCAGCCAAAGCGCGGTTCGCCCATATCGACCCGCACGCCGAGCGGATCGGGGGCCAGCGCAATCGTGCCGCCCAGTGTTTCGACGCTAACCGGCTGACCGATCAGCAGCCCGACCGCGCGCGCGGCGTTGCCGCAGGCTTCCACCTCACCGCCATCGGCGTTGAAGATCCGCATCCTGAGATCGGCGCTGGTTGAAGGTTCGAGCAGGATTAGCTGATCGCAGCCGATCCCGGTTTTGCGGTCGGCCAGCGCCGCCGCCAGCCGATTGGTCATCACCGGCAAGGTATCGATCCGGCCATCGAGCACGACGAAGTCGTTGCCGAGGCCGTGCATTTTGACGAAGGGAACGCGCATGGCCGCGCTCTAGGCGGCTGCGGCGTTGAGGTCCAGCGTCAGGCGCGGCGCGCGCGCTGCTGGTCTTCCGACGAATCGGCGGGCTTTTCAGCCGGCTTGTCGAGCAGCAGGTTCAACTGCGCGAGGTCGCTGTTGGTCAGGCCCGCCGGTTGCGGCTGGCCATAGAGGTAGCCCTGGCCCTTGAACTGGCCGAGTTCCTTGAGCTGTTCCAGCACTTCGGGGCATTCGATCCCCTCGGCCGTGATCGGCAGCCCGAGCCCGCGCCCAAGCGAGGTGATTGCTTCGACAATCGTGGCGCTTTCGGCGCTGGTCCCGAGATTTGTAATGAAGCTGCGATCGATCTTGATCGAATCGAAGGGCAGCGACTGGAGCTGGGCGAGCGAAGAATAGCCGGTGCCGAAATCGTCGAGGCTGATCCGGATGCCCTGATTCTTGAGGCTCGAAATCAGCGAGCGGACCAGCCCCATATCTTCGTGGAGGCAGGATTCGGTGACTTCGATCTCCAGACGGCTGGCGGGGAAGTTGGCTTCCACCAGCATCCGCAGCAGCTTCTGCGCGAACCACGGATCGCGCAGCTGGACCGGCGAAATGTTGACCGACAGCGTCAGCTTGGGGTTCCAGTGCCGCGCATCGCGCAGCGCCTGGGCGATAACGCTTTCGGATAGCGGCGCAATCATCCCGATTTCCTCGGCAATCGGGATGAACACTTCCGGTCCAACCAGCCCCAGCCGCGGTGAGTTCCAGCGCGCCAGCATCTCGAAGCCGACGATTTCGCCCGAGGCGAGGTCGATCTGCTTTTCATAGAACGGCACGAACTCGCCTGCGGGAACGCCGGTGCGAATGCCAGCAGCAAGTTCGCTACGAACTTTCAGTTCGTTTTCCATCGCCGGTTCGAACCAGGCGGCGCGATTGCGGCCGTGTTTCTTGGCGTGGTACATGGCGATATCGGCGACATGCAGCAGCGCCGCGCCATCGCGCGTCGAAGCACTGCCAAGATTGCTCGATATGCCCAGCGAGATTGTCGCCTCAAGCGCTGTCCCCGAAACATCGATTGGCTGGCTGACAGCAGCGATCAGGTCGGCGGCGATGGCATCGACCCGGTCGCTACGGTGTGGATCGAACGGCAAGGCGCAGGCGAACTCATCCCCGCCGAAGCGCGCGACCAGCGAACTTGCCGGCAGCGCTGCGGTGATCCGGCTAGCGGCTTCGCGCAGGATCGCATCGCCGGCCGCGTGGCCATTGATGTCGTTGATCTGCTTGAAGTTGTCGAGATCGATCATGAAGAACGCCGTCGCCAAACCAGCTTCGTTGTTCGCGGCCAGCAAGGCTTCGGTGGCCGGGCCGATCGAGCGGCGGTTGAGGCAACCGGTGAGCGGATCGTGCTCGGCCAACTCACGTGCCTGGCATTCCGCCTTGCGACGTTCGCTGACTTCCACAGTCAGCTCACGGTAGCGCCGCCAGCCAAAAATCACGAGTGCGATGTTGAGCAGCAGGGCGTTGACCAGAAACATGTCCGGCGGACCGCCATTGCCCAGGATCGAGCGGAAAACCTGCGGCAAGACCGAACTGCCGGTGCCGATGAACAGCAGGATCGCGGCGATTGCGATCCCGAAGGTGACGATATCGCGGTCGGCGCGTGCTAACGGCGAAGCGCGGGGTGCGGACTTGGCGTCAGCAGTTGGTTCGATTGGCTGCAAAGCGCCGGCTCCCCCTGAAGAGTTATCAGGGGTATCGCGTAAACGCCTGAAATTTGCGTTAACTGGCGTTTTTGCTACTTTTTCAAGCCGATATCGCGCAGCCGCTCCTGCAGGAATTCGTCGGCCAGAATCGGCACCGGATAGCGATCGGGGTTATCCGGGGTGATGCATTGCGGCAGCGTTTTGATCGGCCAATCGCTGCGCAGGTGCAGGAAGAACGGCATCGAATAGCGGCTGTGCGCGGCGCGGCGGGCATCGGGGTTGCGGACCCGGTGGATGGTGGAAGGCAGGACGTGGTTGGTCAGTCGCTCCAGCATGTCACCCACATTGATCACCAGCGCGCCTTCGGGCGGTGAGGCGTTGATCCAGTTGCCATCCTTGCCCAGCAGCTCAAGCCCGGCCTCTTCCGCACCCAGCAGCAGCGTGATCAGGTTGATATCGCCGTGGGCCCCGGCGCGGATCGCTTCGCCCTCGTGCCCGATCAGCGGCGGGTAATGCAGCAGTCGCATCACCGAATTGCCATCCTCAATCGCCGGATCGAACCAGTGCTCGTCAAGGCCCAGATAGACCGCAATCCGGCTGAGAATCGTCGCCCCAGTGGCATCGAACTGCGCGTAAAGTTCTTCAAACAGCTCGCGAAAGCCTGCGGGCCGGGCAGGCCAGACGTTGGGCGGCATCGAGGCATCGGCCAGCGGCGAACCCGGCGGCAGATCGCGTCCGACATGCCAGAATTCCTTGAGGTCGCTGACCTTGGCGCCCTTGGCGATTTCGGTCCCAAACGGCGTGTAGCCGCGCGCCCCGGAAATTGCCGGATCGTAGTATGAGCGCTTTTCGTCTTCGGGCAGGGCGAAGAATTCGGCAGTCAGCTGCCAAGCCCGGGCGATCAGATCTGGATCAATCCCGTGGTCCTTGACCAGGGCAAAGCCAAAGGTCTTGAAACTGTCGCCAATTTCCTGGGCGAACCGGGCCTTGTCGTCGGCCAGTGAGAGGACGGGAAGGGTGTCGAGCATCGGTGGACGTATCCGTGAAGTTGTGGCTATGGGGCCGCTCTACGCCTTTTCGCGAGCCCGTGCATGACCAAAATCAAAAACTACTGGCTGCTCAAGTCGGAACCCGATGTTTACAGCTGGGACGATCTGCTGGCCGAGGGGGAGGGAACCTGGGACGGAGTGCGTAATTACACCGCTCGCCTGAACCTCAGGGCCATGGCGGTGGGGGATGAGGCGTTCTTCTATCATTCCAACATCGGGCTTGAGATCGTCGGGATCGTCAAGATCAGCAAGGCCGGTTTTCAGGACCCGAGCGACGATACCGGGCGTTGGACCTCGGTGAAGGTCAAGCCGGTCCGGAAGCTGACACGGGCAGTGACGCTGAAAGAAATCAAGGCCGATCCGGCGCTGGCGGACATGGAACTGCTGACCAAGTTTCGGCTTTCGGTGAGCGGGGTGAAGCCGGAGGAATGGGCGCATATTCTTGGGATGGCTGGGCGGAAGGCAAAGTAGGCCTTTACACCCAACGCCGTCACCCTGAACTTGTTTCAGGGTCCATTTCTCAACTCAAGCCGAAGCGCTGAACTGAAGCAAGACCGCGCCGCTTGATCGCTATCCGTCTGAACAGAGCTACTGTCACGATGGATCCTGAAACAAGTTCAGGATGACGATATAGGGTTAGGGCAGGTGCTACTTCGCCCTTGCCCGCAGTCCAGACACACTCGCCCCGCCAGCGCTCAGCTGCTCGATATCGATCACCAGATGCAGCAGGCGGATCCCACTGCGGTCTTTCGCCTCGGCCAGCGCGGCTTCGAACTCGGCGTTGGTTTCGACCCGCGCCGCCCAGCCGCCATAGGCGCGGGCCAGGGCGGCGAAGTCCGGGTTGGCGAGGCCGGTGCCGGATACGCGGCCGGGAAACTCGCGCTCCTGGTGCATCCGGATTGTGCCATAGGCACCGTTATCGACCAGCACGATCAGCATATCGCAGCCATATTGCGCGGCCGTGGCGAGCTCTTGTCCGTTCATCAGGAAGTCGCCGTCACCCGCCAGCGCGATCGCGAGCTGTTCCGGGTGGCGCAGCGCTGCGGCCACTGCGGCCGGGACACCATAGCCCATCGCCCCGGCGGTCGGGGCCAGCTGGCTGGGGAAGCCGTTGTAGCGCCAATAGCGGTGCCACCAGCCCGAGAAATTGCCCGCGCCGTTGCAGATGATGCTGCTGTCCGGCAGCACCTCGCGCATTGCTGCGACGACTTGCCCCATGTCGAGCTTGTGGCCATTAGGCTTGGGGGTGGACCAGTCAAGCCATTGGCAATGGGCCTCTTCACCGGCATCGAAGGGGACGATATCATCGTCCCATAGCGCCGCCGCTTCGGCGAATTCGGCCATGTCGGCGCAGAGTGCCAGATCGGGGCGATAGACCCGGCCGAGCTCGTTGGGATCGGGGTGGACGTGAATCAGGATCTGCCCGGGGTGCTCGGGGGTGACCAGCGTGTAGCTGTCGGTCGTAGCCTCACCCAGCCGTGCACCGACCACCAGCAGCAGGTCGGCCTCCTTGATCCGCTGCACCAGTTGCGGATTGGGTCCGTAGCCAAGGTTGCCGGCCCAGACCCTGCTGGAATTGGGCACCGCATCCTGCCGCCGGAATGCGCCTGCCACCGGCAGTCCGATCCGTTCGGCAAAGCGGGTAAAATGCTCCCGCGCCTTGGCATGCCAGCCAGCGCCGCCGACGATGGCTACTGGCGATGCGGCATCCTCGATCAGCCGCATCAGCGCGCCCATGGCATCGGGGCAAACCGGCTGGGCCGGACGGACCACGGCTGGGCGGGGGGAGAAGCCGGAGACTTCCTCCAGCAGCATGTCTTCGGGCAGGGCGATCACCACCGGACCGGGACGGCCAGCCAAGGCCACGTTCCAGGCCCGCGCGACATATTCCGGAATGCGCTTGGGATCGTCGATCCGCAACACCAATTTGGCCAGCGGCCCAAACATCGCGCCGAAATCGACTTCCTGAAAGCCCTCGCGGTCCTTCATGCCGCGATCAACATCGCCGATGAACAGCATCATCGGCTGCGAATCCTGCATCGCGACATGGACCCCGATCGAGGCATTGGTCGCGCCCGGGCCGCGGGTAACGAAGCAGACCCCGGGCTTGCCGGTCATGGTCCCGTCGGCGCAGGCCATGAAGGCTGCGCCCCCTTCCTGGCGGCAAACGATGGTCTCGATTTGCGGCGAATCGTGCAAGGCATCGAGCACGGCGAGGAAGCTTTCGCCGGGGACTGTGAAGATCCGGTCACAGCCTTGTTCGATCAGGCAATCGACCAGCAGACGGCCGCCATTGGAGGGTTTGGTTTCGGTCATAACCGGGTCTTAGCGACGGCAATCAAGGCCTTCAATGACAGCCTGCTGTTAAACCTTCGGCTTGGTTACTGTCCCGCAGCGGGATGGTGGCCGTTAACCGCGATTTTCCGGCTGGTGCAGTGGTGAATCGTTTCTTAACCCGCTGGCCATGCAACAACAAAAACGTCGGTCGCTGGTGCTTACGGACGAAACGTCACGGCACCCCTTTCTCGCCTCACTCCCGCCGCAAGTGCGCGGCCGGGGCCGTGCGGTGCCAATGCCGCGCCGTGCCTGGTTTTCGCTCGACGACCTGCGCCAATTCCTGCTGGCCTATTGCGCCTGCTTCCTGGCGGTCAGTCTCTACATCGCCTGAGCGGTGACTTCTGCCGCGACCAGTTTGCGCGCGAGGTAGAACGAATAGAGGCACATAACCGCGCTGAGCAGCACCTGATCGACGATCGGGATCCCCGCCAGCGACAGCGCGCTGGCCAACAGCGAACCGCCGACCATCGCGCCGGAATTGACGATATTGTTCGCGGCAATGGTGCGCGAGGTCTGGGTCTTGTCGACGAAGGTGGTGAGAAAGGCGTAAAGCGGCACCACAAACATGCCGCCCGCCACCGCGATCCCCAGCAGGCACAGCAGCAACGGCACCGCCAGCGGCATCGCGATGAACTGTCCGGTGTTAAGCAGCGTCCCTTCGGGCAGCTCGGGCCATTGGTGGCAGACCACCACGAAAGCCACCACGAACAGCGCCATGACCAGCACCGATACCGGCGAATAGCGCGCCGAAACCGTACCTTTGAGCAGCGCATTGACCGACATCGAACCGATCGCCACGCCCACCGAGAAGATTACCAGAAACAGGCTTGCCACTTCCTTGTTGGCATAGAGCACGTGCTTGGCGAGCGGCGGGAACTGGATGAACAGAACGGTGCCGACCGTCCAGAAAAAGCTGATCGCCATGATGGCGAGGAAGACGCGGCGATCATGCGCAGTGCGCTTGACCAGATCGATCGAGGCGCGAACGAAGTGGAAGTCGAGCGGTTCGACCGCGCCTTGCGGCGGCGCAGGGGGGACCTGCCTTCCGGTTAAATAACCGATCAGCGCCGTTATGAGCACGCCCGCTGCTGCCCACTCCACCGGTATCCAGCCCGCAACAATCGTGCCCGCGAGAATTGCGATATAGGTTCCCGCCTCAACCAATCCGGTCCCTGCGAGCACCTCGTTCTCATGCAGGTGCTGCGGCAGGATCGCGTATTTGATCGGGCCGAAGAAGGTGGAATGCACCCCCATCCCGAACAGCGCGAGCATCATCAGCGGTACCGCCACCGTGGTTACCATCATGCCTTGCCAGGCCATCACAAGCCCTGCTGCACCCACCAGCATGATCGCGATTTCGGCTGCTTTGACGATCCGGATAATCCGGGCCTTGTCGCGCATATCGGCCAATTGGCCGGAAATAGCGGAAAGCAGAAAGAACGGCAGAATGAACACCGCCGAGGCAATCGCGCTGAACTGGGCACCGTCCTGCTCGCTTTGATAGACCTGATAGACCACGAACAGCACCATGGCGTTCTTGAACAGGTTATCGTTGAAGGCACCGAGCAGCTGGGTGACGAACAGCGGCAGAAAGCGGCGGCTGTGGATCAGATGTGTCTGGGTGGTCATGGATCGGTCGTTGCGTCCCCGTTTGGCCCCTGAAGAGCTTGGCGGACCCTAGCGGCTGCGCCCTTGCGGACAAGCCCCCAGACCCCCTTTTGCCCGAACCCTATCGTCGCTATTCGTTGCAGGATGATGTCCTTGCCCAACATCCTGACGCTATCGCGGATCGTCACCTTGCCGCTGCTGGCCTATTTGCTGTGGTGGCCGGGTTGGGAGCTGGGCTATTTGCTGGCCTTTCTGCTTTACGCCGCGATGGCGATCACTGACTACTTCGATGGCTATCTTGCCCGTTCAAGCGGCACGGTTTCAAAGCTCGGCATCTTCCTGGACCCGATCGCCGACAAGATCATGGTCGCTACCGTAATCCTGGTCCTTGCAGCCCAGAACGTGCTGCGCGGGCCCTATGTGGGCGATATGCACGTGATTGCCGGCGGAATCATTCTGGTGCGCGAGATCGCGGTTTCGGGCCTGCGCGAGTTTCTGGGCGGGCTGCAAGTGTCGGTCCCGGTCAGCAAGCTGGCGAAGTGGAAGACGACCTTTCAGCTCGTCTGCCTTGGCTCGCTGATCCTGGGGCAGGCGCTGCCAGGGTGGACCATGGTGCTGGGCGGGCTGGCCATCAATGTTCCGCACACGGTCGGCCTGACTACACTATGGGGCGCGGCAGTGCTGACAGTTATTACCGGGTGGGATTATCTACGGGTGGGCCTCAAGCACATGGATTGATGCCTCATCCCGCCCTTAGTTCCTCCGCCAGCATCCTGAACTCCTCCCCGCGCGGAGAGTTCTTGCGCCAGATCAGGGCGATCTCGCGATTGGCGGTGTCGCCCATCAGCGGCCTGGCGACCACTTGCGTGCCGTTCAGTATCCCCGCGTCGAGCGCCATCTCGGGGAGCAGCGTCAGCCCCAGGCCGTTGTCGACCATCTGCACCAGTGTGTGCAGTGATGTGCCGATCATCGTGGTGGTGGCGCGCAGTTCGGTGCGATTGCAGGCGGCCAGCGCGTGATCGCGCAGGCAGTGGCCGTCCTCCAGCAGCAACAGCCGGGTTTCATCAATCAGTTCGGGGGCTATTTCAGCCGGAGGATCGCGCGGATCATCCTTGGGGAAGGCGACATAGAGGGCATCGAGTTCAATCGTCTCGGCCTCAACCTCCCCGGTGGCGAAAGGCAGAGCGAGCAGGACGCAGTCTGCCCGCCCATGGTGCAGTGATTCGATCGCCGCCGCGCTGGTTTCCTCGCGCAGAAACAGTTTGAGCTGCGGCCGCTCGCGCCGCAACCGGGGGAGCATCCGGGGCAGCAGGAAAGGCGCAATCGTGGGGATCACGCTCATTCGGACCTCGCCCGCGAGCGGCTGTCCGGCGCTTTGTACCATGTCCGAAAGCTCTTCCGCCTCGCGCAGCAAGCGGTGCGCCTTGGCGACAACGCTGTTGCCAAGCGGGGTAAAGCGGACCGCGCGCTTGGTCCGCTCGACCAGGGTCACGCCCAGCAGGGTTTCGAGATCGCGCAGCCCGGCGGAAAGCGTGGATTGCGATACGAAACAGGCTTCCGCCGCCCGGCCGAAATGCCCATGCTCATGCAGTGCGACCAAATATTGCAACTGCTTGAGCGTGGGATGGTAGGGAGTCATGGCCTAAGCTGCCGATTCCGCTTCTTGCTGTGCGACCTCAACAGTGACCTCAACCCGGGTCATCTTCAATTTGCCGTTCGCCACGGCGAAGGCCATTTTGCCTTCGACCAGGTCAAGCGCGTCGCGCCCAAAGGCTTCGTGTCGCCAGCCCTCAAGCATCGGCAGACCGCGGACACCCGCTGCAAGCAACTCAAGCTCGTCGCTGCGGGCGAGCAGGCGGGCGGCAACGTCTATCTCGCGGCTGCGGATTTTGAGCAGCAGTTTGAGCAGGTCCGCAACCAGCGCCCCTTCCTTGCCCAATGGCGCACCGCGCGGCGCGCGGGGAGGTAGCTCATCATCGCTGAGCGGCTGCGCGGCCTCGAGCGTCGTCATCATCCGGCGGCCGATCTCGTTGTCCTTCCAGCCCGCCGAGAGCCCGCGGACCTTGGCCAGATCGGCCTGCACCTTGGGCGGATGGCTGGCGATATCGGCCAGGGTTTCGTCACGCGCGATCCGGCCGCGCGGCAAGTTCTTGTCTTGCGCCTCGGCCTCACGCCAGGCGGCGAGTGCCTTGAGCCGGCCCAGCATCGCCGGATTGCGACCCGCCGCCTTGATCCGCTGCCAAGCGCGGTCCGGATCGTTATGATAATTGGCCGGGTCTGCCAGCTTCTCCATTTCGGCATTCAGCCAAACCCCGCGACCGGTCTTTTTGAGGCGATTCAGGATTTTAGGAAATATCTTGGCGAGATGGGTGACGTCACCGATGGCATATTCGATCTGGCGGTCAGTCAATGGGCGGCGCGACCAGTCGGTAAAACGTGCGCCCTTGTCGATCTGCAAGCCCAGCCAAGATTCGACCAGGTTGGAATAGCCGATCTGCTCCGACTGGCTGATGGCCATCATCGCGATCTGGGTATCGAAGATCGGATGGGGAGTCTTGCCGGTCAGGTTGAAGACAATTTCAACGTCCTGGCCGCCCGCATGGAAAATCTTGAGCACATCCTCATTTTCGACCAGCAGGTCCAGCAACGGACCCATGTCGATTCCTGGGGCTAGCGGGTCGATCGCTGCGGCTTCTTCGCTATCTGCGATCTGGATCAGGCAGAGTTCCGGCCAATAGGTGTTCTCGCGCATGAATTCGGTATCGACACAGACGAATTCGGCGCGGGCGAGTCGCTTGCACAGAGCGGCCAGCGTCTCGCTATCGGAAATCAGAGGGTGGATTTTCATCGTTCTTTTCTTTAGTTGAACCCGTGCGGGCTCGCGGCTTGACAAATCTGCGACCATCGCCTGTTAGCCGCGCCTTTGGCCCTGCAACATTGCCGCGCGCTTGGAAAGAGTTTCGATGCACTTATACCGATCCCATACCTGCGGCGCCCTGACCGCCGCCGAAACCGGCCAGACTATCCGCCTTTCGGGCTGGATTCATCGCAAGCGTGACCATGGGGGCGTTCTGTTCATCGACTTGCGCGATCACTACGGGCTGACCCAGATCGTTGCCGATGCTGACAGTCCGGCTCTCTCGATCCTTGACGGGTTGCGAGTGGAGTCGGTTGTGACGATCGATGGTGAGGTCAAGGCCCGCTCCGCTGCGACGGTCAACCCCAACCTGCCAACCGGCGCGATTGAGGTCTATGCCCGCAATGCGACCGTGCTCAGCCGCGCGGAGGAACTTCCCTTGCCGGTTGCCGGGGAGGCAGAATATCCGGAGGAAACGCGCCTGAAGTACCGCTTCCTCGACCTACGGCGTGAGACGCTGCACGCCAACATCATGACTCGCACTGCCGTGATCCGCGAAATGCGGCGGCGCATGGAAGACATTGGTTTCAATGAGTTCACGACCCCGATTCTCACGGCTTCCTCGCCTGAAGGGGCGCGGGACTTTCTGGTGCCGAGCAGGATTCACCCTGGTACCTTTTTCGCCCTACCGCAGGCGCCGCAACAATATAAGCAGCTGCTGATGGTTGCGGGGTTCGATCGCTACTTCCAGATCGCCCCATGCTTCCGCGATGAAGATCCGCGCGCGGACCGGTTACCGGGCGAATTCTATCAGCTTGACCTTGAGATGAGCTTTGTCACCCAGGAAGAAGTCTGGGACACGATGGAGCCGGTACTGACTGGTGTTTTTGAGGCCTTCAGCAACGGAAGCCCGGTCACGCAGCCCGGCGACTTCCGGCGTATTCCTTATGCTACCGCCATGTTGGACTACGGCACTGACAAGCCGGATCTGCGCAATCCTTTGATCATCCGCGATGTCACAAGTGAGTTTGTCGGATCGGGCTTTGGCTTGTTTGACAAGATTGTGGGTACAGGTGGCGTGGTACGCTTGATACCGGCGCCGAATACAGCCGGACACAGCCGCAAGTTCTTTGACGACATGAACGAATGGGCCCGGAGCGAGGGTCATGCGGGTCTTGGCTATGCGACCCGAAAGGATGGGATCTTCGGCGGCCCGATCGCCAAGAACCACGGTGAAGAAAAAATGGCCGCGCTGTGGGACAGCCTGGGGCTCGGTCCTGATGATGGGGCATTTTTTGCCGCCGGAAAGGAATCGCAAGCTGCGAAGCTCGCTGGGGCGGCGCGCGTTCGGATTGGGGATCAGCTAAAGCTAGCTGATTCCGCCGCATTTCGCCTCTGCTGGATTACCGACTTTCCATTCTATGAGTGGGATGAAGAGAACAAGAAGATCGACTTCGCGCATAATCCGTTTTCGATGCCGCAAGGCGGACTCGAGGCACTTGAAAACGAGGATCCTCTTTCAATCAAGGCTTACCAATTCGATCTGGTCTGTAATGGTTATGAATTGGCTTCTGGGTCGGTCCGCAACCAGTACCCGGAACTGATGGTTAAAGCCTTTGAAGTCACGGGGTTGAGCCGAGCCGAAGTCGAAGCTCGTTTCGGCGGCATGTATCGCGCTTTCCAGTACGGCGCGCCTCCACATGGTGGCATGGCAGCGGGCGTTGACCGCATTGTCATGTTGCTGTGCGGCGCTCAGAACCTGCGCGAAGTCACGTTGTTCCCGATGAACCAGCGCGCCGAGGACCTGCTGATGGGAGCTCCCTCAGCGGCGCAGGCGAAGCAGCTGCGCGAATTGCACCTGCGGGTGGTGGAGCCACCAAAGGGCTAAATTTCCCCGCGAGCGCGCCTGATCGCGAACCAGCGGTCAACGTTCTTGTTGTGCTGCTCCAGCGTCGGCGCGAACAAGTGGCCGCCGGTACCATCGGCGACCATGTAGAGCGCGTCGGTCTGCGCGGGGTTGAGCACGGCTTCGATGCTGGCGCGGCCCGGGTTGGTAATGGGTGCCTTGGGCAGGCCGATCATCGAATAGGTGTTGTAGTCGTTGACCGCTGCGATTTCCGATTGGCGGATGCGGCGGCCGAGCGGTTTGCCGCGGGTGATCGGGTAGATGATCGTCGGATCGGCCTGGAGCATGATTCCCTGCCGCAACCGGTTGGAATAGAGCCCCGCCACGATCCGGCGCTCGCTTGGTTTGCCGGTTTCCTTTTCGACAATGCCGGCCAAGATCAGCGCGTCTTGCGGCGTGGTCACTGCGGTTCCCGGCGCGCGTTTGGCCCAAAGCTCAGCCAAGGTTCGCTGCATCGCTGCCTGCATTCGCTGGAGTACCGCCTGACGGCTTTCGCCGCGTTCGATCTCATAGGTATCGGGCAGGATTGTGCCTTCGGCGGGTACTTCGATCGAACCGGTCAGGCTGGGATGGGCCATCAGCCGCTCATAGACCATGATCGAAGGCATCCCTTCCGGGATCGTCACAAACCGCCGCAACACCTGATCGCCTTGGATCACATCGAGAATTTTCGAAGGGCTGGCACCCTTGGGTAGAAGGAATTCGCCCGCTTTGATTGAGGAACCCGCTCCAAAAATCCGTGCACGCAGCTTGAAGAATGCTGCGCTATCGATCGCACCCTCCTTTTCGAGCTTGGCTGCAACTGAGCCGATGCTCGAACCGTCGGGCACTACAAAGGCGGTGTCCTTGGCCAGTGGTCCGGCCGAGTACCATCCGCTGGTGAACCAACCAAAGGCGCCAGCCAGCGCGGCCAATGCCAGCAAGATGGGCAGGCAGCCCCGCCGGGTCAGCATCAATCTTCCAGCGCCTTGACGATCACCGAGGCATTGGTGCCGCCAAACCCGAATGAATTGTTGAGCGCGGCGCGAACTTTGCGCTGCTTGGCAACTTTGGGAACCAGATCGACACCTTCTGTGCCCTCATCGGGATTGTCGAGGTTCAACGTTGGCGGAACTACGCCGTCGCGGATCGCGAGGATACAGAAGATCGTTTCCACGGCACCGGCACCGCCCAGCAAGTGACCGATCGCACTTTTGGTTGAGGACATCGAGGCTCCGCCAAGATCATCACCAAGGACGCGTTTGACCGCGCCGAGTTCGATTGTGTCAGCCATAGTCGAAGTGCCGTGGGCGTTGACATAATCGATGTCGCCCGGGGCAAGCCCGGCCTTCTTCATCGCCATCCGCATTGAAAGCTCTGCGCCGAGTCCATCGGGGTGCGGGGCAGTGACGTGATAGGCATCGCCCGACAGGCCATAGCCGACCACTTCGGCGTAGATCTTCGCGCCGCGCGCCTTGGCGTGTTCGTATTCTTCCAGCACCACCACGCCAGCCCCCTCGCCCATCACGAAGCCGTCACGATCCTTGTCATAAGGGCGGCTCGCCTGTTCGGGGCGATCGTTGTAGCTTGAGTTGAGCGCGCGGGCCTGGGCGAAGCCGGCGATTCCGATCGGGCAGATCGTGCTTTCCGCGCCGCCAGCCAGCATGACGTCGGCATCGCCGTCCTTGATCAATCGCGCCGCATCGCCAATCGAATGGGCGCCGGTGGAGCAAGCGGTGACAACGGCGTGGTTGGGGCCCATCAGGCCGTACTTGATCGAGACTTGCCCTGAGATCAGGTTGATTAGCCGACCGTGCACAAAGTGCGGGCTGACTCGCCCCGGCCCCTTCTCGGCCAGCACGAGCGATTCGCTCTCGATCCCCGGAAGCCCGCCGATTCCGGAGCCGATCGAGCAGCCAGTGCGCTGCTTCAGATCGTCGTCCATTTCGGTCAGCCCCGCATCTTCAAGCGCCTGCCCTGCGGCGTCGATCCCGAAAACGATGAACGGATCGACCTGGCGCTGGATCTTGTGATCAACGCGCTTGCCGGGATCAAAGCCGTATTCGTGCTCTGGCGGTTTGACCTCACAAGCGATCGTGCACTTCTGATCGGAGGCATCAAAGCGGGTGATTTGTCCTGCGCCACTCTTTCCCGCGATCAGGTTCTTCCAGGTAGTTTCGACATCCCCGCCAAGGGGTGTGACCAGACCGAGACCGGTGACGACGACGCGACGCATGCATGTGCTCCGAAACTGCAACAGGCCCAGCCCCGCGAAGGGTCCGGGCCTGTCGGACTTAGTCATTCAATTCCCGCATTGCACCCCCCGACAGGCGGCAAGGCAGCGGAAACCGGGCTGGATCAGCCCTTGTTATCGTTGATGAACTTGATCGCATCCGAAACGGTGCTGATCTTTTCAGCCGCGTCATCGGGAATTTCCACCCCGAATTCTTCTTCGAAGGCCATCACAAGCTCAACGATATCAAGGCTGTCAGCGCCCAGATCATCGATGAAGCTGGCTTCTTCTGTGACCTTGTCGGCTTCGACGCCGAGGTGCTCAACAACAATCTTTTTAACCCGGTCGGCGGTGTCGCTCATGGAAAAACCCCTTCGTGAACGGCGTATGAAATAAGCTCGAAGCCGCCCTAGAGAACGGCGCGGTTGCTGGCAAGCGTCAACACGGCTTTCAGCCACGGTTAAGCAACCGAGGCCGATTGCCGCGGCGAACTGCGCCAGTTCCGGCGCAAGGTCTGGCGATTGCGGTTTGAATTTCAGGCGGTAAGCGTTGGGGGCCAAAGTCAAACAAGGACAATAGAATGGTTCAGATTCGCAGGTCGCTCGCAATTGCCGCTTCGGTCGGCCTCGTTTTGGGCTCCAGCCCGGCTCTGGCGCAGGCTGGGGCGCAAGTTTCGGCAGAGCGCGCGCTGGCGGTGTGGACGGAAGCGTTGAAGTCTGCGCTGCCGCTTGGTTACGTCGAAGGCACAATGCAGGAAATGAACGGTAAGGGTGAGGTGCTCAACACCAACAGCGATCCCAGCTGCATGACCGAAACCAGCCGATCCGAGTTGATTGGACAGATTTCCGGGGCGATGAACCAGATCGTCGGGCTGGGTGATTGCACCGCGATTTCCGGCGGCGAAGGCTCGCTCAACATGACGATCACCTGCGATTTCGGCAATTCGAAGAAGCTCAAGATCGAATCGGCGGGTACGCACGGCAATGGCGCGATGGACCTGACTGTTGGTTTCGTCGCAAACGGTCCGGACGCACCTGACCTTGGCTCAATGCGGCTTACGACCCGCCGCACGCGCGACTGCTGATCGGAGCGTAACCTGGGCCGTGAGCGCTTGCGCGCTCACGGCTCGGCGATGTTGAAGCTTCCCGGAACCGGATCGATCGCAGCGAGCCAAGCTTCGACCAAGCTGCGATCGCCCTCAACCTTGAGCCCTGACTGCTCCAGCTGGGCCAACGGCAATTTCAGGAACAGCAGCGCCAGCAAGGCCCGACGCGGCGCGACAATCGTGGCAGCCGGACTTCCGGAGGTGGTCATCCGCCCGATCATGGTGGCGGCAGTCAGCTCGACCGAGGCTGTCTCACCGCGATCTGGCATGACCAGGGCGATCGACCCACCGCGTCGCCCGAATTTGGCAGGGTCGAACCGGGTCGAGACCGAATCGAGCAGCATCTGGGTCGATACCGCCGCGATCATGTCCGTCCCTTGTGTAGCCGCGCCGCGCGCGACCGGCCCGGCCCGCAGTTCCTGCGCGGCTGAGAGGAACTGATTGCGCCAGATTGCGCTTTCGGCCTGATAGCCTTGCTGCTCGTAGCTGTCGGCCAGCAGGGCTCGGGCCTGCTGGTTGGTTGGTTCTGCAAAAACCAGCTGATTGAGCAGATCCGATGACCAGCGATAATCGCCAGCTGCCATCGCCTTCCTGGCCAGCGCGATAACCTTCTTTGCACCGCCCAGGGCGGCGACCATCCGTTTGGCCCGCTCGACGGGCGGGTGCGGATCGAGATTTGCGGGGACGCCATCATACCAGCCGAGGTAGAACTGGTAGATCGCCTTCGAATTGTGGCTGTAGGTTCCGTAATAGCCGTGATTGAACCAGTCTTGCGCCAGCACTTGCGGCAGGGTCAGCACTGCGGCGATTTCCACTGGCGTCGCCCCCCGGTTCATCAATCGCAGCGTCTGATCGTGGAGATAGCGATAGTTGTCGCGCTGCGCAGCCAAGCTGCGCGCGACTTCCGCCTGGCCAAACCGGGGCCAGCAATGGCTCGATATCATCGAATCGGATCGTCCCCCGTAGAGCTGCACCGCCTCATCCAGAAACCTCGCCCAGGCCCGCGCGTCGCGTACCTTTGCACCGCGCGGCGTGAGGATATTGTGCATCGAACAGGTCGATATCTCGGACGATAGAAAAGTCCGCTGCGGAACCAGATAGACATTGAGCTCAGAAGGTGCCTCGCTGCCCGAGACAATCTGGAATTCGAGCGCGACTCCATCAACTTCACGCGTCTCACCGGTGCGTGATATGGTGTCGGTCGGCGCAATCAGCGTTATGTCGCCGCTCGCCAAGGCTGGGCCGATCCCGCTGCCGATCTGCCCTTGCGGACCCGGTTTCAATGCAGCTCCGAATTGGTAACCTGCGCGCCGACCCATCGCTCCGCCGGCAATCACGCTTTCAGATACGGTTTCTTCCATGAAATGCGCCGGAGCCATAATGGCCACCTTGCCGGCGGTGACATCTCCCTCCGTCACAATCCCGCGCACACCGCCATAATGATCGCCGTGGCTGTGACTGTAGATCACTGCTACCACCGGGCGCTGGCCAAGTTGCTGGTTGACAAGTTCGATTGCGGCTGCCGCAGTTTCGCGCGTGGTGAGCGGATCGACGATAATCCAGCCAGTCTTGCCGGCAATCACGGTCATATTCGAAATATCGAAACCGCGCACCTGCCATACGCCGTCGGCCACCTTGAACAGCCCGTGTTTGCGAAGCAGCCCGATGTGTCGCCACAGTGAGGGATTGACGGTATCCGGCGAAGCACCGCTGACCCAGTCATAGGCGCCCAGGTTCCACACCACGCGACCGTCGGAAGCTTTGATCAAGGGATCGTCGCGTGAGGCGATGAAGCCGCGCGCGGCAAATTCGGCATCGCGGCCATCGTCGGCGGGGAGAGCGGCCGCGGTCGCGCGCTGGGCGGCAACTGTCGCGGGGGAGGCAGGCTTGGGCGTTTCGCCATTGCCCAGCAGCAGCGCTGCCCCTGCCAGCAGAACTCCCATTTTTTTAGAATGTGCCATACCCGTCCCTCCTGCGCGCTAGTCTGCTGTGCGGTCGCGGACTTGGCAAGGCGGGCAGTGCAAGGCAGGAGAACCCGATGGGCCAGCCCTTCATCGTCACAGCCGAACTGCCGCTCGACGTGCTGCGCTGGGCTGACAGCCTGCGCCGCGCGCACTTTCCGCCGGATCGCAATCATCTGGTCGCGCACGTCACGTTGTTTCACGCCTTCGCGCCGAGCCTAAATGCCGAATTGCGCGCGGAACTTGCCCGGATCGCAAAGGAAAATGCGCCGCCCAAAGCGGTGCAGGATGGCTTGATGAACATGGGACGTGGCACCGCGCTGGGGATCCATAGTCCAGCGATGCTGGCAATCTGGCACGAGTTGGCCGACCGGTTCCACGGCAGCCTGACCGCGCAGGACAGCCATAGTCCCAGACTGCACATTACCATTCAGAACAAGGTCGACCTTGGCGAAGCAAAAGCGTTGCAGGCAGCGCTAGGGCCGACGCTCAAACCCCGCAAATTCGCCTTCACCGGCCTCGGGCTGCACATCTACCAAGGGCCGCATTGGGACCTTGTGAATATCTGGAAGTTTCGCGGCACCGATCGCGGTTGACCGCAGCGTGAAGCGCCACTATGTGCGCCGCCTGCCCGGCCTTGCCGGTGCCAGCCCATGGGGCGGAGTAGCTCAGCCGGTTAGAGCAGCGGAATCATAATCCGCGTG
>CAZVMC010000031.1:0-22804 GCA_964628635.1 uncultured Novosphingobium sp. | reverse complement strand
CCGCGCCGCGCATCTCTATGGCGAGATGGAAGGCGCGCGCTCGGTGGTGCTAAAGGCGCAAAACCTGCTCGATGAAGGCGACGCCAATGCCGAGATTTTCGTCTCTGCCGCCAAGGCCAAGGCCGGGATGGCCTGCAACCTTGCGGTGCGCGAAGGCGTGCAGATGCACGGCGGCATGGGGATGACCGACGAATATGATATCGGCCTTTACATGAAGCGCGACCGCGCGCTGGCCGAATTCATGGGCGACCACTATTTCCACGCCGAGCGCGTGGCGCAGCTCAGCGGCTATTGAGCAACGTAATCCCCCTCCCGCTTGCGGGAGGGGAGAAGGAGAACCGAAATGGATTTCAGCAAACTCTTCAGCCTTGAAGGCAAGGTCGCCCTGATCACCGGCGGCAGCCGCGGGATCGGCAAGATGCTGCTCGAAGGCTTCCTCGCTGCCGGGTGCGAGCGGGTTTACATCACCGCGCGCAAACGCGAGCAGATCGCTGAGACCCTGGCTGAGTTTGAGCCGGACTATCCCGGCAAAGTGATTGGCCTGCCTGGCGATCTCAGCCAGATGGACGAGATCAAACGCCTGGTCGAGGAGCTGGCGGCGCGTGAGAGCAAGCTTGACGTGCTGGTCAACAATGCCGGTGCAGCCTGGGGAGCGGAATTCGACCAGTTCCCCGAGGCCGGCTGGGACAAGGTGATGGACCTCAACGTCAAATCGCTGTTTTTCCTGACGCAAAAGCTGTTTCCGTTGCTCAAGGCAGCCGGAACCTTTGAGCGGCCAGCCAAAGTGATCAACATCGCCTCGATCGATGGCTTCCGCCCCAACCCGTGGGAAACCTATTCCTATCAGGCGAGCAAGGCCGCGGTGATCCACCTGACCCGGCGCATGGCGGCGCGGCTGATCAAGGACAACATTGTCGTTTCCGGTATCGGTCCCGGCGCCTTCCCGAGCGAGATGAACAAGGCGGCGGCCAAAAACCCGGAAGGTTCTGCCAAGGGCATCCCGTACAAGCGGGTCGGCAAAGCCGAAGACATGGCCGCCGGTGCGATCTACCTTGCCAGCCGCGGTGGCGACTATGTGGTCGGCACGACGATTCCGATCGATGGCGGCATCGTCAACGGCTGGGTGCCAGAGGTGTTCAACGATCCCAGCGGGCACTAGTCCGCATCATCCTACCCCTTCAGGGGAGGGGACCCACGCAGTGGGGGAGGGGCTCGCGCGAGTAATCCTGACCTCGCGTTGAACCTCAACCTCGACCTGATGCCGCGCAATTCTTCAATGTCTGGAGCACCCGCGCGAGCCGCTCCACCACCTTCGGTGGTCCCGTGTCGGGAGCCACTTGTCTCCCTCCACCCTGAAGGAGAGGAAGGGAGGCTTACCGCATCAATTCCCGCACAAATCCGATCAGTCCGGTCTGCCGCGCGCGCTTCATCCGTTCGGCGTGGAGGATCTCGCGGACCTTGGTGTAGCAGGCTTCGATATCGTCGTTGACCACCACGTAATCGTACCCATCCCAGTGGCTGATTTCGGCGCGGGCGCGGTCCATCCGCTGAGCGATCACTTCGGCGCTGTCCGTGCCGCGCCCGGTCAGCCGCTGATTGAGTTCCTCGATCGAGGGCGGGAGCAAAAACACCCGCACCACGTCCTGCTGGTCCTTCTGGTAGAGTTGCTGGGTGCCCTGCCAGTCGATATCGAACAGGTAATCCTGCCCTTCCTTCAACCCGGCGCGGATCTGAGCCTTGGGCGTCCCATAGCAGTGCCCGAAGACCTGCGCCCATTCGTAAAACTCATCGGCTTCGACCATCCGGTCGAACTCGACTTGATCGACGAAGTGGTAATGTACTCCGTCCTCCTCACCCGGTCGCATCGGCCGGGTGGTGGCCGAGACGGAAAGTGCGATTTCTCCGTCGCGATCGAGCAGCATCTGGCTGATCGTGGTCTTGCCCGCGCCCGACGGCGATGAGAGGATGAACATCAGCCCACGGCGGGCAAGGATATTGGTCTGGCTGTCCCCCACCCGCTCAGTCTTTCGGAGCAGATGTAGATTTGGGCGCACGTTTCGCCCGGCGGCGATCGTAAAGCGTCTTGGCGAGCAGCCCGCCGCCGACCACGATCGCCCCGGGGACAGAACGGGTCGCCACCCGCACCAGCGCTGCCCCGGCAATACCGGAAAGCAGCGAGCTTTTGCCGCCCACATCGGGCAGCGCCTTGCCGATGGCCCCATCGAGCAGCTTGCCGCCGTGCTGGCGGGCAATCCGGCGCAGGATTGAAGCCGCAGGCATAGCTCTATTTCTTCCGCCCGAAATCGACCGTGACGACATTCGACCCGTCCTCGCTTTGCACCGCCGGTTCGGCCGCGGGCGAATCGTTTTCGGCATCGTCGTGCGGCTCAGGGCCGGTATCCTCAACCGCAGCCTGAAACTGCAGCCCGAAATCCACCGCTGGATCGACGAAGGCGGTGATTGCGGAAAAAGGAATGTCGAGCTTCGATGGCATCTGGTTGAACGATAGACCAACGGTAAAGCCAGCTTCGTCGACCGCCAGATCCCAAAACTTGTTCTGCAGCACGATGGTCATTTCGTCCGGGAACCGCTCGCGCAGGTGTGCCGGTATCGAAACGCCCGGGGCGCCGGTTTTAAAGGTGATGTAGAAGTGATGCTCACCCGGCAGCACGCCGCCGGCAGCCTGCACCTCGCCCAGTACCCGGCCGACTACCGCGCGCAGCGCCTCCTGCACGATTTCGTCATAGGGGATCAGGCTGTCGGGTGCAGTGTCAGTCATCGCCCGGACAAGTGGCGTGTCGGGCTGGCCGGGTCAAGAGTCGAAGGGATCAGGAACCGAACAACAGCGGCACCAAGGTGTTATTCCACCAATCGGACCGCGCGATTGGCAGCCGCACGCTGATATAGGCCAGATAGCCAAGTCCCGCCCACAGCGTGACCGGATGCGGGGACCGGCGGGTGCGAAGATCGTAGACGAACAGCGCGGCGATCAGCGGTACCGCCAGAAAGGCCGAATCCGCCGGGAGCCGCCCCTCAACCAGCAACCGCGCCAGCCGCGAGTAGGCCGGAGCCAGCATCGCGATAGAGGCCATGATCATGTAGCGTTTGTGGTATTCGGGCCGTGCCGTGCTGCGGAAGCCGAGGATCGCCAGGACTGAAAACCAGGTCATTGTGCCGATTTGGATGAAAAGCGCAGTCGAATCGGGCAGCCCGCTGCCGGTTTGCACACCGTCGAAACCAGAAAGCCCCACGATCACAATCGCGCTTAAAATCGCGATCACTGCGATTGGGCGACCGAACCGACGGCCTATTTCGCGATGCCGCGTGGTCTGCCCGGAGCGGACCAGATAGGATTGCCAAATCAACAACGCGATCCAGGCGGTACCGCAAATTCCATGCATGATCAGCGGTATGGTCAGCGGATGGGTCGCAAACAGCGGCTTCAGAAAAAATGTGCGGGCGAAGCCGACAAACAGATAGCCGCCCATCACGATGGCCAGCAGCCACAAAAATGCTGATCGCCGCTTGGCCGTGACCGGTTTTACTGAATCCTCCACGCGAAGCCCCCTCCACGTTAGTCTGATTGGATCGTCAGCTTATCGACCCAGTCAAACCTTGCCAAGGTATCTGCCGCGCCTATAGGCGGGCGCCATGCGCACCGCCAAAATCGCCCGCAAGACACACGAGACCGACATTGCCGTCGCGGTCAATCTCGATGGCACCGGGGCCTATGATGTCTCGACCGGGATCGGCTTTCTTGATCACATGATCGAACAGTTCAGCCGGCACTCGCTGATCGACATCACGTGCCACATCAAGGGCGATCTCCACGTCGACCAGCACCACACCACCGAGGACTCCGCCATTGCCATCGGCCAAGCGATTGCCGAGGCGCTGGGCGACAAGGCCGGGATCGGACGCTATGGCACGGCCTATAGCCCGATGGACGAGGCGCTGGCGCGGGTTGCGCTCGATATCTCCGGGCGGCCCTGGCTGGTGTGGAACGCGGCTTTCACCCAGCCGCGGCTCGGTGAAATGGACACCGAATTGTTCGAGCACTGGTTTCAGTCGATTGCTCAGGCCATCGGCATCACGCTGCATATCGAGCTGCTCTATGGCAGCAACAACCACCACATCTGCGAAGGCATCTACAAGGGCTTCGCCCGCGCGATGCGGCAGGCGGTGGAGCTCGACCCGCGCAAGGGCGGAGCGATCCCGAGCACGAAGGGGCAGCTTGGTGGCTGAGGTTCTGGCTCTCGTCGATTACGGCGCGGGCAACCTCCACTCGGTCGCAAACGCGCTCAAGGCCGCAGGTTGCGATGCCGTCACCATTACTTGCGATCCCTTGGCTGTGCGCGCCGCAGACCGGATCGTCCTGCCCGGGGTCGGCAGCTTCAAGGCTTGCGCCGAGGGGCTGCGCGCAATCCCCGGTTTGATCGAGGCGATGGCCGAGCGGGTCTTTGTCGGCGGCGCGCCGTTTCTGGGAATTTGCGTGGGGATGCAATTGCTGGCCACGCGCGGGGTTGAGCACGGGATCACAGCCGGGCTGAACTGGATCGGCGGCGAAGTGCGGCTGATCGAGCGCACCGATCCCGCAATAAAGGTCCCGCATATGGGCTGGAACGATGTGGTGCCCAGCGCCCATCCGGCCCTGATCGAGGCGGGTGAGGCCTATTTCCTGCATTCCTACCATTTCGCAGTCGATGACGGCCGCCATATCGCCGCGATGACCGACCACGGCGGCGGGCTGGTCGCGGCGGTGGCGAAGGACAATATGTTCGGCGTGCAGTTCCACCCGGAGAAGAGCCAGGCCTATGGGCTGGCGCTGCTGGCGGACTTTCTGGAGTGGCGCCCTTGAAAGAGTACTTGGCATGATTGTCTTCCCCGCAATCGATCTCAAACAGGGCCAGGTTGTTCGCCTCGCCGAGGGCGATATGGCGCGCGCGACGGTCTACGGCGACGATCCGGCGGCGCAGGCGATGATCTTTGCCGAGGCCGGGTCGCAGTTCCTGCATGTGGTCGATCTCGACGGCTCCTTCGCCGGGCGGGCGGAGAACCGCGCGGCGGTTGAGGCAATCCTCGAAGTGTTCCCCGGCCATGTGCAGCTCGGCGGCGGCATCCGCACGCGTGAGGCGGTCGAGGGCTGGTTCGATCTTGGCGTATCGCGCGTGGTGATGGGCACCGCCGCGCTCAAGGACCCCGAGTTCGTGAAGGACATGGCTAAGGAGTTCCCCGGCGGGATCGTGGTCGCGGTCGACGCGCGCGACGGGATGGTAGCAACCGAAGGCTGGGCCGAAGTCTCGGACGTCCCGGTGCATGATATGGCCCGCCGCTTCGAGGATGCCGGGGTCGCCAGCCTGCTGTTCACCGACATCGGCCGCGACGGGCTGCTCAAGGGCTGCAATATCGAGGCGACGGTCGATCTCGCACGGCGAGTAGACTTGCCGGTGATTGCGAGCGGCGGCGTCAAAGGTCTCGACGATATCCGCATGCTCGCGCTGCATGCGGGCGACGGGATCGAAGGCGTGATCACCGGGCGCGCGCTGTTCGAAGGGCGGCTCGATCTGGCGGCGGCGATCGCGATGGCGGGGCGGGCGTGATGGTGGCAACCATCCTACCCCTTCAGGGGAGGGGACCCACCGCAGGTGGGGGAGGGGCTCGCGCGGGTAATCCGGGCCTCGAGCAAAAACGCAACGCCGACCAGGTGCATGGATTTCACTCACCCTTAGGAGTACTTGCGCGAGCCGCTCCACCATCCTGCGGATGGTCCCCCTCTCCTGCAGGAGAGGATGTTTGACCGTCCGCATCCGCGTCATCCCCTGCCTCGATGTCCGCGATGGGCGCGTGGTCAAGGGCGTCAACTTTGTCGATCTGCGCGATGCGGGCGATCCGGTCGAGCAGGCGCAGGCCTATGACACGGCCGGTGCAGACGAGCTGTGCTTCCTGGATATCAGCGCCAGCCACGAAGGGCGCGGGACGCTGCTGAATGTGGTGCGGCGCACGGCCGAAGTCTGCTTCATGCCGCTGACTGTCGGCGGCGGGGTGCGTTCGGTCGAGGATGCGCGGGCTTTGCTGCTCGCCGGGGCGGACAAGGTGGCGGTCAACTCGGCGGCGGTGGCGCGGCCTGAGGTTGTGGAGGATATCGCGCAGAAGATGGGTAGCCAGTGCGTGGTGGCTTCGGTCGATGCCCGCAAGGTGACGGGTGGCGGCTGGGAAATCTTCACCCACGGCGGGCGCAAGGCCACCGGGATCGATGCGGTTGCGCATGCGGTGAAATTGGCCGAGCTCGGCGCGGGCGAGCTGCTGGTGACCTCGATGGACGGTGATGGCACGCAGCAAGGCTACGACCTTGAACTGACCCGCACCATCGCCGATGCCGTGGGCATTCCGGTGATCGCCAGCGGCGGCGTGGGCACCCTCGACCATCTGGTTGAAGGCGTGACCAAGGGCCACGCCAGCGCTGTCCTCGCCGCCTCGATCTTCCACTTCGGCCAGCACACTGTGGCTGAGGCGCATGCGGCGCTGCGCGCGGCTGGCCTCCCGGCGCGGGGTTAGCTTCCAGCGCTGCAACTGTCCCCCCGCGGGACGGCGGCGGACAAGCGCTTGCGCGGACAAATAAATTGCCGTTTCCGCTGCAGCATGAAGAGGGCTTTATCGCTGGCGATGACTGTGCTCGGAGCGTGGCTCCTGCTGGGCGCGAGCACGGCTGCCCATGCGGCGGGCTCAATCCAGATCCCCGAGCCGACCGACCTGCTGCTGTTCTCGATGGGGGTGATCGGACTGATCGTTGGGCGACAGGCCGCCAAGAAGCGCCCGCCCAAGGACTGATCGCTGCGATTGACTTGCGCAAAGGGCCGCAGCAAGGCTGGGCCATGGTTGACGATACCCTTCACCGCCTTGCCGCAACCATCGCCGCGCGCCGCTCGGCCGATCCAGAATCCAGCTGGGTGGCGAAGCTGCACAGCAAAGGCACGCCGACGATTGCGCGCAAGCTGGGCGAAGAGGCAGTTGAGACTGTCGTTGCCGCGCTGACCGGATCGAGTGCCGACCTCACTGCCGAGGCCGCCGATCTGTTGTTCCACCTGCTGGTGCTGCTCGATGCCAAGGGCGTGTCGCTGGACGAAGTCCTGACCGAGCTCGACCGCCGCGAAGGCACCAGCGGCATTGCTGAAAAGGCTGCCCGCTGATGGCGATCGATGTAACCCTGCCCTACGATGATCAGAACGTCTTCGCGAAGATCCTGCGCGGCGAGATCCCGAACCGCACGGTGTTCGAGGATGAATGGGCGCTGGCCTTCCACGATATCAACCCGCAGGCACCGCACCATGTGCTGGTGATCCCAAAGGGACCTTACGTCAGCTGGGATGATTTCTCCGCCAAAGCATCGACCGAGGAGATCGCCGGGTTCGTCCGCGCCGTCGGCCATGTCGCGCGCGAGCTGGGGCTGGTCGAGCCGGGCTACCGGCTGCTCGCGAATATCGGCCACAACGGCCACCAGGAAGTGCCGCACCTGCATGTCCACCTGTTTGGCGGGCAGCGTCTGGGGCCGATGCTGGTGCGTTAGGGCGCAATCCCAACCTCAATCCCAGCCCGTCACCCTGAACTTGTTTCAGGGTCCATCGTGCCGATAGCTCGGGTTTGGCCGATAGCGACCAAACCTCGCGGAACCGCGGCGGTTTCGCGCTCCGGTTTGCGCGAAGAAATGGACCCTGAAACAAGTTCAGGGTGACGAAGTGGGGGTGGGGCGCGATGGATTGAGCGCATTCGCTTGCCCTGCGACTCGCGGCAAGGCTAAGGGTTGCGCCGCATGACGTCATTCCCGCCTCCACCCTCCGGCGTCCTAGACGGCCCGGTTCACCGCTTCGCGGTGCGCGCCTACTTTGAGGATACTGACCTGTCGGGCGTGGTCTACCATGCCAACTACCTGCGCTGGTTCGAACGCGCCCGCAGCGATTTCGTCCGCCTGCTCGGGATCGATCAGCGCGCCGCAAACGATGCGGGCGAAGGGGCCTTTGCCGTTGCCGATCTGGCAATCCGCTATGCCGCGCCAGCCCGGCTCGACGATGCCGTGCAGATCGTCACCACCTGTGAGGCGCTGGGGGCGGCCTCGTGCAAGATGCGCCAGCAGGCGTTCAGGGACGGGCTCTTACTTGCCGAGATGACCGCGCGGGTCGGTTTCGTCGCCCCCGATGGCCGCCCGCGCCGGATGCCGCCGCACTGGCGCGCGGCCTTTGCCAATGTTGTAGTCGAAGGAGCTCCATGACTGTTCTCGCCCTCCTTGCCCCCGCTGCCCAAGCCCCGGCCCATCTCGATCCGGTCAAGCTGTTCATGGATGCCGACATCGTGGTCCAGCTGGTCATGGCCGGGCTGCTGCTGGCCAGCGTCTGGGTCTGGACCATCGTGATCAGCTTCGCGGTGCGGATGTCGGGCCTCAAGCAGCGCTGCGAAAGCTATGAGCGCGATTTCTGGAAGGCGGGCGATATCGATGCCTTCCAGAAGGAGCGCGGAGCAGGCGATATCCCATCGGCCCGGGTGGTCGGCGCGGGTCTGGCCGAATGGCGGCGCTCTACCCACGGCAAGGTGATCGACCGCGAAGGCGCGCGCCAGCGGTTGGCGGGGGCGATGGACACCACCGTCCACCAGGAAGCCGATAAGCTGGCCGAGCGGCTGAACTTTCTCGCCACGGTCGGGGCGGTCGCGCCCTTCGTCGGCCTGTTCGGCACGGTCTGGGGGATCATGAACTCGTTCTTCCAGATCGGGCAGCAGCAGAACTCGTCACTGGCGGTGGTTGCACCGGGGATTTCCGAAGCGCTGTTCGCCACCGCGATCGGGCTGTTTGCCGCGATCCCGGCGGTGATCGCCTATAACCGGTTCAGCCACGCGGTGGACCGCTTCGAGGGCCGGCTTCAACGCTTCGCCGATCGCTTCCACGCCAGCCTCAGCCGTGAGCTGGAGGCGGAATAGGTGGGCATGTCCTCACTTGGAGGAGGGCGCCGCCGCCGGGGCCGCGCGCCGATGGCCGACATCAACGTCACCCCGCTGGTCGACGTGATGCTGGTCTTGCTGATCATCTTCATGGTCACCGCGCCGCTGCTCAACGCCGGGGTGCCGGTTGAGCTGCCCGAAAGCCGTGCCAAGGCGCTGGCGCAGGAAGCGCAGACGGTGACGGTCAGTCTCGATGCGCAAGGGCAAATCTATCTGGACGAAGCGCCGCTGGCCCCCGGTGAACTGGCCGACCGACTGACCGCCGTGCCGCGTGGGGAAGACGGCAAACCGCCGCAGGTTACCCTGCGCGCTGATCGCAGCCTCGATTACGGGCGAGTCATGGCAGTGATGGGTGAGCTGAATCGCGGCGGGTTCAACGCGATCCAGCTGGTCACCAATGGTTCAGTTGCGGGGCCATAGCGTTTAACCATGGCGACCGCAGCTCTCCGCAAGCAGGAAGGGATCGGCCTGATCGTGGCGCTCGCCGCGCATGCGGGGCTGATTGCTTGGTTGGCGCTGTGGAAGCCCGCGCCCGAGCCGGTTGAGCTGCCGCAGAGCGTTTCGGTTACGCTCTCCGATGAGGTCGGCTTGGTCGCGACCAGCCCAGACCCGAGCGCCGATCCAGCTCCCGCGACCGCGCCGATGGCGGGCGATTCGCTGCCGCCGCCAGCGCCTGCGCCTGTGCCGCAGCCGTTGCCAAAGCTTGAGCCGCGCCCCGTTCCGTCCCCACTCGCGCGCGTCGTGCCAACCCCGCCGCGTCCTGCGCCAAAGCCGGTGACCCGGCCGACGCCCAAGCGCGATCCGATCGCCGATCTGCTTGACCGACGACCGAGCCCTACTGCTAGGCCAACCGCCAAGCCTGCTGCCCGCCCGACTGGTCGACCGACGGCTGCGCCCAGTGGTCGCCCGACCGGCAAGCCCGGCGCGCCCGATTTCGCGGGGGCTTTTGGCAGAGGCATACCCGGCGCAACCGGCACGGGCGGGCCCCCGGCTCAGCCCGGCCCACAAGAGGTCGCATCGATCCGCGGCAGCATCAACGCCAAGGTTCGCGTGCCGTGGAATGCGTGCTCGGTCACCGGGCTTGATGTCGGCAAGCTGCGGGCCAGCGTGACTTTCGCAATGGACAAGAGTGGCCGCGTAACCAGTATCAATCCGCCAGTGGTGACCGGGATCAACGATGCCAATCGCGCGCAGGCGGCGCGCTTTGGCGAATGCGCAGTCAACGCGATCCGCAAGGCGGCCCCCTATACGAACCTTCCAGCCCAGTTCTACGATCATTGGAAGACCTACAAACTGAACTTCCGCAAAGAGTGAGCACAGCACCGTGAAACGCAACCTTCTCAGCCTATTGCTCCTCCCCGCTCTGGTCCTGTCCGGAGCTGCAGTCGCGCAGGACGCGGCTCCCGCCGAACCGCCCGAAGAGGACGTGGTCGGCACCCTCAGCAACGATACCGTGGTCGCGATCCCCGCTTTCGCCACCAACGCCGATGTCCCGACCGCGACCAGCGCGGGGACCACGGCTTCGCTGGGCAATGCCCTCGCCGGGATTGTCGCGGCGGACCTTAGGAGCAACGGGTTCTACAAGCCGACCGGCCCTGCCGGCCTGCCGCGCCCGGCCATCTCCGAAGTCCGCGCGCCCAATTTTTCGGTCTGGTCCGGGCGCGGGGCGGAGATGCTGGTGCACGGCTCGGTCCGCGCCGAGGCGGATGGCAGCCTGATGGTCAGCTGTTATCTTTATGACGTTTCGCTCTCGCAGCAGCTCGCCAATGCCGCCTGGCAGGTCAAGCCTGGCGACTGGCGCCGCGCCGCGCACAAATGCGCCGACTTGGTCTATTCGCGGCTTTCGGGTGAGAACCCGTTTTTCGATAGCCGGGTGGCCTATATTGCCGAGAGCGGCCCGAAGGATCGGCGGCTGAAGCGGCTGGCGGTGATGGATTCGGATGGGGAGAACCACCGCTACCTTACCACCGGGCAGACGATCGCGCTGACCCCGCGCTATTCGCCCGATTACAAGACCATCCTCTATCTGAGCTACCTCAACGGCCAGCCGCGGATTTTCATTTACGATCTTGGTACCGATACGCAGCGGCTGCTCTTCTCCACCCGCAATCCGCTGTTCGCGCCGCGCTGGTCGCCTGATGGCAAGTGGGTGCTCTATTCGATGGCGATCGGCGGCAATACCGACATTTACAAGATCCCTGCGGCGGGCGGCACGCCGGTCAAGCTGACTGACAGCCCGGGGATCGATATCGGCGGATCGTTCTCCCCTGATGGCAGCAGGATCGTGTTCGAAAGCGACCGCTCGGGCAGCCAGCAGGTCTATACGATGAACGCCGACGGATCGAACCAGCAGCGGATCAGCTTCTTCGGCGGGCGCGCCGCCACGCCCGAATGGTCGCCGCGCGGCGACCAGATCGCTTTCACCCACATCGTCGGCAACTTCCGGATCGCGGTGATGACACCAACGGGCGGTGAGCTGCGCTACCTGACGGACTCGTGGCAGGATGAAGCGCCAAGCTGGGCCCCCAACGGGCGGATCGTGCAGTTCTTCCGCACCGCGCGCGGCTCTGGCCGGGGTTCGCTGTGGCAGGTCGACCTGACCGGGCGCAACGAACGCAAGCTCAAGACACCCGGTGATGGCTCTGACCCTGCCTGGGGTCCGATCCAGCCCTGATTGCATTGACTCTCGGCGATAACGAATTGAAGCTGAAGAAGAAGGAGACGATGATGAAAGCTCCAAACCGCGCCGCCCGGCTGGCGCTAACTCTGATGGCCGCCACCGCGCTATCGGCCTGCGCCTCCAAAGCGCCCAAGGAACTGCCGCCTGATCCGGGGGCGGGCGTCTCCACCACCACCGGCGATGGCTCGACCACCGGCGCGCCGGTTCCGGGCAGCCAGGCCGATTTCGCCGCGCAGATGATGGGGCAGGATACGATCTTGTTCGATACCGATCGCTACAACATCGATAGCGCCGATCAGGCAGCGCTTGCCGCACAAGCCCAGTGGCTGGCGCGTTATCCGGCCAAGCGGATCACGATCGAGGGCCACTGCGATGAACGCGGCACGCGCGAATACAACCTCGCACTGGGTGAGCGCCGGGCCAACGCGGCGAAGAACTATCTGGTCAGCTTGGGGGTCGATCCTGCGCGGATCACCACGGTCAGCTACGGCAAGGAGCGCCCGGTCGCCCTCGGCTCTGACGAGGCGAGCTGGTCGCAAAACCGGCGCGCCGTAACAGTGACGATCGATTGAGCCTTAACGCAGGCTCGGCAGTATCGCAGGAAGCGAGGGCAGTTTACCAGACGTGACTGCCTTCGCGCCGAAATGAGCGGTCGCGCTGCTATCGCCAGTCCCCATCGCCGGGGCGATGCCCAAGGCGAAACCAGCCATGGCCAGCACCGAAAGCGCGGCAGAAACGGCGAGTTGCTTGCTCATGACAGTCGAATCCCTTTGTCTTGCAGCGCGCATTTAGGGAGCGAAGGTTAATTTTGCAATGCAGCGTTGCGAAATGAAATGTAATTTTCTGTCGCAGCGCGCGATTGGTCCAACCCGGCTTGCGCGGCACGCGGCAATGCGCCTATCGCAGCGGGCATGAGCCGTCCGCGCCAATCCAACAACTGGGGCTTCCCCCGCTGGGGTGGCTATGGCGGCGCGCGCGAGGCGGTGCAGGTGCGGCTGTGTGACCGGGTCGGTTGTACCAACCCCGGTGAATGCCCGGCGCCCAAATCGCCCAACAGCCCGGAGCGCTGGATGTTCTGCCAGCAGCACGCCGCCGAATATAACCAGGGCTGGGACTATTTTGCCGGCCTCACCGCCGAAGAAGCCGCCGAGCGTGAGGCGCGTGAGACCAGCGACAATTCCGGCTACCGCGAGGCCGCGCACTATGGCTGGGCCGGTTCGGGCGACGGCACCCGCAGCCGCGACGAACTGCGCGCACTCGATCTGCTCGACCTGACTCCCGATGCAGACTTTGCCGCGATCAAGCAGAGCTACCGGGCGAAGGCCAAGGAAGTCCACCCCGACTTGCGCCCCGGCGATGAAGATGCCGCAAAGGCGTTTCAGGCGCTGCAACTCGCTTACGAAGTGCTGCGCCAGGCCGAAGAACGGCGCGAGTGGAAGGGCTAGAGCCTCATGGATATCAAACCCAATGCCGTGCCGATCGTTCCCGCGCTCGATCTCGATGCCAGCCAGTCATTCTACGAACGGCTTGGTTTCGCACTCACTTCGGATTACCCGCATCAAGGCTATCGAATTCTGCATTCGGATGACGGGTCAAGCGTGCACCTGACCTGGGTGCCGCAGGGGGCAATCGATCCGACCACCACTGCTCACGGAATCTACCTATATTCAGCCAAGGTGGCCCAACTCGCCCCGGCTTGCGGCGTGGTGGCCGAGCACAAGCCATGGGGGCTGACCGAATTTGCGGTCAGCGATCCGGGTGGGACCTTGGTCAGGGTCGGCTGGCCAAGCGACGCTTTGCCCTAGCGATCCCGCGCTGGGAGCCGCTTGATCGAACCTGAAAAAGCCAGCACCGGGCGATCGCCATCTTCGGCATCGTAGATAATCCCCCGCGCGAAGACCATGCTGAGGCCAGCGCGGACCACTTCGCCGCGCGCGATCAGCAGCTTGCCGGGCACGGCGGCGTTCACGAATTCGCAGTTGCAGGTCACGGTCACGCCGTGGATCTCGTTGTTCATCCCGCCAGCGATCATGAACAGCGCATAGTCTGCGAAGGTCATCAGGCTGCCGCCATGGATATTGCCCCCGGCGTTGCAGTTCTTGGCCTCTGGCCGGAAGCCGCAGACCAGCGCGCCGTTCTCGCTGCGGCAATAGAACGGCCCGACGTGGTCTTCGAAGGCGTCACTCGGCTGGTAATTGTACCAACCGGCCCAATCGCCCTCGGTCACCTTTTTGAGGCCCGCGCGGCGCGGTTCGGCCTCAAGCCCTTCGGGCAACATCTTGTCGTGCGGTTCTTCGCTCATGGTCGCCGGTTGAGCAGAAAGGCGGCCATGCTGCAAGCGCTCACACGGCGGCGAGCGCCTGTTCGAAGTCGGCGATCAAATCGTCGGCATCTTCGATTCCGATTGAGATTCGTACCAGATTGTCAGTGATGCCGAGCTGCGCCTTGCGCTCGTCGGGCACCGAAAGGTGGGTCATCGCGGCGGGGAGGCTGGCGAGCGTTTCGGTCCCGCCCAGGCTGACAGCCAGCTTGGCGATCTTGAGCGCGTCGAGAAAGCGGAACGCCTCGGCCTCGCCGCCCTTGATGTAAAGCGAAAAGGTGCTGCCCGCGCCGGTGCAGTGGCGATCGTAGATGTCCTGCTGGCGCGGATCGGCGATATCGCCCAAGTAGCCAAGGCCTTCGACCTTCGGATGGCTCTTGAGGTAGGCGCAGACCTTGGCGGCATTTTCGCCCGCGCGGCTCATCCTGAGCTCGACCGTTTCAAGGCTGCGCATCAGCATCCATGCGGTGTTCGGATCGACGATGCCGCCCATCGTGTTGCGCAGCATGCGGACCGGGGTCATCCATTTCTTGGCACCCGAGACCGACCCGGCAACCAGATCGGAGTGCCCGCCGACATATTTGGTCAGCGAATAGACCACGATGTCCGCGCCATGGTCGATCGGCCGCGCCCAGAGCGGCCCAAGGAAGGTGTTGTCGATCGCGATCGGGCACTCAGGCCCGAAAGCCGCATCGCGCGCATCGCGCACCGCTTCGACATCGACTAGGGCATTGGTCGGGTTGGCGGGGCTTTCGAGATAGACCATCGCCACTTTGCCGCCTTGCGCAGCAGCCTGGGCCTTGGCCTTGGCCATTACCGCATCAAGCTCTTCGCGGGTCGCCCCGGCGGGGAAATCGACATAGGTGATACCGAAGCGGCTCAGCGTCTTGGCGACAAAGCCTTCGCTGGCGGCATAGAGCGGGCCAGAGTGGACAATCACGTCCCCGGCTGAGGCGAAGGTGAGGAACAGCACGCAAATCGCGGTCATCCCGCTGGAAAAGCACAGCGCCTCCTCCGCGCCGTCCCACACCGCGAGGCGGCCTTCGAGGATCTGCTGGTTGGGGCCGTTGAAGCGCGAATAGACCAGACCATCGGTGCCGCCGGGAATCTTGCCGGTGATTCCTTCGAAGAAGCGTTTGCCGTCTGCCGCGCTGGGGAAAGCGAAAGTGCTGGTCAGGAAGATCGGCGCTTTCAGGCTGCCCTCGGACAGCATGGGATCATAGCCATGCCCCATCATCAGCGTGGCGGGAGACAGCTGATGGTTGCCGATGCTGGTGATCGTGGCCTTCGGCTTGCGCGCGGGGGTGTCTGCCATTTGCGGCAACCTTCCTGTGAAACGCGCTCCCAGGAAGGCGGGAGCTTTGAGGGAGCCGCAGGGCGCTGGCGCGTCTAACCTCCGCAGGCGCGCATCTCCTCTCCGGACCAGTCGCCGCAGCGCTTACCGATTCGCCCAAGTGATTTCAACTGAAACCGGGTCAGATCAGCGCGGCAACGCCCCAGACCACACCCACGATCAGGAACACGCCAGCGATGTCGAGCCATAGCCCCGCACGGATCATCCGGCCCATGGTGAGGTGGCCAGTGCTCCAGGCAATTGCGTTGGGTCCGGTTCCGGCGGGCAGCATGAAGCCCCAGGTACTGGCGATCGCCGCGGGCAGGGCGAGCAAGATCGGATCGGCCCCCAGCGCCGCCACCAAGGCTGCGACCACCGGCATTATCCCGCTGGCGGTGGCGATGTTGCTGGCGAATTCGGTCACCACGATTACGAAGGCGACCAGGATCAGCGCGACCAGCGGCAGGGGGACGGCAGCAAGCGGCAGCAGCATCTTGCCCAGCCATGTGGCCAAGCCGCTCTCAGTCATCCCCATCGCCATCGCGAGGCCGCCGCCGAACATCAGCACCACGTCCCAGGGTGCGCGGTTGGCTTCCTGCCAGTTGAGCATCGCCCGCCCTGTGCCATCCGGCAGAACGAACAGGATCAGGCCGATCAGCGCAGCAACGGTCCCATCGGTCAGCCCGCCTTTGGGGAACAGCGGCTCAAGCCAGGGCAGCGCGATCCACAGCGCCAGCGCTAATACCACAATCGGGATAAGGCGACGTTCGGGCAGGCTCCAGCGATCTGTCCCGGCAATCGCCGCACGGGCGGCGCGTGGATCGAAAGACTCCGCACCCAAGCGCTGCACCTTGGCGATGATTAGCGCGGCCAGCGGCACCCCCAGTAGCACGATCGGCATGCCGTAGAGGCTCCATTCGACGAAGCTGATTTTCACCCCCAACGTCTTATCGAGCAGCCCGGCGGCGATCGCGTTGGTTGGCGTGCCGATCATGGTTCCCAGCCCGCCGATCGAAGCGGCAAATGCAATTCCCATCGGCAGCGCGCCCGCTATCCCGTTCGTCTCACCCGGCTTGATCCCGCCCGCCGCCAGCATCGCCAGCGCCATCGGCATCATGATCAGCGCGGTCGAAGTGTTGGAGATCATGCCGGAAAGCAGCGCGGTCGCCAGCATCACTCCCAGCAGCAAACCGTTGGCGGTGCTACCCGCGAAGCGCATGATGAACAGCGCCAAGCGGCGGTGCAGCCCGGTTCGCTCGATCGCCAAGGCCAGAAAGGCCCCACCGATGAACAGGAACATGATGTCCGAATAGTATGACCCGGCTGTCTTCTTGGCGTCAGCGATCCCGGTCAGCGGCAGCACCAGAAACGGCAGCAGCGCAGTGGCCGAAAGCGGCAGCGCCTCGGTCATCCACCAGAGCGCCATGATCCAGACGAGCCCGGCGGCGGGCCAGGCAGCTGGCGGCATTCCAGCGGGCGGTGGCAGCACCAGAGTGGCGAGTAAGCCCGCTAGCCCAAGCCAGAAGCCGATGCGTCTGGCGGTCATTCTCTTTTTCCGCCGATTTGGCTCACTTCGGCGAAAGCACCATCAGCATCTGGCGGCCTTCCATGCGCGGATAGCTCTCGATCTTGGCAACCTCGGCGACATCTTCCTGCACGCGGCGCAGCAGGTCCATGCCCAGCTGCTGGTGCGCCAGCTCGCGCCCGCGGAAGCGCAGGGTCAGCTTGACCTTGTCCCCTTCGCCAATGAACTTGTTCACGCTGCGCATCTTCGTATCATAGTCATGATCGTCGATGTTGGGACGCATTTTGATCTCCTTGATCTCCTGCGTCTTCTGGGTCTTGCGGGCGAGGTTGGCCTTCTTCTGCGCTTCGTAGCGGAATTTGCCGACATCGAGGAACTTGCAAACCGGCGGATCGGCGTTTGGCGAGACTTCGACCAGATCAAGGCCGACTTCGGCAGCCTGTTCAATGGCTTCGCGCGTGTACATCACGCCGATGTTCTCGCCATTTTCGTCAATGACGCGGACCTTGTCCGTAGTGATCATCTGATTGTAGCGCGGGCCGCTCTTGACGGGGGGCTGCATACTGCGCCGGGGTGGGGGTGCTATAGTCGGGACTCCTGAGGTTTGTCTGTGGGCGCGTCCTTAGAGCGATTCCGCGGTTTGGGAAAGGGGGATCAGGCGGCGGCGTGCCACAGCGGATAGCGCAGCAAGCGCCCTTGCGCTGCCAGCAGCGCCTCGGCCCGGCGGGCGGGTTGCAATGCGGCGACTATCGCCGGGTCGGCGGCATCCATCCCGCCGGTCAACGCACCGAAGGCCGGAAGGATCAGTTTGTTATCGCTGGCGACCGTGCATGGACGCACGATTGATCGCCCGCGCACCGAAACCCGCAGCTTGGGATGAAAGTGGCCCGACAATTCAGGCCGCAATTCTCCTGCGACTGCCTCATGCCGCAGTAGCAGGCCAGAGACTTCCAGTTCTGGCAGATTGGTGCCCATGGTTTCGCCACGGTCATGGTTGCCGGTGATCCAGACCCAGTCGGTCGCGCGGGTCAGTGCAGCGAGCATTCCGGAGGCATGGGGCTCCAACCGATTCGCGCCGTCGGCATCGTGGAAATTGTCGCCTAGCGTGAAGACCCGCCGCGCCCCGGTTTCGCGGATCGCGAGCGCGACCCGCTCCAGCGTTTCGCGGCTGTCATAGGGCGGGAGCATTTGCCCGAAACGCGCAAAAAAGCTGGCCTTCTCAAGATGCAGATCGGCCACCAGCAGCGCATTCTCACGCCGCCAATAGAGCGCGCGGCCTTGCACCAGCGCCAATTCTTCACCAGCGAACGAAAAGGGAACCATGGCTTTCCCTTGCCGGACTCGACTGGGCTTGGCAAGGCAGCGTCCATGACTGACTGGACCGCCCAAACCGCCCAGGCCCGCACCTGGTTCGAAAGCCTGCGCGATCGCATCTGCGTCGAATTCGAAAGTATCGAGCGCGAAGCAGGATCGGATGGCAGCTTCGAATACACATCGTGGAGCCGCGAAGAAGCTGGCAACGCCGATCCCGGCGGCGGCACGCGCGGGGTGATGAAGGGCAAGGTGTTCGAGAAAGTCGGGGTCAATGTCTCAACCGTCCACGGCAACTTCGCGCCTGGTTTTGCCGCCAGCATCAACGGCGCGGATGAGGACAACCCCGCGTTCAGCGCCACCGGCATTAGTCTGGTTGCGCATATGGCTAACCCGCATGTTCCGGCGGTGCATATGAACACGCGGTTCCTGGTCACGGGCAAGGCCTGGTTTGGCGGCGGGGCCGATCTCAACCCGCCGCTTCCCTATGCTGAGGATTCCGATCACTTCCACGCCGTGCTTCGCGCCGCCTGCATGAAGCACAACCCGACCTATTACGAACGCTTCGCCAAATGGGCCGAAGAATACTTCTGGATCCCGCACCGAAATGTCGCGCGCGGGGTCGGCGGGATTTTTTACGACCACTTGGAGTGCGAAGATCAGGCCGCTTTCGAACGCAACTTCGCCTTCACCCGCGATGTTGGCGAGGCATTCCTCGACGCCTTCCCGCCGCTGGTCCGCAAACGGATGGGCGCTGCGTTCACAGCCGCCGATAAGCAGCAGCAACTTGAATGGCGCGGTCGCTATGCCGAATTCAACCTCGTCTATGATCGCGGCACGCTGTTCGGCCTCAAGACCGGCGGCAACATCGACGCGATCCTGATGAGCCTGCCGCCTGAGGCAGTGTGGAGTTGACGCGCAAAATAGATGCGCATAGTTTTTCCGCATGAACGCTCCGCTTAAACGCCCGCGTAAATCGACCAATCTGTCGCTTGCCGCTGAACTGGTGGACGAGGCGAAGGCACTCGACATCAATCTTTCGCGCGCCTGCGAAGCCGGGCTTGAGGCCGCATTGCGTGATGAGCGCAAACGGCGCTGGATCGAGGAAAACCGCGCAGCGATGGAGGCTTGGGGGAAGTGGCACGAGGAGAACGGACTTCCGCTTGAAGAATATCAGCTGTTCTGATGGCTCACCTCGATGTTCACCGTCTCGCCAACGGCGAACTCGTGGTTGATTGCCAAACCGATGAGCTTGCGATCCTTCCAACCCGATTTGTAGTGCCACTGCTTGATCCAAAGAACCTGCCAAATCCGATCAAAGGGTTGCATCCTGCATTTATGATCGATGGGCGTGAACATCTTCTGGCCACTCACGCGGCTTCGGCGATCGCCAAAAGCCGGCTCGGCGAACCGCTCCAATCGCTGGAACGGCACCGCTACACCATTATCAAGGCGCTCGACTTCCTGATCACTGGCGTTTGAGGCAGAGCCGCATTAGGACGCTTCCATGCGTATTCTCATCCCGCTGTCGCTCGCCCTCCTTACCCTCACCGGCTGCAAGTCCGAGCCGCGCGATGCCGAGAGGATTTTTGCCCCCGTCCTGACCACCGCGCAGGCGCAGGACGAGTTTACCTTTGCCCGGCCGCAGGAGGCTCGCGTCACGCACGTCTCGCTCGATCTCAACCTCGATTTCGCGGCAAAGGAAGTGGGCGGCAAGGCAACGCTGGACATCGCGGCCGCCGCCGGTGCGAAGGGCGTCGTGCTTGATTCGGACGGCCTCAGGATCGAGCGTATCACCGATGCAGCGGGCGAACCGCTCGTTTTTGCGCTTGGAAAGGAAGTTGAGGACAAGGGTCAGCCGCTCATGATCGAGTTGCCCGCCGCCCCCGCCACTGGTCCGCGCAAGATCGTCATCACCTACAAATCCGCGCCCGAGGCCGAGGCGCTGCAATGGCTCGCGCCTGCGCAAACTGCCGGGGGCAAGCATCCTTATCTGTTCAGCCAGGGTCAGGCGATCCTCAATCGCACGTGGATCCCAACGCAGGATTCGCCTGGGATTCGCCAGACCTGGGATGCGAGAATCACCGCGCCGGACAGCCTTAAAGTGGTGATGAGCGGGATCATTCAGGGCGACGCCGAGCCGGCTGGTGACGGCCGCCACAGCTTCACTTTCAAGATGGACAAGCCGGTCGCGCCCTATTTGATCGCGATTGCTGCCGGGAATATCGAATTCAAGGAACTCGGCCCGCGCACCGGCGTCTGGACCGAGCCGGAGACGATGCCGGCCGCCGCCGCCGAACTGGTCGATACCGAGAAGATGATCGATGCCGCCAATGCCCGCTTTGGCGAGTATCGTTGGGGCCGCTATGACATGATCGTCCTGCCGCCGTCATTCCCCTACGGCGGCATGGAAAACCCGGTGATGACCTTCCTCACCCCGACCTTCATCGCCGGGGATCGCAGCCTGACCGGGCTGGTGGCACACGAACTGGCGCATAGCTGGTCGGGCAATCTGGTGACCTATGCCAGCTGGCGCGATGGCTGGCTCAATGAAGGGGTGACATCCTACCTCGAGAACCGGATTACCGAAGACGTGTTCGGCCCGGCCCGCGCCGCGCAGGAGCGCGCATTGAGCTACGCCTCAATCGAGGAAATGCTGAAGGAAGTTGGCGCGACATCGCCACTCACCGCACTGCGCACGCCGGCTGCCACCAGCCCGTTCGATACCGATGGAACTGCGACCTACGAAAAAGGGGCGCTCTTCCTGCACACCGTCGAGGCCATTGTCGGGCGTGACAAGTTCGATCCCTGGCTCAAGAGCTGGTTCAACGCCCACGCATTCCAGCCCGCCACGACCGAGATGTTCCTTGCCGATCTGCGCGCCAACTTGATCAAGGGCGATGCCAAGCTGGAGGCTGCGCTGTTGCTTGATCAATGGGCCTATGCGCCGGGCCTGCCCGCCAATGCCGCCAAGCCTGATCCGGCGGCCTTTGTGGCGGTCGACAAGGCTGTGGCGGCTTACGCCTCAAACGGCACTATTCCGCAGGCCGAATGGCCCAAGTGGTCGAGCGCCGAGCGGTTGCGGTTCCTGCAGGAATTGCCCGACAAGCGCGACGCATCGCAGCTCGCCGCACTTGACCAGGCGCTTGGTCTTTCCGCCACCGGTAACAACGAGCTGCGCTTCCTCTGGCTCAGGCTGGGGCTGACCAACCGCTACGATCCGATCGTGCCACAAACTGAGCAGTTCCTCAGCAGGGTCGGGCGCAACAAGTTCGTCACTCCGCTCTACAAGGTGCTGAAGGAGCAGGGAGCTTGGGGCATGGCAATAGCCGCCCCGCTCTATCAGCGAACCCGCCCCGGGTATCATTCCATGACCCGCGGCAATGTTGATGAGGTACTGGGTTTCAAGGAGTAAGCGCCGAAAAGCCTTGCGCAGTCCGGCAAGGCTGCCCCACAACCGCGCCTGATGCTGCGCCAGTACGAACTCGTCGAACGCGTCCTCGCCTACGAGCCCGAGGCTGATGAGGCCATGCTCAATCGCGCCTATGTCTATACCGTCCAGAAACACGGCACCCAGAAGCGCGCCTCGGGCGATCCCTATTTCAGCCATCCAGTAGAGGTGGCCGGTCTGATGACCGAGCTCCAGCTCGATCAGGAAACCATCATCACCGCGCTGCTGCACGATACGGTGGAGGATACCCTCGCCACGATCGACGAGGTGGAGAAGCTGTTCGGGCCGGATGTGGCGCGGCTGGTCGATGGGGTGACCAAGCTCTCCAAGATCGAGGCGATGGGGGAAAGCGAGCGCGCGGCGGAGAACCTGCGCAAGTTCCTGTTGGCGATGAGCGAGGATATCCGGGTCCTACTGGTCAAGCTCGCGGACCGGCTCCACAACATGCGCACGCTGCACTTCATCAAGAGCGAGGAAAAGCGTCGCCGGATCGCCAAGGAGACGATGGATATCTACGCGCCGCTGGCCGAGCGCGTAGGCATGTACGAATATATGCGCGAAATGCAGCTGCTCGCCTTCGAACAGCTTGAGCCGGAGGCCTATGCTACGATCACCGGGCGCCTCGCCACGATCCGCTCAAGCGAGGGCGGGCAGGTCGATGCCATCGCCCTGTCGATCAAGCAGGCGCTCGCCGAGGCTGGGCTGAAGGTAGAGGTCTCCGGGCGCGAGAAGCACCCTTATTCGATCTGGAAAAAGATGGCCGAACGCCACGTCAGCTTCGAGCAGATCACCGATATCATGGCCTTTCGCGTGATCACCGAAAGTCCGGCGGATTGTTACGCCGCTCTGGGCGTGCTGCACACTACCTGGCAATCGATCCCCGGGCGGTTCAAGGACTATATCTCCACCCCCAAATCGAACGGCTATCGCAGTCTGCACACCACGCTGATTTTCGAGAACTCGATGCGGATGGAAGTGCAAATCCGCACTCGGGAAATGCATTCGCTCAATGAATTCGGGCTCGCCGCGCACTGGGCTTACAAGCAGGGCGACGTGCCGGATGGCCAGGTTGGCTGGCTGCGCGACCTGATTGAGATTGTCGATGCCAGCCACGATGCCGAGGAACTGCTCGAGCATACCCGGATGGCGATCTATCAGGACCGGATTTTCGCTTTCACCCCCAAGGGCGCGCTGCATCA
>CAZVMC010000030.1:0-22835 GCA_964628635.1 uncultured Novosphingobium sp. | reverse complement strand
AGCCGCGCCGCTGCATCGCGCATCGCCGCCAGCCGCTGGAGCCGCAGATGCAGCCGCAGCGCCAGCTCTTCGGGCGAAGGATCGGGTTGTTCCTCGCGCGGGAGCAGCAGTGCCGATTTAAGGTATGCAAGCCAGGCCGCCATCACCAGATAGTCCGCCGCCAGTTCCAACCGCAATGCCTCGGCGCGCTCGATATAGGTCAGGTACTGGTCGACCAGTGCCAGGATCGAAATCCCCCGCAAATCGACCTTCTGCCGCCGCGCCAGATCGAGCAGCAGATCGAGTGGCCCTTCCCAGCCATCAAGCTCAAGGTAGAGCGCGGCGTCGTCGGTCGCGGCAGCGGCGGGGCCGTCCCACTCATCCTCGGACAGCGTAATTGCCGGGCTGTCGATCAGCTCGCTCATGCTTTGGCGACACCGTCTTCCAGCAGCGCGAACAGCGCATCGCGCTTGTTGACCAATTCGGCCAATTCGCCGCTCGGCTGCGGCTGGCCCATCGCGGCCAGCGCGCGATCGAGCCGTGCCTTGGTGCGCTCAGGCATTGTCCCTGCCCGCTCACAAATCCCGCTCATATCATCCATCTTCGCCCAGCAATTGAGCGCAATATCGCACCCGGCCTTGAGCGACACCTCGGCGCGCTCGGGCACCGATCCAGACAGCGCCTCCATATCGAGATCGTCGGTCAGCAGCAGGCCGTCAAACCCGATCCGCTGGCGGATGATCTGCTCTATCACGAAGGGCGATTGTGTGGCGGGATGATCCGGATCCCAGGCGTTGAACACCAGATGCCCGGTCATGCCGATTGGCGTGTCCTTCAGCGCAATAAACGGGGCCAAATCGCTTTCCAGCTCCGCTTCGCTCGCGGTGACCGTGGGCAGTTCTTTGTGGGTATCAACGGAAGTGCGGCCATGCCCCGGCATATGCTTGATCGTGCCGACAACCCCGGCGCGGGCCAGCCCATCGAGCACCGCGCGCCCAATCGCGGCCACCCGGAGCGGTTCATAGCCATAGGCACGATCACCGATCACATCGTTCGCGCCGTGCTGGCGGACATCGAGCACCGGGGCATGGGTGCAGCTGATGCCGACTTCGGCCAGTTCCTGCCCCAGCGCCTCGGCATTGGCCCGCGCCGCCTCGATCGCCGAGGCGGGAGCGAGATCATAGAGCCGGTCAAACACCGCGCCTGAAGGCCAGGGCAGCCATTCGGGCGGCTTCATCCGCGTGACCCTTCCGCCTTCCTGATCGATCGTGATGAGCAGCTTTTCCCGTCCATGGATCGCGCGCAGCGAATCAGTGAGCGCGCGGACCTGATCGCGGGATTCGATATTGCGTCCGAACAGGATGTAACCCGCCGGATCGGCCTCCGCGAAGAAGGCGCGTTCGTCTGCGGTCAGGGTCAGTCCGGACAGGCCGAAGATTGCGGGAGTCATGCCAAGGAAAGTCGCAGCAAGCGGCGCTTTGTGCAAGCGCCGCCGCTGTTCACATGTGGATTAGCTGTAGCCTTGTTTGACCTGGCCGTTACTTAACCTGACAGGGCGTACCAGCCGCCTTCAGCCGGCTGCAGAGTGCGTTGGCCGCAGCCGCATCGCCAGCCACCGCCTGCAAGCGATAGACCTTGCCAATATCAGCAGTCCCTTCGACCACGCGGTGGCGCACGCCGGAGAGGATCCCGGCATGCTGTGCCGCCAGCTTGGCCCAGCCCGCTTCGGCTGCCGCACTGGAAGAATAGGCCGCAACCTGCACGCCAACTCCGCCTGCCGGAGCCGCGGCAGCACCAGCCGCAGCGCCGCTGGCCACCGCAGCAGGAGCCGCCTTAGGGGCCGCCGCGCCGGTCGCCAGCTGGGCCGGACGGGTCTGGCCTTCCGACACGGCGAAGCTCGAATCGCCGGTGCCGGCAAATTGCTTGCCCCCCGCATCGCTCGGCGCGGTCTTGTAGGGTTCGGCCGGAGCGGCAATCGTGCTGCCATCGGCCAGCTGCGGATCGGTGCCTTGGCGCGTCGCCCACCAGATCCCGCCGACGATCGCTGCCAGCGCAATCAAACCCATCAGCACAAAGCCCATCATCCGCCCGGTGTCGGAGCTTTCGTAATCATAGTCGTCGTCGCTGCTTTCCAGCCACGGCAGACGCTCATCTTCCTCCAGCGCCAAACGCTCGGTTTCCAGCTGCTCGCTTTCACCCAGTTCCCAGACTTCGGGTTCCTGTCCTTCAATCCGATCACCGTCGATCCGGTCGTTTCCGGCCATGGTCACATCTCCTCGACCGCCTCTACCCCCAGAAGGTTAAGGCCATTTCGGACAAGTTGCCCCAATTGCGTGGCAAGATAAAGCCTTGCAGAGGTTAACGTCCCATTCTGTGCCACGATGAAGCGTTTGTCGGGCCGGTCGTTGCCCAGATTGTAGTAGCTGTGGAAAGCAGATGCCAAATCATAGAGATAGAAGGCGATCCGGTGCGGCTCGCGCGCGGCAGCAGCGGCCTCGACCAGCCGCGGGAACTGCGCTGCCACCTTGATCAGGTCGATTTCTTCCGCGCCCAGCAGGGAAATGTTGTCCGCCGCAGGCGCAAGCCCTTCTTCAGCCGCCTTGCGCAGATTGCGCCGGATCCGGGCGTGGGCGTACTGCACATAGAACACCGGATTGTCCTTGCTCGCCTCCACCACCTTGGCGAAATCGAAGTCCATCTGCGCTTCGGGTTTGCGGGTCAGCATGGTGAAGCGGACCACATCCTTGCCCACTTCGCGCACCACATCGGCCAGTGTCACGAAGTTGCCCGACCGCTTGGACATCTTCACCGGCTCACCATCGCGCAGCAGCTGGACCATCTGCACCAGCTTGACCTCAAAGGGTTTTTCCTTGCCCGCGCCAAGCGTCATCGCGGCAACCGCCGCCTTGATCCGCTTGACCGTGCCGGCGTGATCCGCGCCCCAGATATCGACCAGCGCATCGGCGCTGCCGGCCTTCTGGAAGTGGTAGGCCAGATCCGCTCCGAAATAGGTCCAGGATCCGTCGCTCTTCTTGATCGGGCGATCCTGATCGTCGCCAAACCGGGTCGAGCGGAACAAGGGCAGCTCAACCGGCTCCCAATCGTCCAGCGTCTTGCCTTTGGGTGCCTCGAGCACGCCATCGTAAACCAGATCGCGCGCGCGCAGCCAGGCTTCGGCCTCTTCGGGTTTGCCCGCGGCCTGCAGCTCCGCCTCGGAACTGAACAGATCGTGGTGAATGCCCAGCAGCGCAAGATCGGCCTTGATCATCACCAGCATCGCCGCGACCGCGCGGGCACGGAACAGCGCGAGCCATTCGGCTTCGGGCGCTGCGGCGAATTTATCGCCGAATTCTGCCGCCAGTTCCTGCCCGACCGGGATCAGATAGTCGCCGGGATAGAGCCCCTCGGGCACTTCGCCTACGTCCTGCCCCAAGGCCTCACGGTAACGCAGGTGGACCGAGCGGGCGAGGACATCGACCTGTCCACCGGCGTCGTTGACATAGTACTCGCGGATCACCTTATGACCCGCGAACTCCAGCAAGCTCGCCAGCGCATCGCCGACCACCGCGCCGCGGCAATGGCCCATATGCATCGGCCCGGTCGGGTTGGCCGAGACATATTCGACGTTGACCGTGGTCCCGCCGCCTACCGAGGAACGCCCATAGTCCGCCCCCAGCGAGGCAATCGCCCGCAGTTCGGTGAGCCATGCGCTGTCGGCAATCTTGAGGTTGATGAACCCCGGCCCAGCGATTTCAGCCGAAGTCACCTCAGGCAGCTTGGCGAGTTCGGCCACTAGCGCTTCGGCCAGCACGCGCGGGTTCATCCCGGCCGGCTTGGCCAGCACCATCGCCGCGTTGGTGCTCAGGTCACCGTGCGATGGGTCGCGCGGCGGCTCAACCGTCACATTGCCGCGATTGAGCGCGGTCGGCAGCGTGCCCGCTGCCTCAAGCGCATCGAGCGCGGCTGCAATGTGTCCGGCGAAAGCGGCGTGGAGCGTAGTCTGGGTCATGGCGGGGCGGTTAGCTGAGTTGAAGCGGATAGACCATCCTCCCCTTTAGGGGAGGGGGACCAGCGAAGCTGGTGGAGAGGCTCGCGCGAGTAATTCTGAGGGTGAGTAGTGGCCCGGCGCTGGGTCGGTGTTGCGTTCACCCGAACGATCAGGATTACTCTCGCGAGCCCCTCCCCCACCTGCGGTGGGTCCCCTCCCCTGAAGGGGTAGGATGCTCCGGTTAGCGCGTCGCGTTGTAAGTCAGCTGGGTCTGATCCAGCTGAAAGCCCACCAGCATTTCGAAGGTGGCGCGGGCAACGGCGGCGCGCACTTCGGGCCGGGTCATCGGATCGATCGCGGCATCGGCTTCACCGGCGCGGCGGCGGCGGGTGAGCATATCGCGGATATCGGCGGGAAGCGTCGCTTCGGCGCGGTCGATATAGCTGGCCGCCTGACCGCTGGCCTGCGCGCGCGGCTGGCCATCGGCGAAATTCAGCGTGACCGTGCCGACCCGCTTGGCCACCACTGCCCGGCCGCCGCGCAGCACGGTGACGAAATAAGGCAGTTGCACCTGCCGGGCTCCACGCACATCGGTGCGGCTGGCCAGCACGTCGAAAGTGGCGCTAGCATAGACCTTGTCCCCGCCGGTTTCGTTGCACTGGGTGCGCACGTTGGTCATCGTCGCGGTTACGTCAATGGCGCGCGAATCGGTGCTGCCGGGGGTGCTGAACAGCGTGATATCGCCGGTGTAGTCGGGAATGCCAACCGCCGGGCAGGCGGTGCGGACGGCGGTGATGCCCACGCCCTCATCGACAACGATGTCCCCGGTAGTCTTGCAGCCGGCCAGCGTTACGGCGATCAACGAGGCGGCAAACAGGCGGTTCCTGGCGGTCATCTGGGCAAGTCCTTGGCAATAGGCGTGCGCCGTCCCTAGCGAGGCACGTATCAAAGCGCTAGAGGGCGCGAGATGAACGCCCCCTTTCCAAGCCCGGACAAAGCGCCCTTGCGCATCCTGCTCGCCGCGCCGCGCGGCTTTTGCGCGGGGGTGGACCGGGCGATCGAGATCGTCGAGCGCGCGCTCGAACGCTACGGCGCGCCGGTCTATGTCCGGCATGAGATCGTCCACAACCGCTTTGTGGTCGACGGGTTGAAGGCCAAGGGGGCGGTCTTCGTCAAGGAAGTCAGCGACGTGCCCGATGGCGCACCGGTGGTGTTTTCCGCCCACGGCGTGCCCAAATCCGTCCCCGCCGCCGCCACCGACCGGGGGCTCGACTGGCTCGATGCGACCTGCCCGCTGGTCAGCAAGGTCCACCGCCAGGCCGAACGCCAGATCGAAGCGGGGCGGCACATCGTGTTCATTGGCCACGCCGGTCATCCCGAAGTAATCGGCACGATGGGCCAGGTCCCGCCGGGATCGATTACGCTGGTCGAGACGGTCGAGGATGTCGCCGCGCTGGAATTCGGCTCCGAAACACCGCTGGCTTTTCTGACCCAGACCACGCTTTCGGTGGACGATACCGCCGAAGTGGTGGCCGCGCTGCGCAGCCGCTTTCCGCAGGTGGTCGGCCCCAAGGCTGAAGACATCTGCTACGCCACCTCGAACCGGCAAGCGGCGGTCAAGGCGATTGCGCCGCAGTGCCAACTGGTGCTGGTGATCGGCGCGCCCAACAGCTCAAACTCGCTGCGGCTGGTCGAAGTGGCCGAACGCTGCGGGGCGATTGCGCGGCTGATCCAGCGCGGTTCCGAGATCGATCCGGCCTGGTTCGCAGGGGTCGAGACCATGGGCCTCACTGCGGGAGCGTCGGCGCCTGAAGAACTGGTGCAGGAAGTGATTGAGGCGATCGCAGCGTTCCGCTCGGTCGAACTGGAACAGGTGGTCTCCGCCGAGGAAAAGATGGTGTTCAAGCTGCCCAAACAGCTGGCGGATTGATGGCGGTTTACACCCACCTTGGCGCCGAAGATCTCGCTGCGTTGATCGCCGAGTTCGATGTGGGCGAACTGCGCAGCGCCAAGGGAATCGCTGAGGGCGTTTCCAATTCCAACTGGCTGATCGAAACCTCGGGTCAGGATGGGGCCGGGGCGCGGTTCATCCTGACGATGTATGAATTCCGCATCGACACCAGTGAACTGCCGTTCTTCCTTGGCCTGCTCGATCATCTGGCGGCCAAAGGCTGCCCCGTGCCGCGCACGATCCATGATCGCGCCGGGCGGCTCTACCGCGAGCTCGATGGCAAGTGTGTCGCACTGATCGAATACCTGCCCGGCGTGTCGGTCAGCAAACCAACTGCGGCGCAGGCCCATGCGGTTGGTGCAGCGCTGGCGCAAGTCCATCTGGCGGGAGCGGACTATCCGGCGGTGCGCGCCAACGCGATGGGTCCAGCCGAATGGCAACGGCTCGCTTTGGAATGCGGCGCGGGGCTTGCAGAGATCGACCGCACTCTCGCCGTGACAGTGGCTGAAGCCCTGCCCCGGCTGGTCGCCGACTGGCCGCAAGACCTGCCGCGCTCGGTGATCCACGCGGACCTGTTTCCTGACAATGTCCTGATGCTCGGCAGCCGGGTGACCGGGCTGATCGATTTCTACTTCGCCTGCACCGATATGATGGCCTACGACATCGCAGTTACTCATGCTTCCTGGTGCTTCGATGCCAGCGGATCGAGGCTCGATCCGGCACTCTCGGCAGCATTGCTGGCAGGCTATCAAGCGGTCCGCGCGCTGAGCCGTGCCGAGCTTGCGGCGCTTCCCGTTCTGGCACAGGGCGCGGCACTGCGCTTTACCTTGAGCCGCGCCTATGACTGGCTGAATACGCCGGCCGATGCGCTGGTCACCCGCAAGGATCCGCTGCCGATGCTCCGCCGCCTGCACTTCTATGCCGACCCCGCTAACGCCGGGATTTTCGCGTGAAGCAGGTGGAGATTTTCACCGACGGCGCCTGCAAGGGTAACCCCGGCCCCGGCGGCTGGGGGGCGATTCTGCGGAAGGGCAAGCATGAGAAGGAACTCTCAGGAAGCGCCCCCGATACCACCAACAACCGGATGGAAATGACCGCGGTGATCAGCGCCCTCAATGCCCTGATCGAACCGTGCCATGTCAAGCTGCACACTGACAGTCGCTATGTGATCGACGGGATGACCAAATGGGTCGCCGGGTGGCAGCGCAAGGGCTGGGTCAACGCCAGCAAGCAGCCGGTGCGCAATGCCGATCTGTGGCACGATCTGATCGAGGCCGCTAAGCGCCACCGGATCGACTGGATCTGGGTGCGCGGGCATGACGGGCATGCGGAGAACGAGCGCGCCGACAAGCTGGCCAGCGATGCGGCACTTGGCGCGCTTGGCGCGAGTCTGACCAAACTGCGCTAAGTTTGGACAGGGTGACGATTGGGTGACAGTGTCACCCAAAGTCCTACAGTTTAATTGCTAATTTTCAGATATTTACAGGCCAGCGAGCGGGTGACAGATCATCAATTTGCAATACTGTCACCCACGCACCATCGCGCTGACGACGACTGCCGTTTAGCAGCCCGCAGCGCTGTAGGAAAATGGAACCGCAGCGGGGTTTCGCTTCGGGCCGCGCAGTCTCAGCTGTTGTCTTCAATCGGTGCGTCCGGGCCGTTCTTCTTGATTGAGGCGATCGCGTTCTCCGCGCTGGACTTGCTCGAGTAGCCCTCGGTCGAAAACATCACTTCCGAATTGTACTTGAAGCGAACCCGGAACTCGCCGGCCTTGTCTTTGTAGATTTCGAACTTGTGCGCCATGTCACGCTCCTCTGCGTCAGGAACACGCAGCCTAGTGCGATTGCGCTGATTCGCTAGGAGAATCTTGCAGGCAGGTACGGCGCTGGATCGACCGCTCCGGGAGCCTGACCAAGCACCAGCCGCGCGGCCAGATCGGCGGCGGCGGGGGCGGTCTGGATGCCGAAGCCGCCTTGCCCGGCGAACCAGAAGAAGGCTGGATTGGCCGGGTCCGGGCCATAGACCGGGAGCCGGTCTGGGGCGAAGCTGCGCAGCCCGGCCCACTTGTGCTCCACCCGCTCAATCCGCCAATCGATCACGTGCTCGAACCGGTCGATGGCGAGTGCAACGTCGAGCTCTTCGGGCGCGGCATCGCAGGGGGGTGAGGCGGTTTCGTCGTGGGGGCTGAGCCAGAGCTTCCCGGCCTCGGGCTTGAAGTAGAACTGGCCGTCCAGATCGAGCACCAAGGGCAAGTCCTCGGGCGGCCCCGGATCGGTGCGGAGTTGCGCCACGGTGCGGCGGTAAGGGGTAATGCCAAGAGCGCGAAGTCCAGCCATTTCAGCGACTTGATCGGCCCAGGCCCCGGCGGCGTTGACCAGCAAGTCGGCCTCGATCTGGCGGCCATCGGCCAAAGTCAGCATCCACCGTCCCGCATGGTCCGCACCTGCCAACCGGGCGCGGCAGCGCAGTTCGGCCCCGGCCTTGGCAGCGACTTTGAGGTAGTGCTGGTGCAATCCGGCGACATCGATATCGCTGCAGTCGGGTTCGAGCGCGCCGAGCGTCCAGTCGGGGCGCAGCCCTGGCAGGCGCCTTTCCAGCGCCGCCCGGTCCAGTGGCTCGACCCGCACTCCCAGTGCGGCGAAGGTGTCAATGAAGGCCTTGATCGAACCCTCGGAGCCTCGTTTTGAAAGTGTCAACGCACCGCGCTCGGTCAGGAAGCCGCCGTCCTTCAGGAACGGCCCCGAAGCGGTGGTCAGCGGCTGGACCAGCGGCCCACCATAGCTCTCTGCCCAGAACGCTGCCGAGCGTCCGGTCGAATGATAGCCGGGCCGGTCTTCGGCTTCGAGCAGCACGACCGAGGCATGGGGTGCGAGCTGCGCCGCCAACGAGGCCCCGGCGATCCCCGCACCGACAATCGCGATGTCGAAGGTCTCGGCCATCAGTCCTGGCGCGGTGCCTTGCGTTCCAAAAAACCATCGATTGCTGCCACAACCTTGTCGCGCACGGCATCGACTTCGCGCAGCAGCTCGTGATGCGCTTCCGGGCCATAGCGGATCAACTCCGCATCCGGCAGGTGCTGCGCAGCGGCGTGGATCGCTTTGGGATCGACCAGCTTGTCGGTATCGGCCGAGAGCAATAGCACCGGCGTCTTGACGCCAGCCAGCACATCGCGCCGCGCCAGCCAGCGCATCGAGGCATAGGCCCGCTCAACCCAACCCCAGCTGCCCGGCCCCATCGCGATTTCGGGCCGAGCATCCCGCCAGAATTGCTCGTCGGCATAGCGCTCCGCGTCGTGGGTCAACAAGTTGATCCGTGAGACCGGGGTTTCCCCGGGCTTCTCACTCCACTTCCACGCGGGCCGCTTGGGATCGCCGAGCCGCATGATCAGCTTCGAGGCCCAATGCATCACCCCGGCTGGCAGCAGCGATGCGGTGAATCCGAGCATTGGCGCGGAGAGCACCACGGCAGCAGGATCAACCTTGCCCTCAGCCACCGCCCGCAGCGCCAGATGCCCGCCCATCGAATGGCCGATCAGCACGTGCGGCCCCGGTGTTGCCTTTGCCCACTCTTCCCAGAACGCGGCGATATCATTCACCCAGGTCTGGAAATCGTCGATATGCCCGGTCACGGCATCGTTCCCCAGCCGTCCCGAACCGGCCTGCCCGCGCAGATCGATCGCGGTCACCCGCCAGCCGAGCCGGTGCCAGTGGTCCAACGTTTCGAGATACTTCTCGTAGATATCCCCCCGCCCAGGCACGAACAGCAGCGATCCGCGCGCCTTGCCAGCGGGAACGGGCCAGTCGATCCGGCGGATTGCCGTGCCATCGGCAGCAGTCCAACGGGATTCGGCGGCAGTGGTTGGAATGGCGCGGCGGTCAAAGGTGGTGCTGCTCACGTGGTCAATTCCGGCTTCAGGGCGTTGGTTACTTTTTGGTAAGTCCTGACGCTTAAACCGCCTCCTGAGACCAGGGGGCATCAATGCCGGACGGATTGTTCGCTTACGGATTGCTGGGTGCATTGGCAATCGCGCTGCTGATCGCGGCGTTCACCGATCTGCGCCGCCGCCAGATTGATAACTGGCTGACTTTGACAATCGCCGTTACTGCCCCGCTGTTCTGGTGGGCCAGCGGCGTTTCGCTGTGGCCCGACCTTGGCTGGCAGCTGCTGACTGCCGTGATCTGCTTCGTGATTTGCGCGGGCCTGTTCGCGATGGGCCAGATGGGCGGCGGCGATGTCAAATTGCTAACGGCGCTGGCGCTGTGGATCCAGCCGCTGCTGTTTGTCCGCCTGATCGTGCTGATGGCACTGCTCGGCGGCCTGCTGACGCTGGTGATGGGCGCGATTCATCTGGCCCGCAAACGCCAGGGCCAACTCCGTGTTCCTTATGGTTTGGCCATCTCGGCGGCCGGTCTGTGGGTCATCGGATCACAATATTTACCGCTGTTTCATAATTTTACCCGTGGCAGCGGCGCGGGGTGAACCTGATTTTAACCAGTTTGCCCGAAGAGCACTGTCTGACTTTGGGATTTAGGTCTGAGATTTTTTAGGGGGCTTGCTTAGCCATGGATAAGAAGAAGCTGATGCTGCTGCTTGGCGCGCTGGTCATTGCGATCGGTACGGCCATGGCCGCGAGGAGCCTGTTCGCGGGTGCTGCGGCACCCAAGGTGGAAGCCGCGCCGGTGCCCAAGGGACCCAAGGTGCTGGTCGCCAACCGGGCCTTGCCGGTCGGCACGATCATCACGGCCGATTCGGTGGCCTTCCAGCAATGGCCCAAGGAAATGGTCCAGGACGCCTACTTCATCGACGGCAATGCCGACATGAACAAGCTGCTCGGCACCGTCGTTCGCTTCCCGGTTACCGCCGGTCAGCCGCTGACCCAGGGTTCGCTGGTTTCGCCCGGCGATCGCGGCTTCCTGGCTGCGGCGCTTGGCCCCGGCATGCGCGCCGTGACGATCCCGGTTTCGCAGAAAACCGGCGTTGGCGGCTTCGTCTTCCCGGGCGACCACGTCGATCTGGTTCTGACCCAGACGGTCAAGGGCGATGGCACCAACGAAATGCTCAAGGCCTCGGAAACGATCCTTTCGAACATCCGCGTGCTCGCCACCGATACCATGACCGAAACCGAAACGGTTGAAGGCAAGACTGTGGTTCGCGGCTTCCGCACCGTCACTCTCGAAGTGACCCCGCGGATCGCCGAAAAGATCGCTGTCGCCCAGACCATCGGCACGCTCAGCCTCTCGCTGCGCTCGCTGGCCGACAACCAGACCCAGCTTGAACAAGCTCTGGCCAGCGGCTCGGTCCGGATCCCGGCCGGCGCGACCAAGGAAGAAGAAGAACGTCTGCTGGCCCAAGCCTCGCACCGTCCCAGCGAAGGTGCCACCACCTTCGTGACCGGCGGCGATGTCTCGCGCTTCCAGCGCCGGACCATGCCCGCCACCCATCAGGACAATGTGCGCCGGATGGCTGCGGCCTATGCCACGCCGACCCCGGCAGCGGCACCCGCCCCGGCACCGCGCGGCACGTTCCGCGCCGGATCGGGCACGGGCACCCTCACAACCGGACCGACGGTTCGCGTCACCCGCGGCAAAGTGACGGTCGAAGAACCGGTGGGAGGACGCTGAGATGAACGCCGCAACAATCCTTGGGCACACCAACGGCGCAACCCGCGCCAAGAAAGGCCGGAACATGAAACGCCTTGTAGCCACTCTTCTGACTGCCGCCGCTGTCTGTGCGCCGCTGTCGCTGGTTGCGACAGCCCCCGCCCAGGCCCAGTCGGCCAGCCGCCCGAGCCAGGATGTGGTCCTATCGATCGGCCGCGGTCAGCTGATCACCGTACCCGGCACCATGTCCGACGTTTTCGTAGCCAACGATGCGATCGCCGACGTTCAGGTGAAATCGCAGCGCCAGCTCTATGTCTTCGGCAAGGCCGGCGGCGAAACCACGGTCTATGTCAGCGACGCGGCAGGGAACGTGGTTTGGTCAGCCAATGTCCGGGTCGGATCGAACATCGATTCGGTCGATCAGATGCTGCGCCTCGCCATGCCTGACGCCAAGATCGCGGTCTCGACGATTGGCAGCAACACCTTCCTGCTGACCGGCACTATCGCCGCACCGGAAGATGCTGCAGAAGCGCAACGGCTGGTTCAGGCCTTTGTCGGCAAGGACTCGAATGTCATCACCCGCCTGCGCATGGCCACGCCGCTGCAAGTCAACCTGCGGGTCAAGTTCGCCGAAGTCAGCCGGTCGCTGGTTCGCGATATTGGCGTGAACCTTTCGACGATCGACGCAAGCAGCGGCTTCCAGTTCGGTCTGGGCCAGGGCCGCACCGGCTTTGCTCCGAACCAGCTTGGCGGGCTCAATACCGCACTCGGCACCAACGGTACCCTGCAGATCACGATCCCCGATCCGAACAACCCCGGCAAGTTCATCAACATCCCCGCGACCAACGTCACCCCGATCGGCTCGGGCACCACGTTTGCGGGCCAGGGCCGCCTGTTTGGGATGGACCTGCTCGGCGCGCTCGATCTGGGTGAGACGATGGGTCTGGTCACCACGCTTTCGGAACCGAACCTGACGGCGCTTTCGGGCGAGACGGCGGACTTCCTGGCGGGCGGTGAATATCCGATCCCGATCAGCCAGGGCCTTGGCACAACCTCGATCGAATACAAGCGCTTCGGGGTCAGTCTGGCCTATACGCCGACCGTGCTGGCCAATGGCCGGATCTCGATCCGCGTGCGCCCGGAAGTATCCGAGCTGTCGGGCCAGGGCTCGGTCACGCTCAACGGCTTCCAGGTTCCGGCTTTGACCATTCGCCGGGCAGAAACAACCGTTGAACTCGGCTCCGGCCAGAGCTTCATGATCGCCGGCCTGATGAGCAATTCGGCGCAAAGCACGATCAAAAAGGTCCCCGGTGCCGGCGATCTGCCGATCATTGGCGCGCTGTTCCGGTCGAACAACTTCCGGCGCGGCGAAACCGAGCTGGTGATCGTGGTGACGCCCTATCTCGTCAACCCGGTCAACGGCGATGAGATCAAGCTGCCGACCGATGGCTACGCCAGCCCGAATATCCTGCAACAGGTGTTTGGCGGCCGCGCTACGGCGGGAACTTCGGGTGCGGTTCGCCCCGGACCGACCGCCGCGCCGGAAAGCGGCTCGGGCGAGCGCCCGGGGGTCGGCTCGCTGGATACTCCGGCGACTCCGCCCAGCGGCTCACGCCGTCCGCGCCGCAGCGATGCGTCGGACGATACCGCCCAACCCGGCTTCGGCCTTTGATCGAGAGAGGATCTGATCATGCGTCAACTCAAACTTCGTGCGGCGATCGCTCTCTCGCTGGGCCTGGCAGTTTCGGCCTGCGGGGGCATGCCCTCCAACCCAACGCTTGAAAGCGTCCACCAGCCGGTGGTCTCACGCACCAACTATACGCTCGACCTGACCAGCGGTCCGGGCGGTCTGTCGATCCCCGAGCAGCGGCGTCTGGCCGGCTGGTTCGAGGCGATGGACCTGCGCTATGGCGACCGGATCACCATCGACGACCCGCTGATGAGCGGCGCAACCCGTGCTTCGGTTGAAGCCGTTGCCTCGCGCCACGGCATGCTGGTTGGCGGCGATGCGCCGGTCACTCCGGGCCAGGTGATGGCCGGTACGGTGCGCGTGGTGGTAACCCGCTCAACCGCAACGGTTCCGGGTTGCCCCGATTGGTCGGCCCAGTCCGACGCCAACCTGCGCAATGGCACCAGCAGCAACTACGGCTGCGCCACCAATGCCAATCTGGCCGCGATGGTCGCCGATCCCGAGCACCTGCTCGAAGGTGCCCGCGGGTCAGGAGACACCGTGGTCGCCAGCGGCACCAAAGCGATCGACACCCTGCGCGAAGCCAAGCCGACCGGTGCGGGCGGCCTGAAGCAGGTATCCAGCACCGAAGGGGGAAGCTAAGATGAACGCGCCTTGGAAACCAGCCGGACAGGGCAACCGCGACGTCTTCAGTGCATTCATTTGCGACGATGCCGCGCTTGATGTCTTGCGCCCGGTCATCATCGAAATGGGTTGGCAGCCCGAAAAGTGCAACAAGGGCGGCCTGCGCAATGCGGTCCAGTCGCTCTCGATCACGGCGAGCCCGAACATCCTGATGGTCGACTTGTCGGAAAGCGGCGATCCGCTGAGCGACATCAACGGTCTGGCCGAAGTCTGCGAACCCGGCACGGTCGTGATCGCGGTTGGCCAGGTCAACGACGTGCGGCTCTATCGCGACCTCGTCGCGAGTGGGATCCACGATTACCTGCTCAAGCCGCTTTCGCCCAGCCAGGTGCGTGATGCCCTGGTCAATGCGCAGGCGGTCTTCGCCTCGCCCAAGTACCACGATGCCTCGGCCGCGAACAAGCATATCTCCACCGCGGTGATCGGCACGCGCGGCGGGGTCGGGGCTTCGACCCTCGCCACGTCGCTCGCCTGGCTGTTCAGCTCGGACGAGAAGATGCCGACCGCGCTGCTCGATCTGGACGTGCACTTCGGCACCGGCGCGCTGGCGCTTGATCTGGAGCCAGGCCGCGGCCTGACCGACGCGATCGAGAACCCGGGCCGGATCGACGGGCTGTTCATCGAACGCGCGATGATCCGCGCCAACGATCATCTCGCGATCCTGTCGGCCGAAGCGCCGATGAATTCGCCGCTGATGACCGACGGGGCGGCTTTCGTTCAGCTGGAGGAAGAATTCCGCCAGGCGTTCGAAATGACCGTGGTCGATCTGCCGCGCAACATGCTGATCAACTTCCCGCACCTGCTGGCGGATGTGAACGTGGTGCTGGTGGTGGTCGAGATGACTCTGGCTTCGGCGCGCGATGCGATCCGGATCCTGTCGTGGCTCAAGACCAACGCCGCGCACATCCAGCCGATTGTGGTTGCCAACAAGGTTCAGGCCGGGGTTTCGGAAATCAGCAAGTCCGACTTTGAAGCTTCGATCGAACGCAAGATCGGCTTCGCGATCCCTTATGACATCAAGGCGGCGGCCAATGCCGCCAAGCTGGGCCAGACCTTTGGGGATGCCAACCGCTCGACCAAGGCCGGGTCAGTGATCCGCGACATCGCCAAGGCGGTGATGGGCGTGGGCGACGGCGAAGCAGTGGACGATGTCGTGAAGGCGAAGGGCTCGCTGCTCGGCAAGCTCGACCTCAAGGCACTGCTGCCGAAGAAGGACAAGGGCAAGGCTGCTCCGGCTCCTCAGGCTGCCTGAGAGTTGGAACTTAACGGCCCTGCCAGCGGCGGGGCCAGGCAGGAAGGCGTGAAACGCAAATGAGCATGATCCAACTCGCATTGGTCGCTCTGGGACTGATGGCTTTCATGGTTGTCGGCTATCTGGCGTTCGCCGGACCTTCGGCAGCCAAGGAAAGCGCGCGCCGCCTGCAGGCCGTGCGCTATCGCCATTCCGAAAGCACGGTCGACAAGGTTGAGGCCCAGCTGCGCAAGGCCGTGGCGGCGCGCAAGCCCAAGATGCACCAGATCGCGGGCTCCGAATCGCGGATCGCGGCGCTGGCCCTGCGGCTGCACCGCACCGGCAAGGGCTGGACCTTGACGCAATATGGCTATGCCTCGCTCGGGCTGGCGCTGGCGGTCACTGCGATCATTTATATCAAGAGTGGATCGGTCCTGCTCTCCCTGGGCGTTGGCCTGGTCATCGGCGCGGGCCTGCCGCATATGGTGGTCAACTACTTCATCAAGAAGCGCGGCAACGCCTTCACCGCCAAGTTCCCCGACGCGATCGACCTGCTGGTCCGCGGCCTGCGCTCGGGTCTGCCGGTTACCGAAACGCTGGGTATCGTCTCGACCGAAGTTCCTGGCCCGGTGGGTGAGGAATTCAAGCTGGTGACGGAACGCATCAAGATCGGCAAGACCATGGAGGACGCACTCCAGGAAACCGCCGATCGGCTCAACACGCCCGAATTCAGCTTCTTCGTCATCACCCTGGCAATCCAGCGCGAGACCGGCGGCAATCTGGCCGAAACGCTTTCCAACCTGGGCGATGTGCTGCGCAAGCGGGCACAGATGAAGCTCAAAATCCGCGCGATGAGCTCGGAATCGAAGGCCTCCGCCTATATCGTCGGATCGCTGCCATTCATCGTGTTCACACTGATCTGGTTCATCAACCCGACTTACCTTTCAGCCTTCTGGTTGGATGAGCGGCTGACCGTGATCGGCCTGGGCGGGCTTGTGTGGATCAGCATCGGGGCCTTCGTGATGGCCAAGATGGTCAGCTTCGAAATCTGAGCGGGAACTGGAAAAAGCTATGTTGAACACGCCTCCCGGTCCAACGCTGCTCGGTGTCGATGTCATCTGGGTCGGCTCGATCCTGGCGGGCCTCGCTGCGGTCGCCGTGATGTTCGCGATCTATGCTGCGGTCACAATCAAGGATCCGATGGCCAAGCGCGTCAAGGCGCTGAACGAGCGGCGCGAGCAGCTCAAGCTGGGCATCACCACCAGCAACGCCAAGAAGCGCGCCAGTCTGGTCCGCAAGACCGAAAACACCGACAAGGTCCGCGATACCCTGTCATCGCTCAAGGTGCTGCAGGACAGCCAGGTCAAGGATGTCCAGCAGAAGCTGGCCCAGGCCGGGATTCGCAAGAAGGAGCTGGCGGTTTACGTCATCTTTGCCCGGATGATCCTCCCGATCGTGCTGGGCGGCGGGGCGGCGCTGCTGATCTATGGGATCAACTATTTCCCCGATTGGAGCGGGATGAAGAAGCTGGGCGCTTTCGCGGCCATGCTTGGGCTGGGCTACAAGGGCCCGGACATGTTCCTGTCCAACCTGATTGCCAAACGCACCGATGCGATCCGCAAGGGCCTGCCCGACGCGCTCGACCTGCTGGTGATTTGCGCCGAGGCCGGTCTGACCGTCGACGCATCCTTTAGCCGCGTTGCGAAGGAACTGGGCCGCGCTTACCCGGAACTCGGCGACGAGTTCGCGATGACCAACATCGAGCTGTCATTCCTCTCCGAGCGGCGACAGGCGTTTGAAAATCTCGCCTACCGGGTCAATCTGGAAGCGGTGAAGGGTGTGACCACCACCATGGTCCAGACCGAACGCTATGGTACGCCGCTCGCTTCGGCGCTGCGCGTGCTTTCGGCCGAATTCCGCAACGAGCGGATGATGCGCGCCGAAGAAAAGGCCGCGCGTCTGCCGGCGATCATGACCGTGCCGCTGATCCTGTTCATTCTGCCGACGCTGTTCATCGTGATCCTTGGCCCGGCGGGCTGCTCGATCGCCGATGCCTTCAGCAATGGCGGTCCGGCCAAAGGTGCCGCCAAGTAAGATCTGATATCCAGTTCAACGTGGATCGGGCCGGGGGAAACTCCGGCCCGAACTGCGTTTTGGGGCTCTCAGCTTCAGCCCCGCACCACCTCATGATCGATCGCGCCGAAGATCGAGTGGCCTTTCGCGTCCTTCATCTCGATCCGGACCCGATCGCCCCAGCGGAGGAATTCGGTGCTGGGTTTGCCGTCCGCGATTGTCTCGATCATCCGCTGCTCGGCGATGCACGAATAGCCGCGCCCACCGGCGCTGCACGGACGGCCGGGTGAGCCATCGGGATCGCGGTTGGAAACTGTGCCGCTGCCAATGATCGAGCCCGCCCCGATCGAGCGGGTCTTCGCCAGATGCGCTATCAAGGTGCCGAAATCGAAGGTGCATTCCTCCCCTGCTTCGGCGCGGCCGAAGGCCTGATCGTTGAGATCGACCGCGAGGACATGGTTCAGCCGCCCACCGCTCCACGCCTCGCCCAATTCGTCGGGTGTGACAAAGACCGGGGAGAAGTGGCTGGCCGGCTTGGACTGGACGAAGCCGAAGCCCTTGGCCAGTTCGCCGGGGATCAGGTTGCGCAGCGAAACATCGTTGACCAGCCCGATCAGGCGGATGTGGCCCAGCGCCGCCTCGGCCGAAACCCCCTGCGGCACATCGCCGGTGACCACGCAGATCTCCGCCTCCATATCGCAGCCCCAGGCTTCATCGGCCAGCCGGATCGGCTCACGCCCGCCGCGCAGGTCGTCGCTGCCGCCCTGATACATCAGCGGATCGTGCCAAAAGCTCTCGGGCAGTTCCGCTCCGCGCGCCTTGCGCACCAGTTCGACGTGGTTGACGTAGGCGCTGCCATCGGCCCACTGGTAGGCGCGCGGCAGCGGGGCGGCCGCTTCCCGCTCGTGAAAGCGCAGCCGGGGGATCGCGGCGTGCTCCAGCTCGGTTGAGAGTACTTCGAGCGCGGGGGCATGCCGCGCCCAATCATCGAGCGCACCCTGCAGCGTCGGCACGATATGATCGGCATCGGCATACCAGGCGAGGTCGCGCGAGACGACGATCAGGCGGCCATCGCGGCCCTGCGGCAAGGAAGCCAGTTTCAAGTGATCGTCTCCGTCTGTTCGAGTTCGCGCACCTTGGCGGAAAGGCGCGCCAGCATATCCTTGAAGCTCGCGCGTTCGCGGGGATCGAGCACGGCAAAAATGCTGGCTTCGATCTCCAGCGCGTGGGGCATGATCTCCCCATGCATCGTTCGCCCGGCCTTGGTCAGTTCAAGATGGTGCGAGCGGCCATCGCGCTCGTTCGGACTGCGTGCGGCCAGCCCGCGCTCTTCCAATACCTTGCACGCGCGGTTGACCGCGACCTTGTCCATCCGGGTGGCATCGACCAGTTCGCGCTGGGTCTTTGCCCCGGCATCGCCCAGCACCGCCATCACCCGCCATTCGGGGATCTTGAGGCCATAGCTGGTGCGGTATTCCTCAGCGATCAAATCGCTGACCGCATTGGTGCTGACCGACATCAGGTAGGGCAGGAAATCGGCAAGACGGGAAGCGGGATCGGCCATCGAAACGGTTACTAATGCAACCGGTTGGCTTGGCAAGGGCTTGTTAGGCGGGCTTGACCGCCTCTGGCGCAGCGGCGGCGACTTCGGGAATTGCACGCAAAGCCGCATCGATCCGGACCAGCTTGGGAAAGCCCTCGGTCGGGACCAGAAAGCGCCGTGCGGAATACATCTGCGGGACCAGACAGACATCGGCCAGATTGGGTGCCTCCCCGCCGAACAGGCCGCTGTCCGGCGCCTGCGCTTCCAGCGCGTTGAGGCCATCGCCGATCCAGCGCGCCAGCCATCCACCGATCGCCGCGGCATCTTGCCCCATCTCATCGCGCAAATAGTTCTGCACCCGCAGGTTCTGCAGCGGGTGGATTTCCGAGGCGATGGTCAGCGCCTGCGCCAGCGTGCGCGACCGCTCAGCCGGATCGGCGGACACCATCGGCGGATCGGGGAACCTGGCATCGAGGTAGTCGATGATCGCCAGCGATTGGCTGAGGCAGTGCCCATCGATCTCCAGCAGCGGGATAAGACCCAGCGGGTTCTTCGCGCGAAACTCAGCGCCGCGCTGTTCCCCGCTCGCGAGGTCAACCGTGACGCTGCGATAAGCTACCCGTTTCAGATTGAGCGCAATCCGCACCCGGTAGGCCGCCGATGAGCGCCAATAATCGTGGAGGACAATCCCGCTCATCCTAGCACCCTTCCCGCTACGGCATTGAGTTTGGCCACCAGCACCTGATCGCGCGCTGCCTTGGCAGTCATCACCGCATGATCGAGCGCGGTGTCGATCGGACTTGCGCTCCGCTCGGTCGGCAGGTCGGCGACCAGCCGGGCCACAGCCCTCTGCGCCAGCGCCACATTGCGGTGCATCACCGCCAGGATCGCTTCGACCTGCGCCTCGTCGCCCTCGCGCCAGCTGTCGTAATCGGTGACCATGCCCAGCAAGGCATAGGGCAGTTCGGCTTCACGGGCGAGGCGCACTTCGGGCATGGCGGTCATGCCGATCACGTCGGCGCCCCAGCTGCGGTAGAGCCTGCTTTCGGCGCGGGTCGAGAATTGCGGGCCTTCGATCGCGACGTAGCACCCGCCGCGATGGACCACCGCGCCCTCTGCCGCGGCTGCATCGGCAAGCATCCCCGACAGTCGCGGGCAAACCGGATCGGCCAGACTGACATGGGCGACCAGCCCTTCATCGAAAAAAGTTCCAGCCCGTCCGCTGGTCCGGTCAATGAACTGATCGACCGCCACGAAATGGCCCGGCTCCATCGTCTCGTTCAGCGAACCGATCGCCGAGAGCGCGATCACATCGCTGACCCCGCAACGCTTGAGCACATCGATGTTGGCGCGGTAGTTCACCCGGTGCGGCGGAATGGCATGTCCCGGACCGTGGCGCGGAAGAAAGGTCACCCGCACGCCGCTGAGCGTGCCTGTTGTGACTGCCGCCGAAGGCAGGCCGAACGGGCTGGCGACTTCGATTTCCTGGGCATCTTCCAGCGCGATTCCGGCCGCCAGACCTGAGCCGCCGATGATCCCCAGATGCCAGGCCCCTGTCATTGCGGGGCGAGGATACCGGCCATGATGAAATCGATCGTATGCGCCTTGTAGCGATCACGCAGTTCCTCGGTCAGACTGTCCTGATCGAAGCAGTGGCGCATTACCAGCCGTGCCGAGAAGAACCGGTCGGCTGCGCCGGTGGCAGTGAAGTAGAACAGCTGCGGATCGATATCGCGGAACTTGCCCTGCTTGACCCCATCCTTGATCAACCGGTTGTATGCGCGGCTGAGCGGCGTGAGGTAGGAATCGGCGATGCGGTGCGCCTCGTCCGGATCGCTTTCGCGCACCAGCCGCATCAGCAGCCGGTTGAGGTACGGCGTGTTGAAATAGGTTTCGACCATCGCCCCAACGTGGCGACGCAGGCGGACTTCGGGATCCATATCCTTGGCCATCAGCGCATCGACCGACTGGACGATTCCGGCCATATCGCGGTCCAGCAGGGCCTTCATCAGCCCCGCCTTGTTGCCGAAATAGTACTTCACCAGCGCCGAATTGAGCCCAGAGCGCAAGCTGAGCTCCGACAGCGAGATATCGACGATATCGCCTTCGCGCATGATCCGCGATGCGGTTTCAAGCAACAGCTCGCGCGCACCCGGTGGTGCATCGGCTTCGGCGCGCTGTGCTGCCCCGCTCATGAATACTCCGGTTCTTCCCACCACGGATAGAAGTCCGGCATATCGCTCGAAACCTTGGCCGGAAAGACCGGGGGGCGTTTCTGGAGGAAACTTTGCACACCTTCCGTAGCGTCCGCGCCCTTCGAGAGGCGGTAGATCGCCCGGCTGTCCACCTTGTGCGCGCCCATCGGATGATCGGCGCTGGGATTGCGCCACAGCATCGCGCGGGTCATCGCGATGGAGACGGCGGAGGTGTTATCGGCAATCTCGCGCGCCAAACCCCGCGCGGCGTCCAGCAGCTCGCCCGGCTTGTGGACCGAGCGCACCAGCCCGCCGCGCAGCGCCTCCTGCGCGTCGAAGATTCGCCCGGTCATGCACCATTCGAGCGCCTGGGCCACCCCGACCAGCTTGGGGAGGAACCAGCTCGATGCCGCTTCCGGCACGATCCCGCGCCGCGCGAAGACGAAGCCGTAGCGCGCCGTGTCGCTTGCCAGGCGGATGTCCATCGGCAGCTGCATGGTCACGCCAACGCCCACCGCCGCGCCGTTGCAGGCCGAAATCAGCGGCTTTTTCGATTGAAACAGCCGCAGCGTCAGCCGCCCGCCGCCATCGCGCACACGCGGATCGGACAGGTCTGCAACCGGGGTCGAATCCGAAAAGACCGCGCGGCCATCGTCCGGGGTCAGATCGGCCCCGGCGCAAAAGGCCCTTGTCCCGGCGCCGGTGAAAATCACCGCGCGCACAGCATCGTCGGCATCGGTGCGGTCAATCGCATCGATCATCTCGTCCATCATCGTCCGGGTGAAGGCGTTCATCTTCTCCGGTCGGTTGAGGGTCAGCGTGGCAATCCCCTCGCTGATGTCGAGCGCGATCTGCGAATAGCCCATACCGGTTTCCTTTAGCGCGGCGCCATCCGGATACCGCCGTCGAGACGGACATCTTCACCGTTGAAATATTGCGTTTCGATCATGCACATCGCCAGCTTGGCATATTCATCCGGACGGCCAAGGCGTTTGGGGTAAGGCACCTGCTGGCCGAGCGAAATGCGCGCCGGTTCGGGCAGGCCCATCAGCAACGGGGTTTCGAAGATCCCCGGCAAGATCGTGTTCACCCGGATGTTCTCGTTCATCAGGTCGCGCGCGATCGGCAGGGTCATGCCGAGCACCCCGCCCTTCGACGCCGAGTAAGCTGCCTGCCCGATCTGACCATCCTCTGCCGCGACCGAGGCGGTGTTGATGATCACCCCGCGATCACCGTCTTCCTGTGGGTCGATCGCCAGCATCCCCGCGGCCGACTTGGCGATGCAGCGGAAGGTGCCAACCAGATTTACCTGCACCACGAAGTTGAAGGCATCGAGCGGGAAATAGCGGATCGAGCCGTCTTCCTTGCTGCGGCTGACGGTTTTCATCGCGTTGCCGATCCCGGCGCAGTTGACCAGGATCCGCTCCTGCCCATGGGCCTCGCGGGCCTTGGCGAACCCGGCATCGACCGAAGCTTCATCGGTCACGTTCACTTCGCAGAAGATCCCGCCCAGCTCGGCAGCCATGGCCTTGCCCTTTTCTTCCTGCAGGTCGAAGATCGCGACCTTCACCCCCTTGGCGGCCAGCGCGCGGGCCGTCGCTGCACCCAGGCCGGAAGCGCCGCCGGTAACCACTGCGGCGACGGTGTTATCGAGTTTCATATCTTGCTCCTTGCATTGCGCAGGTCCTTCGAGACGCCTCTGCCTTCGGCTTCGGCTCCTCAGGACGAACGGATCTCTTAAAATTCAATTCCCCTCCCCGTTCGTCCTGAGGAGGTGAGGACGCAGTCCGAACCGTTTCGAGGGATCAGACCATTTCGACAATCGTGACGTTGGCGACACCGCCGCCTTCGCACATTGTCTGCAAGCCATATTTCTTGCCCCGCGCCTTGAGCGCATGGAG
>CAZVMC010000029.1:9175-23113 GCA_964628635.1 uncultured Novosphingobium sp. | reverse complement strand
TCCACAGCGGTTCGAACAGGATGTTGGCAAAGCGCAGCGCCAGCAGGTTCTGGACGGTTTCCTTGCCAAGGTAGTGGTCGATCCGGAACGTGCGTTCTTCCGGAAAGGCCACCGCCACCGCATCGTTGATCTGGCGACTGGTGGCGAGATCGGTGCCAAGCGGCTTTTCGAGGCCGATCCGGGTGGTCGGCCCGGCGAGGCCGCTGGCAGAAAGCCCGGCGATGGTCGGCTCAAACAGGTTCGGCGCGGTCGACAGGAAGATCGCGAGACCCTGCTCGCAAGGACCGACTTTGGCCGCCAATGTATCGAACCCGGCCAGGTTGTTGGCATCGAGCGGCTGATAATGCAGCCGGTTGAGGAAGGTAGCCATCGAGCCGCGCCGCTCGGCCGGCATGAACTTTTCCAGCGCCTCACGCGCGAAATTGCGGAAGCTGGCATCGTCATGATCGTGCCGCGCCGTGCCGATGATCGCCAGCCCTTCCGGCACCAGCCCATCGGCATGCAGCGCGCAGAGCGAAGGCAGCAGCATCCGCTGCGCCAGGTCCCCGGTCGCACCAAACAGCAGCAGGCGATCAGCGGTGAATTGCATTGCGCGCAGTCTCCTGACCCAAGTCATGCCCAAGCCTTGATGGCAGGGTTAGCAGCGGGTCAGAGCAGGCGCCAGTGCGCCGCAAACCTATTCAGGCTAGGGTCCTGCCCCTCGGCAGTCAGGCCGACTGGCGCAGGCCTTCGACAAGCGCAGGATGATACTCTTCGCTGGGCAACGCCTTGCCGAACAGCCAACCTTGCACCATCCGGCAGCCTTGCGCGCGGAGGCGTTCGAACTGGTCGGGTTCCTCCACCCCTTCGGCCAAAGTGCACATGCCCAGTTCGTTGGCGAGCCGGATCACCGCCGCGACGATCGCTTGCGAATCCTCGCGCGTGGCGAGGCCGCTGATAAAGCGGCGGTCGATCTTGATCTTGTCGAACGGGAAAGTCAGCAGATAGTTGAGGGAGGCATAGCCGGTTCCGAAATCGTCGAGTGCGATCTTCACGCCCAGCGTATGGAGCTTGTTGAGCACCTCGATGTTGGCGTCGGAATTGTGCAGCAACACCCCTTCGGTGATTTCGAATTCAACCCGAGCCGGATCGAGCTGGTGTTCGGCCAAGGCCTGGACGATCACCGGCAGCAGATTCGGACTGCTAAGTTGCAAGGGTGAAAGGTTGATGGCGATGGTCTGCTCGCCGGGCCAGCGTGCGGCTTCAGCAAATGCGGTACGGATCACCCATTCGCCGATCGGCACGATCAGTCCGGTTTCTTCGGCAATTGGAATAAAGGCATCGGGCGGAACAAGTCCGCGTTCCGGGTGCTGCCAGCGCAGCAGCGCCTCATATCCGGTCATCTCCTCGCTTTCGACATCGACCAGCGGCTGGACGAACAGGCGCAGCTCGCCGCGAGCCACGGCATGCCGCAGGTCGCGAGCCAAGGTGTGGTGCTCGTGCAGGGCAGCGTCCATTCCCGGCTCAAACATTTCCCACATCGCGCGCCCGCCATTTTTCGCCGCATAAAGCGCGATATCGGCATTCGACATGAGTTGTTGCTTGAGCACGGCATGAAGTGGCGCAAGGGCGATTCCGATTGAAATCGAGCCCGATAGTTCATGGCCCTCGATGGCGACCGGGCGGACCATGGCCGCAATCAAAAGTTCAGCCAGACGCACGGCGTGATCGCAAGAATCCTCGCCCGAGATCAAGATCGCGAACTCATCGCCACCTAGCCGCGCAACAAGATGCTGGCTTCCGCCGAGACCGCTTTGCGAGAGTGTCGTTGCCAGCCGGTTTCCAATCTCACGCAGGAAGGCGTCTCCAACGGGATGGCCGTACATATCGTTGACAGTCTTGAAGTGATCGACGTCGATCAGCAGCAGCGCAGCCTGCGGCGCCTCATCGTCAGCTTCCAGCAGGTCACCCAGCGTCTGCCCAAACAGCGCCCGGTTGGGCAGTCCGGTCAGGGCATCGAAGTGGGCCATGTGATGAACCCGGTTTTCGGCCAGTCGCTGGGTCGAAACATCGGAAATCACCCCGCGCCAGGCGACGCGCCGATCCCCGCTTTCGTAACAGGGACGCCCGCTGATCGACCACCACCGGGCGGCATCGCTACTTGAACTCGCCGCCACTTCGGCCATGGCGCCGCGCAGTGGCCGCTTCTCGTTCAAGGCCTCGGCAATGTCGAACCGGGCTGTCCCTGGAACCAGCAATTCGCAGAACGCGCGGCCTTCCAGCTGCGTAGCCGTAACGCCCGTAGCCGCGGCGAAGCGCGCCGAAACGCCAACCAGACAGCCCTGCGCATCGAGTTCGAACAACCAGTCCGAGCCATTCTCCTCGTATTCGTTGAGCAATAGTTTGACTGTGCGCGAGGAGGCGGCAAGCTCGCGGTCGGAGAGGATCCTGGTCACGAACAGGTCGCGCGCAGTAAAGGTCATGCGGATCAGCAAACCGCAGGCGGTCAGCGACACCGCAATGGCCCCCAAAGCGCCGAGCGAGCCGAGCTGTACCAGTCCGATCGTAAGCCCCAGCATCTGACAGATCATGTAGATCATCGCCGAGCTGGGCAAAGTACGGATGGTATAGGCGGCGGAGGCAATCTGGGCGATCGCGCAAACCGCCAGCAACACCTGCGTGCCGCCATCGACTTGCGGCAAGGTGTCGGCAAAGGCCGACCCGAAAGTCAGCCCCAGCCACAGGCTGTTGAGATCGAACGCCGCTGAGACCTTGCTAGTTCGCTTTTGCCGGCGCGCGCGCGCGATCCCTTCGCTCAGCCACAGCCTGTGCAGGCTGGCAGCAACGATGTTGAGCGCGAACAGGACATTGCCAAGCGTGGCGGTCTGACCCCACAGGCATGCCAGCATGACCGAAGCGTTGAGCAGCGTGCCGAGCACCATCGCCCGCACCATGCGGATATGTGCGCTAAGCAGGCGATTGTTGACCCAATCGCGCAGTTCGGGCGCTATCGCCTTGCGCAATACGGCGTTTTGACTGACCATCTTTGGTTGCGACCCCCATCCCGGTGGCATCGGGACAGCATCCGATTGGCAGATAAAGGTTAAAATCGGATAAAGCTTGTCCAGACAGCGCTGTCACCTGTCTTAGGAGACTGTCCGCATCTGCCGGGTGGACAGCACGGCAATGCTGGTGCAGCAAACAGTGATAAGGAGAGATCACCGATGCGCCGTTCGTTTGCCTTTGCCCTTGCCCTCTCGGTCGCGGCGGTTCCGCTGGCGGCGGCCAAGCCACCCAAGGTCACTCCCTCGGCCGAAGCGCAGGTGCTGGCGTTATCCAAGGAGGTCATGGCGCTGCGCTCGGTCCGGGGCGCGGGCAATCAGACGCTCGATGTCGCTCGGGCCTACAAGGCAGCGCTGGTCGCCGGCGGCTGGGCTGACAGTGCGGTGGAGATCACGCCGGTGGACGACACCGCAATGCTGATCGCAACCTGGCCCGGCAGCGATCCCACGCTCAAGCCGCTGGTGGTCTCCGGCCACATGGACGTGGTTGAGGCCAAGCCGGCCGACTGGCAGCGCGATCCCTTCACCCCGGTGGTTGAGAACGGCTACCTCTACGGCCGCGGAGCGAGCGACATGAAGGTCTCGCAAGTCGTCGCGCTGGTCGCGCTGACCGAGCTGCGCAAGGCCGGCTTCAAACCGCGCCGGACTATCGTCATTGCCATGTCGGGCGATGAGGAAACCACGATGAAAACTTCGCGGATGCTCGCCGACCGCTTCGCCGATGCGGACATTTTGCTCAACACCGATGGGGTCGGCGGCACCTACGCCGAGGACGACAATCGCCCGCTGTTCTGGTCGTGGGACGGGGCCGAGAAGACCTATGTCGATGTGAAGCTGGAAGTGACCAACCCAGGCGGCCACAGCAGCGCGCCGCGGGCTGACAATGCGATCGTCCAGCTTTCCACCGCGCTTGAACGGATCGGAGCCTACCGCTTTCCCGCCGAGCTTAGCCCGCTGACCAAGGCCTATTTCGAAAAGGCGGCCCAATTTGAAAGCGACCCCAAGCTTGCGGCGGCCATGCGGGCCTTCGCTGCCAACCCGAAGGATGAGGCGGCGCTGGCGGTGCTGCGCGCCAGCCCCAGCTATGTCGGCAAAGTCGGCACCACTTGCGTGCCGACAATGATCAATGGCGGTCACGCCGAAAATGCCCTGCCACAGCGCGCCACCGCCAATATCAACTGCCGTGTTTTTCCCGGGCATACCCGCGCGCAGATCATCGCCGAGCTGGAGCGGGTTGCGAATGTTCCGGCGGTAAAGTTCAGCGATGCGACGGGCGATACCGCCACCGAAAGCCCAGCCTCGCCGATGCGAGCGGATTTTCTGAAAGCGGTTGACCGGGCCATTGGCGCATCTTGGCCGGGCGTGCCGATCGTGCCGAGCCAGAGCTCGGGCGCATCGGATTCGATGTGGTTCCGCGCCAAGGGGGTGCCAAGCTATGGCATCAGCCCGCTGTTCATCAAGGATTCGGACGATTATTCACACGGCCTCAATGAACGGATTGCGGTCGCCAACTTCGCACCGGGGCTGAAGTTCTATTTCAGCCTGTTCACCGACCTCACCAAATGAACGCCGCCGCGCCTTTCCCGGTGGGACTGGAGGCAGAAGACCCCGACGCCGATTTCAGCCTGCCCGGCTGGATCTATCACGATCCGGAATTCCATGCGCTGGAGATGAAGCGGATCATCCGGCCGGCCTGGCAGGTCGTCTGCCATGTCAATGAAGTCCTTGATCCGGGCGCCTATCGCACGGTTGATATGCTTGGTGACTCGGTGATCGTCATCCGGGGCGATGATCACCAGGTTCGCGCCTTCACCAACGTCTGCCGCCACCGCGCGATGCGGCTGGTCGAAGGGCCGGGCGGCTGCGCCAAGAAGCTGGTATGCCCCTATCATGCCTGGGTCTATGAAAAGGACGGGCGCTTGTCAGGCGTGCCGAACCGGCGCGAATATCCGGCGCTGAAACTCGAGGAGAGTGGACTGGTCCCGGTCGCGCTGGAGATCTGGAACGGCTTCGTCTTCATCAAGCTTAAGGACGAAGGCGGGCCTTCGGTGGCCGAAATGATGGCCCCCGCCGAAGCCGAACTTGCACCGTTCCGCCTCGCCGAAATGCAGCCGCTCGGCAAACCCTGGGCGCGGCCCCGCGCGGTCAACTGGAAGAACGTCGGAGACAATTATTCGGACAACCTCCACATTCCGGTCGCGCACGATGGACTGACCCGGCTGTTCGGCAAAAGCTACGAAATCGCGGCACACGGCTGGGCCGACCGGATGTCGGGCGAGCTTGACGAGGGCACCCGCGGCAACTTCTGGGAAGAGGTTTACCGCAAGCACCTCCCCGTGACCGAGCACTTGCCTGAGGCCTACCGCCGCCGCTGGTTCTACTGGAAGCTCTGGCCCAACATGGCCTTCGATTTCTACCCCGACCAGATCGATTTCATGCACTGGATCCCGACCAGCCCCACCACCTGCACCCTGCGCGTCGCCGCCTACGCCCTGCCTGATGCGCGCCGCGAAATGAAACTGGTCCGCTACGCCAACGACCGGATCAACCGCGTGGTCAATGCCGAGGACACCTGGCTGATCAGCCGCGTCCAGCTAGGCATGGCCTCGCGGACTTACGGGACTGGACCGATCGCGGCGAGCGAGGTCTGCTTGCGCAGCTTTGCAGCGAAGGTGCGCGCGATCATCCCCGCCGCCAGGCAACAATACGCCCCTTCGCCGGGCTGGAGCATTTCATGACCAAAACCTACGACGCTCTGATCATCGGCGGGGGCCATAACGGCCTCGTCTGCGCGTTCTATCTTGCTAAGGCTGGGATGCGGGTGCGGGTGCTGGAGCGGCGGCATATGGTCGGCGGGGCGGCGGTGACCGAGGAGTTTCACCCCGGCTTCCGCAATTCGACCGCGAGCTACACGGTCAGCCTGCTGCGGCCCAAGGTGATCGCGGACATGAAGCTCCACGACTACGGCTACCGGGTGATCGAGCGGACGATTTCGAACTTCTTTCCGTTCGCGAACGATTATCTGAAGCTCGGCGGCGCGCCGGGGCGGACCGAGGCGGAGTTTGCGCGGTTTTCCAAGAAGGATGCGGCGGCCTATCCCGCTTACGATGCCGCATTGGAGAAGGTCGCCAATGTGCTGCGCGATCTTAGCTTGCAAATCCCGCCCAATGTTGGCGGCGGGCTGTCGTCCTTGGTGGCAGCGGCGCAGCAGGGCTGGCCAATGGCCAAGCTTGAACTTTCGGTGCAGCGCGACCTGCTCGACATCTTCACCAAGTCGGCGCGCGCCTACCTCGATGGCTGGTTCGAGCACGACTACGTCCAGTCGGCCTTCGCCTTCGATGCCGTGGTCGGGAACTATGCCGGGGTATCGACCCCCGGCAGCGCCTATGTCCTGCTTCACCACGTGTTCGGCGAAGTGAACGGCAAGCTCGGGGCTTGGGGCCATGCGGTCGGCGGAATGGGGGCGATCACCCAGGCGATGGCGCGGGCCTGCGAGGATGCCGGGGTGGAGATCAGCCTCGAGGCACCGGTGGCGCAGGTGCTGGTGAACAATGGCAAGGTGCAGGGGGTGAAGCTGGAAAGCGGCGAGGAGCTTGCCGCCGCCGTGGTCGCCTCGAACGCCGGACCGGCGCTGCTCTATCGCCAGCTGGTCGCTTCCAGCGATCTTGACGAAGACTTCAAACGCCGGATCAAGGGCTTCAAGACCTGTTCGGGCACCTTCCGGATGAATGTCGCGCTGTCCGAGCTGCCCTCGTTCTCCGTCCTCCCCGGCAAGGATCAAGCCGAGCACCACACCGCCGGGATCATCATTGCCCCGGGCATGGATTACATGGATCAGGCTTTCATCGATGCCCAGCAGCATGGCTGGTCGAAGCAGCCGATTGTCGAGATCAAGATCCCCAGCACCGTGGACGATAGCCTTGCTCCTCCGGGCCAGCACGTCGCCAGCCTGTTCTGCCAGCAGTTCGATCCGGCGGTCGATTGGGACCAGCACCGCGAGGCGGTGGCCGACCTGATCATCGATACGGTGGGCGATCACGCGCCCAATTTCAAAGCCAGCGTGATCGCCCGCCAGGTCCATTCGCCGCTCGATCTGGAGCGCAAGTTCGGATTGATCGGCGGCGATATCATGCACGGCACCATGGGGATCGACCAGCTCTGGGCCGCGCGCCCGGTGCTGGGGCATGGCGATTATCGCGGACCCATAAAGGGCCTCTACATGTGCGGCGCGGGCACGCATCCGGGCGGCGGGGTAACCGGCGCGCCGGGGCATAACGCGGCGCAGGCGATTCTGGCCGACCGACCGCTCCTTCGGAAGCTGCTGCGCTCTTGAGCGAGGAAGCCCCCTTCGGCTTCTGGACCGCGACCGCTCTGGTAGTCGGCGGGATGATCGCGGCAGGAGTGTTCATCCTGCCCGCACAAATGGCGCCCTACGGCGTGTGGAGCATCGCCGCCTGGGGCCTGGCGATTGGCGGATCGCTGCTGCTGGCGCTGGTATTCATCGCGCTGCACAAGGCCTTGCCGCAGGCCAAGGGCGCGGTCGATCTGGTCGAGCACGGGCTGGGGCCGCTGCCGGGGATGCTGGTCGGCTGGTCCTACTGGCTGTCGATCCTCTGTGCCAATGCGGTCATTTCGCTCACGGCGGCGGGATACCTTGCGGCCTTCGTGCCGGGGCTGACGGGCAAAGCGGGCAGCCTGCTGGCCTGCGCGCTGATCCTCGCGCTGACGCTGCTCAACATTGCCGGCACGAAAATCGCGGGGTGGTTCCAAGTCGGGGCGACAGCGGCCAAGGTCGTGCCATTGCTCGGTGCGGCGCTGCTGCTTGGCTGGATCGCGGCGCAGGGCGAGATGGGCGCGGCTCCGTTGCCGGTGCCCGCGCTGGGCGCAGACCTGTTCGCCCCGCTGACCGCCGCGATGTTTGCGCTGCTTGGCTTCGAGGCGGCCAGCGTTGGTGCAGCGCGGGTGCGCAATCCGGAACGCAACGTCGCCCGCGCGACGTTGGCGGGGCTGGCCTTCGCGGGGGCGCTCTACATGGTGATCTGCACCGGGATGGCCTTAGCAATTCCGGCCGATGTGCTGGCCGGGTCCGAGGCGCCCTTCGCGCTGTTGTTCGACCGCTATGTCAGCAGCGACAGCGCGACTTTCATCGCCGCCGCAGCCGCGCTCGCGGCTTTCGGCGCACTCAACGGCTGGGTGCTGCTGCAAGGCGAAGTGCCGCGCACCATGGCGCTCAGCGGCACGCTGCCCGCATGGTTTGCCAAGAGCAACGCCGCCGGGGTGCCAGTCAATGCACAGCTGCTATCGGGCGTGATCGCCATTGGGCTTGTTTTGACCCAGCTCGGTGGCGGCCTCAGCGAGGTGCTGACCTTCATGGTCACGCTGACCACCGCGACCAGCCTGTGGCTCTATGTCGCTGTGGCCTTGAGCGGAATTCGGCTGGGCGCGGCGCCTTGGGCGGCGTGGAGCGGGCTGGCCTTCACCGCGCTGGTGCTGTGGGGCACGGGCTGGGGGGTTAGCCTGCTCAGCATAGTCTTGATGCTATCGGGCCTGCCGTTCTATCGGCGAAGGATGGAACACCACGCCGCGCAATGATCGACCCTGCCAAACACAGCTGGCTGCAGCACCTCGGCCAATATCCGCCCCGGTTGATCGAGGCGGCGCTGGCGCTGAATGAGAACCGGCTCCACGATGCCGAGCCGCGGCTCAAGGCGCACCTCAAGGAAAATCCGTTCGACGTTGCAGCGATGCGGATGCTGGCTGAGCTGGCCGGACGGATCGGGCGCTACAAGGACAGCGAAACGCTGCTGCGCCGCGCGCTGGAGCTTTCGCCCGCCTTCACCGCCGCGCGAGCCAATCTGGCGCTGGTGCTTTATCGCCAGAACCGCGCTGAAGAGGCGATCGGTGAGCTGAACACCGTGCTGGCGGAAGAACCCGAGAACCCCGGCCACGCCAACCTGCAGGCCGCCGCGCTGGGCCGGATCGGCGAGTTTGAGGGCGCGCTGGCGCTCTATGAGCAGGTCCTCGAACAAGCCCCCAACCAGCCGCGCGTCTGGATGAGCTACGGCCACATGCTCAAGACGGTCGGGCGGCAGGCGGATGGCATCGCGGCCTATCGCAAGGCGATCGCGCTGATGCCATCGCTGGGTGAGGCCTGGTGGAGCCTTGCCAACCTTAAGACCGTGAAGTTCACGGACGAAGATATCGCTGCGATGGAAGCTGCGCTGGCTTCGGGCAGCGTGGCCAAGGAAGATCGCTTCCACCTCGATTTCGCGCTGGGCAAGGCGCTGGAGGATCGCGGACAGGCGGAGGCGGCCTTTGCGCACTATGCGGCGGGCAATGACCTGCGGCGGACCGATCTGACCTATGAAGCCGACGAGACCGAAGCCTTTGTCGACCGCTCGATTGCCCTGTTCACGCCAGAGCTGTTCGCCGCTGCCGCCGAGCTGGGCTGCGATGCGCCCGATCCGATCTTCATTCTGGGCATGCCGCGTGCGGGCTCTACGCTGATCGAGCAGATCCTCTCCAGCCACAGCCAGGTCGAAGGCACCAGCGAGCTGCCCGACATTCCCGCGCTCGCCCGGCGGGTCACGCACTATCCCGAGGGGATGGCCGAGCTGCCCGTGGAGCGCTTCTTCGAACTCGGCGAGGAATACCTCAAGCGCACCCGGGTCCAGCGCAAGACCCAGCGCCCCCTGTTCATCGACAAGCTGCCCAACAACTGGGCGCATGTGCCGCTGATCCATCTGATCCTGCCCAAGGCCACGATCATCGATGCGCGCCGTCATCCGTTGGGCTGCTGCTTTTCCAACTTCAAGCAGCACTTCGCGCGCGGACAGGCGTTCAGTTACGACCTGACCGACATGGGCCGCTATTACCGTGACTATGTGCGGCTGATGGCGCACGTCGATGCGGTGCTCCCGGGGCGGGTCCACCGGGTGCATTACGAAGCGATGGTCGGCGATACGGAGGCGCAGGTACGCGGGCTGCTGGCGGCCTGCGGGCTGGACTTCGAACCAGCCTGTCTGGCCTTCCACGAAACGACCCGCGCCGTGCGCACCGCCAGCAGCGAACAGGTTCGCCAGCCGATCTACACCGCCGGGACCGAGGCGTGGAAAGCCTTCGAACCCTGGCTCGACCCGCTGAAGGCCGCGCTCGGCCCGGTGCTGGAGACCTATCCGCAAGTGCCGACCGAGTGGTAAATTGGCCACGCCGGTCGGGCGCCAGCTTCAATTTGTCGGACGGGGCTTGACCAAACCGGTGTAGCGAATCAGGTTCGCGAAGAAATACGAACGGGAGGTCGTTTCGATGCAATCCACTTCTTCGCGCAAGCTGTTGGTTTCAACACTGTTCACCACCACCGCGCTCATCGCGACCCCGGCCCTCGCGCAGGATGCCGCAGCCCCGGCGGAAGAGAACAGCTACGATCAGATCGTGGTTACTGCCCAGAAGCGTGAAGAGAATCTCCAGTCGGTGCCGATCAGCATCCAGGCGATCGGTTCGGAAAAGCTTGAGGATCTGGGGATCAGCGATTTCACCAGCTACGCCCAGCAGCTTCCTTCCGTCTCGTTCCAGGCGCTCGGCGGCACGCCGGGGACCAATGTGGTCTATATGCGCGGCGTCGCATCGGGCGGAGACGGCAACCACTCGGGCTCGCTGCCCTCGGTCGGGGTCTATCTGGACGAGCAGCCGGTCACCACGATCGGCGGCAACCTTGATGTCCACATCTATGACATCGCCCGGATCGAAAGCCTCTCTGGTCCGCAGGGCACACTCTATGGTGCATCGTCCGAAGCCGGCACGATCCGGATCATCACCAACAAACCCAGCACCAGCGGGTTTGAAGGCACGCTAGATGCCGAAGTCAACGCGGTACTCGGCCACGATTTCGGCGGCAAGCTCGAAGGCATGATCAACGCGCCGCTGGGTGAGAGCGCCGCGCTGCGCGTGGTCGGCTATTACCAGCGCGACGGCGGCTATATTAGCAACGTTCCCGGCACGCGCAGCTTCTTGCCGAGCCCCGGCGGGATCACAGTCAACAACAACGCCTTTGTTGAGGATGATTACAACGATACCGAAATCGTCGGCGGGCGGGCTGCGCTCAAGATCGATCTCGATGACAATTGGACCGTGACGCCTTCGGTAATGTACCAGCGCACTACCGCGGATGGTTCCTATGCCTTCGATGAATCGGTCGGCGATCTTGAGGTGCAGCGCTTTTATGAAGAGTTCCGCCGCGACAAGTTCGTTCAGGCCGCGCTGACCATCGAAGGCCAGATCGGCAACTGGGACCTGACCTATTCCGGGGCCTACCTCGACCGCCGGACCGCCTCGTCTAACGATTACACCGACTATTCCGAAGCTTATGATTCGCTCTATGCATCGGTCGGCGGGATCGCGGGCTACTTCTATTTCACCAATTCGCTGGGCAACACGATCGATCCGCGCCAGCGGGTGATTGGCAGCGATCACTTCAAGAAACTCAGCCAGGAACTGCGGATATCCTCACCTGCCGATGCGCCAGTGCGGGTAGTCGCGGGGCTGTTCTACCAGCGCCAGACCAACGACATCCACCAGGACTATCAGGTGCCTGGGCTGGCACCGGCAGCTTCCGTCAACGGCTTTCCGGGCACGCTGTGGCTGACCCAGCAATACCGCGTCGACAAGGATTATGCCGCTTTCGGTGAGCTGAGCTTCGACGTGTCGGACAAGCTGACGCTGACTGCGGGTATCCGCGGCTTCCGCTATGACAATACGCTGATCGGGTTCTTTGGTTTCGGCCGCAATCCGGGCGGAAACTTCTCGGATTCGCCGCCAAACGCGGCGGGCAGCAATCGCACCGGCGTGGCGCAATGCTTTACCACGTCAAACCAGCGACTCTATGACCGCACTACCGATACCTACGCCACTTCGCGCTCCTTGATTGCGCCAGTGGTGGCGGGCAGCCCTTGCACCAACCTGGGCGTGGTTGCAAACGGCGTGGTCACCCCGGTCCGCGCCGAGGGCGACGGGATAACCTGGCGCTTCAACGCCACCTACAAGCCTAATGAAGACCTGATGTTCTACGCCACGGTCTCGCGCGGGTTCCGCCCCGGCGGGATCAACCGCCGCGCCGACGTTGCGCCCTATGATCCGGACTATCTGGTCAACTATGAGCTCGGCTGGAAGGCCACGCTCGGCCCCGGGGTGCGGCTCAACGGCGCGGTCTACGAGCAGCGTTGGAACAGCTTCCAGTTCAGCTTCCTGGGGGCCAACAGCTTTACCGAAATCCACAACGGCCCGGACGCGCGGATCCGCGGTTTCGAGCTGGACTTCGCCTACAACCGCGGCGGGCTTAACCTGAGCGCAGCGGCAAGCTACACCGACGCGCGAACCGTCAACAACCTATGCGGTTATGACGATCCGAGCTTTGCCTGTACCCGGCCGGGATCAACTGGGCAGATCAACTACATCTCCGCTCCCAGCGGCACACGGCTGCCGGTCACGCCGGAGTTCAAACTGAGCGGGACCGCCCGCTATACGATCGAAAGCGGCAGTGCGAAGTATTTCGGGCAAGCCAATATCGCCTATCAAGGCTCGGCCAGTTCGGATCTGAGGACCAAGGTGTTCATTGCTCCGCTCAACGATCCGAACGATCCTGCCGACGTTGCCAATCCCGCCAATTTCTTCAGTCCGGCAGCTACCGTTGGCCGACTCCCGGCGTTCACGGTCGTCAACCTTTCGTTCGGTGCGGAGTTCGATGCCTTCGATCTTGAGCTGTTCGTGACCAACCTTTTTGACGAACGTGGGCAGCTTTCGCGCTTCGTTTCTTGCGGATTGTGCACTCGCGCCTATGCCGTGCCGACCCAGCCGCGCACCATCGGAGTACGCGCGGGGATCGATTTTTAGGGCTGCGAGTTCTTTCCCCTTGATGGGGAAAGGATGCGGAGACCTGGCGACTTGTCGCCTGGTCGCAGCTGGATTGGGGTGATGTTTCAGGCATGCGCTGCGCTTGGCGGAGAGATCACCCGCCATCCAACCTGCGCTAGTTCGCTACGCTCACAAGCTTCGGTATCCTTCCTCCATCAATGGGGAAGAAAAGCCTCACTCCGGAAGCTTGCAAATCTCCACCCAGCGCGCGTCGACCAGTTCGGCGAGGCGCTGGGGTTCCACTTCGACTGAGCTGGTGCGCGATCCGGCAGCGGGGAAGACTGTCGGATAGGCCAGCAGCGAGCGATCGGCGACGATTTCGACCGGGTTCGCAAGCCCGAAGGGGCAGACCCCGCCGACCGCGTGCCCAGTCAGCGTCAGCGTGGCTTCGGGATCGAGCATCCGCGGCCGCCCGCCGAATTCGGCCTTGCACTTGGCATTGTCGAGCCGTGCATCGCCGCGGGCGAGCAGCAGCAGGTTGGCCTCGCCAACCCTGAAGGCCAGCGTCTTGGCGATCCGGCCCGGTTCGACGCCGAGCACCTCGGCGGCTTCCGCGACGGTGGCGGTGGAGCGCGCGTGATCGATCAGCGCCAGATCGGGGGCGTGTTCGGCCAGCCAGCTGAGGACGCTTTCGGCGCTCACCGCAGCCGTTCCACCAACGCCTGTGCAGCCGCGCTGACTTCGGTCCAGGTCACTTCGAACCCGGCTTCGTCGCCATAGTAGGGATCGGCGACAGCCTGCCCTGCGCGGCCTGGCACGAGATCAAGCAACAGGCCGAGCTGCGCGGTGTGTTCGGCCGGAGCGATGCGAGCCAGATCGCGCAGGTTCGCGTGATCGAGTGCAAAGATGTGAGTGAAGGACTGGAAGTCTGGGGGCCCGATCTGCCGCCCGCGATAGCCCGCAATGTCCACGCCGTTCCTCGCTGCAGTGCGGATCGCGCGCGGATCGGGCGGCTCGCCGATGTGATAACCGGCAGTTCCGGCGGAATCGA
>CAZVMC010000029.1:2852-9075 GCA_964628635.1 uncultured Novosphingobium sp. | reverse complement strand
GCGCGCGGATCGGGCGGCTCGCCGATGTGATAACCGGCAGTTCCGGCGGAATCGACCCGTACTTGCAGCCCCGCCGCTTCGGCCGCCGCGCGAAACGCGCCTTCGGCCAATGGCGAACGACAGATATTGCCGAGGCAGACGAACAGGACGGCGGGTTCAGTCAAGGTCAGAGTCTCGCTCCAGCCGGTAAGCCGCCTTGAGGTATTCCTCCGCCGCTGCCTTGAGCTGTGGTTCCTTGGCAAAGACCTCGGCGGGTAAGGGCGCGATGCCCAATCCCTCCATCAGCGTCCACAAGGCAAAGCGCCGCCCCGGCTCGCGCTCCACCCCAAAGCCGATCCGCAGCTTCTCCAGCCCGCGTTCGAATTCTGCTTCGCTGAGCACGCCGGGATCGTCAGTGCCGAAGAAGTGGTGGATCAAGCTGTCCAGGTCCATCTCAGGCGCGGCCCACGCTGGAATAGGCAAAGCCATGGCTGCGCACTTCGGCAGGATTATAGATGTTGCGCAGATCGACCAGCACCGGCGCGGCCATCAGGCCCTTCATCCGCTCCAGATCGAGCGCGCGGAAGGCATCCCATTCGGTGACCAGCACAGCCGCGCCGGCGCCTTCGATTGCGGCATAGGCGCTATCCGCCATCGCCACTTCTGGCATCAGCGGCTTCGCCAGTTCCATCCCCTCCGGGTCGTAGGCTGAAACCGCTACCCCGGCATCGGCCAGCGCCTGCGCGATCGCAATCGCAGGGGAATCGCGCATGTCATCGGTGTTGGGTTTGAAAGTCAGCCCCAGCATGCCAACCTTCTTGCCGCGCGCTGCCTCGGCGCCGCCCAGCGCCTCAATCACCTTGCGCCCCATCGCGCGTTTGCGGCGCTCGTTGACCTTGACCACCGCTTCAACGATCCGGGTCGGCGCTTCATGATCCTCGGCGGTCTTGAGCAAGGCCAGCGTATCCTTGGGGAAGCACGATCCGCCATAGCCCGGTCCGGCGTGGAGAAACTTTGCCCCGATCCGTCCGTCCATGCCGATCCCTCGCGATACGTCCTGCACGTCCGCGCCGACCTTTTCGCAGAGGTCCGCCATCTCGTTGATGAAGGTGATCTTGACCGCCAGAAAGGCATTGGCGGCATATTTGATCAGTTCGGCACTACGCCGCGCGGTGAACAGAATCGGGCTTTTGTTGAGGAACAGCGGCCGATAGACTTCGCGCATTACGCTGCGGGCCCACTCATCTTCGGTGCCGATCACAATCCGGTCGGGCCGCTTGAAGTCACCGATCGCCGCGCCTTCGCGCAGGAATTCCGGGTTGGAAGCGACCGCGAACTTCGCTTTGGGCGCGGCCTCGGTCAAAATACGTTCGACCTCGTCCCCGGTGCCCACCGGCACGGTCGACTTGGTCACGACCACCGCGTCATTTGCCAATGCCGCGCCGATCTCTTCGGCGACCGCATAGACATAGGAAAGGTCGGCGTGTCCGTCGCCACGTCGGCTGGGGGTGCCAACTGCGATGAAGATTGCGCTTGCCCCGGCAATTCCTGCAGTAAGGTCGGTGGTGAAGGTCAACCGCCCGGCCTTGGCATTGCTGGTCACCAGCTCGGCCAGACCCGGCTCATAAATCGGCATGATCCCGGCTTGCAGGCTTTCGATTTTGCCAGGATCCTTATCGATGCAAACTACATCGTGGCCGAAATCGGCGAAACAGGCCCCCGATACCAGCCCGACATAGCCCGAGCCGACCATCGCAATCTTCATGGCAGTTCCCTCTGTTGAACCGCAATCGTGCCGCCCTTGCGTGACGTTTGCATGACCCAGCGACCTGTGCCTTCCAGTCCCAGCGCGGTGAGCTTGCCCGAGGCAAAGGCGCCGGTATCGATCCCGATCCGGTTCGGGCGAACCACTATCTCGTCAGTAATTGTATGGCCGTGAACGACCACCGGTCCGAAGCTGTCGATGTGGCTCAGGAACGGCTCGCGAATCCAGCGCAGGTCGCTAACCTTTTGCTGCTCCAGCGGGACCTCGGGACGAATTCCGGCGTGGACAAACAGATAGTCGCCGATCTGCACGGCGTCTTCCAGCCCCGCCAGCCACTCACGCTCGGCCAGCGGCACGGCCTCAGCCATCAGTCTGCGGGTTTCGGCAAAGTTGGCTTCGGCATAGGTCGCCGGATCGATCGGGTAACTCAGCAGCGTTTCGCGGCCGCCGTGGCGCAGGAACTGGCGGAGCACTTCGGTCGAATCGAAGCTGTCGAGAAACATCTCCTCATGGTTGCCGATCAGGATGCGGACCTTGCGGCGGCTCTGCCATTGCTGGGCAAGGGCGACGACCCGTGCGCTATCCGGGCCGCGATCGACCAGATCGCCCAGCAGGACCACGGTCGTCTTCGCGGCGCCGCGAGCGGTATCATCGGCGTCGATCGCCTCGATCAGCGCGGCGAACTCATCCGCGCAGCCATGGATGTCGCCCACGGCATAGACCCGTTCGCCCCCAGGAATCGCGGCGCGGGGGGCGGCTCCGGCGGTGCCGAACAGCTTGCGGATAGACTTCAACATGGATGGGATTCTCTTGGGCAAGCGCTATAGGCGGCGGCGCGGGCCGTGCCAAGCAAGTGCAAGCTGGCGTTGCGATCTGGCAACAGTCTCGCCCAATCCGAAACTTTTGTGCGCGAAATCCCTTGTGCAGTGCAGCATTGCTGTGCGACACCACTCTCGCACTTGCCGATTGGCTCCGTCCACGAGATGCCAAGGGTGCGTGCGCAGGTGGGACGATGCGCCACACAGCTTAAGGAAGCTTACCATGCATACGTCCATTCGCGGCCTACTTGCCGCTTCTCTGATGACCGGCGCCGCACTGGTCGCCACTCCCGCGCTGGCGGACGAAACCGATCCGCCCAGCGAAGTGACCGTCACCGGCAATGCCGCCGTGGTTACCGATTACCGGTTCCGCGGCATCGGCCTGTCAGGCGGCGATCTGGCGGTACAGGGCTCGATCAATATCAACCATGCCAGCGGGCTTTACGCTGGGGTCTGGGGTTCGAGCCTCGAAGACACTCCAGTCTACGGCCACACCGAGCTCGATTTCTACGCCGGCTGGACCGGGCAGATCGCCAGTGGGCTGACGGCCGACGTTGGCCTGCTCTACTATGTCTATCCCAACGGCAAGGTTGGCGATGCCAACGTGTTCGAACCCTATGCTTCGCTCTCCACCACGATTGGCCCGGCCAGCGCCAAGCTGGGCGTGGCCTATGCCTGGAAGCAGGATTCGCTTGGCGGGGATGACAATCTTTATCTCTACACCGATCTGGGCGTGGGCATACCCAACACCCCGGTCTCGCTCTCGGCCCACGTTGGCTACACCGACGGCGCGCTTTCGCCCAACCTGTTGACCCTGACCAGCACCGACGGCGGGTGGGACTATTCGGTTGGTGGGACCTTTGCGATCTCCAAGAACCTGTCGCTTGGCGTCAGCTATGTCGGGGTTGACGGCAACGTGATCGACGGCGTTTCGGACGACACCGTGGTCGGCACTTTGAAGCTTACCTTCTAAGCCTTTCCGTGGGGGGATGAACGGGGCCCGCGCTGGCAACAGCGCGGGCCTTTTCATTTCTGCACTGGCGGCTAGGCTGCGGTCATGACCAAATATCTCCACACCATGATCCGCGTGAGCGATCCCGATGCAACGATCGCCTTCTTCAAGCTGATCGGGCTTGACGAAGTCCGCCGCTTTTCTAGCGAGCAGGGCCGCTTCACGCTGATCTTCCTCGCCGCGCCGGGGCAGGAAGGCTTGGCTGAGGTGGAGCTCACCCACAACTGGGATCCGGAGGAATATGCCGGTGGGCGCAACTTCGGCCACCTCGCCTACCGGGTCGAGGATATTTACGCGACCTGTCAGGCCCTGCTTGATGTCGGCCACACCATCCACCGCCCGCCGCGCGACGGGCACATGGCCTTCGTCAAAACGCCCGACGGGATCTCGGTGGAACTGCTTCAGGACGGCCACTTGTCGCCGAAAGAACCATGGGCGAGCATGCCCAACACCGGCAGCTGGTAGATCAGTCGATAAAAAGCCCGCGCCTCCGCGCCAGGCGAAACAACCACCACAGGGCTGGGCCAAGGGTCAGCATGGCGAAGGCGAAGGGCACCCACGGGGAGAGGCGCGGATTGAACAGCAGCGTCAGCCAGCCGAGGTGGGGCAGGATCAGTACCAGGCCGAACGCCAGCCACCCATGCGGATGCACCGGCCTCCCCCGCCAAGCGGCACCATGGCGACGGAAAACGAACAGCGGCGGTTCGGTCAAGTCGACCTCCGCGGTGAGAACCGCAGCACCGCAAAGCCCAGCAACGCGGACAATAGCGAGCCGCCCAGCACGCCCAGCTTGGCCTCCTCGATCAGTTCGGGCGCACCCGGAAAGGCCAGCGCGGTGATGAACAGGCTCATCGTGAAGCCAATCCCGCATAGCAGCGACAGGCCCCATAGCTGACCCCAGCTGGCACCCGCCGGCCGGCGCGCGAAACCGGTTTTGTCGGCCAGCACGATCGCGCCGAACACCCCTACTTGCTTGCCCAGAAACAGCCCGAGCGCGATTGCCAGCGGCAGCGGTGCGAGCAGGCCCTGCAGCCCGGCTTCGCCCAGGGCTACGCCGGCATTGGCAAAGCCGAACAGCGGCACGATCAGGAAGGCGTTCCACGGAACCAGCGCGTGCTCCAGCCGCAGCAAGGGTGAATCGCCGTGCCGGTCGAGCTTGAGTGGCACTGTCAGTGCCGCGAGTACCCCGGCAACGGTCGCATGAACCCCCGAATGCAGCACGGCATACCAAAGCGCGGCGGCGAGCAGCAGGTAAGGCAGCAGCCGCGAGTAGCCCACGCGGTTCAGCAGCAGCAGCGTGCCCAGGATCGCCGCGGCAATGCCCAGCCAGACCAGCTTGATCGCCGAAGTAAAAAATACCGCGATGATCGCAACCGCACCCAGATCGTCGACAATCGCCACGGTCAGCAGGAACAGGCGGAGCGATGGCGGCGCGCGTTTGCCGACCAGTGCCAGCACGCCAAGCGCAAAGGCGATATCGGTCGCCGCCGGGATCGCCCAACCTCTGGCCAAGCCGGCCTCGTCCTGGACCACCGCCAGATAGACCAATGCCGGCAGGGCCATCCCCGCTGCTGCCGCCAGTACCGGCAGCCGCCGACGCGCCGGTGATGCCAGTTCACCGTCCAGCAACTCGCGTTTGATCTCCAGCCCGACCACGAAGAAGAACACCGCCATCAACGCGTCGTTGATCCACAGGTGCAGGCTGTCGAGCTTGCCGATCGGGGTCCAGCCCAGCTTGCCATGAAACAGATTGTGGTAGCCTGCAGCCCAGATCGAATTCGCCAGCAGCATGGCAGCGGTCGCCACCAGGATGAGCAGCACACCAGCCCCACTCTCGCCGCCAAACAGCTTGGCGGCAAGACGGGTGAAGTGGCCAAAAGGATCGCGGCGGCGGGTCATCGCTGATTCTCTCGCCGAAGCAAAAGGCCGTTGCAAGCGAAACCGGGACTACGTAGAAATACAAGTATCGACTCAGTCGATTTGCAGGGGCGCGCCTGAAAATGAGCGAATTGGTATCGCTATCGACAGGGTTTTGGCATGCGGTCGAAGTGATCGAGCACGAACTTTTGCTATTTGCGGCCTTCTGGTTTGTTATTGGCTTGATCGACGAATTCGCTGTGGATTGCGCCTGGCTTGGCCTACGCTTGTCGGGACGCGCCAGAACTACCGCCCTGACTGCCGATTACGGTGTCTCCCCGCTAAAGGGGAAGGCTGCCGTGCTGATCCCTGCGTGGAACGAAGCCCATGTGATCGCTGCAACGTTGCGGCACGCCTGTGCAGTCTGGCCGCAACAGGCGCTTCGAATCTATGTCGGCTGCTACCGCAACGACTGTGAGACAGTTCGCGCGGTAATGGCGGGAGCGGCTCAGGACCCGCGCGTGCGGCTGGTGTTGTTCGACCGTGAAGGGCCGACCACCAAAGCGGACTGTCTGAACCGGCTCTACGCCGCGCTTGAGGCCGATGAAATCCGGGGCGGCTTCAGCTTCCGGTCGGTCTTGCTGCACGACGCCGAAGATATGGTTCACCCGGCCGCACTCCAGGCCATCGATGCAGCGATCGGACAGGTCGATTTTGTGCAAATGCCTGTGCGGCCTGAGCTCGATCCCCATTCGCGGTGGATCGCCGGCCACTATGCCGATGAATTTGCCG
>CAZVMC010000029.1:0-2752 GCA_964628635.1 uncultured Novosphingobium sp. | reverse complement strand
GAGCTCGATCCCCATTCGCGGTGGATCGCCGGCCACTATGCCGATGAATTTGCCGAAGCCCATGCCAAGCTGTTGGTCGTTCGTTCGGCGCTGGGCGGGGCCTTTCCGGCAGCCGGGGTCGGCTGCGGCTTTGCCCGCAATGCGCTGGCCGCGCTCGCCCGACAGCGTCAGGGCGCGGGCCAAGCAGGTCCATTTGCCGCCGAATGCCTGACCGAGGATTATGAGCTTGGCCTGGTGCTCTCGCGCTCAGGGCGCGGCGCACGGTTCTTGCGGCTGCGCGATTCCGCCGGACGGCTGGTGGCCACTCGCAGCTATTTCCCGGCACGGCTGGACGCCGCGGTGCGGCAGAAGACCCGTTGGGTCCATGGCATCGCATTCCAGAGCTGGGACCGGATGGGATGGAGCGGCACTCCGTTCGAAGTGTGGATGGCGCTGCGCGATCGGCGCGGGCCGCTGACCGCGCTGGTGCTGGCTGCGGCCTACCTGCTGCTGGTGATCGAAGGCGTGCTTGCGATAGGGCGGTGGTTCGATATCGTTCCGCCAGCAGCACCTTCGCCCTGGCTCAATACAACTCTGACGCTGACCTTGATTGGGTTTGTTTGGCGCGGCGTGTTGCGGATGGGCTTCGTCGGCCGCGAATATGGCTGGCGCGAGGGGCTGCGGGCGCTGCTGCGGATTCCGGTCAGCAACATCATTGCGATCATGGCGGGCCGGCGGGCCTTGGTGGCCTATCTGCGTAGCCTGCGCGGCGCACCGCTGCTGTGGGACAAGACCGCCCATTTCGAACACCCCGCCATGACCATGGCGGCACAGCGTGCACTTGGGGCAAAAGCTTGAAAGTCTTGCGCCCGGTCAGCTCACGCCGCCGCGGCGAACCGGCGATTGCGCTCGGCTGCGTGCTCGTGGTCTGGATTCTGGCGCGCGGGTCGCTGCTGGCTTGGCCGAACGACCCCGCAGAGCCGGCGCCTATTGCTTCGTCTGCTCCGGCGGCGAGCCAGGAAGCACATAACACGCCGGTCACACTGCCAGCCGCGCCGACGCCGATTTCCGTAGCCACTGTCGCAATGCCGCCTTTGAACCCGATTGTCGCGCCAGCTCCCAGTCCGCTCACCCACGCACTCGACCAACCATCACCGCCACAGCTGCCTGCTCCTTTGCCGCCAGTGCCGCAGCCAATGGCCAGTGCCCGCGTAGTGGCCGGCCACCAGCTCCTCTACCTCGCCCCATTCGCCCAACTTCCGCTCCCGCCAGAGCTCTTGGTAGCACGCCCCGATCTTGCCGCACCGCCAGCTACCAGCCGACCGCAATCTCGCTGGTCGGGCGATGGCTGGTTGCTGTGGCGGCAAGATTCAGGATCCTTGCCAGTCGGCGGCTTCGCACCGGCAAGTTACGGCGGCAGCCAGGCCGGGGCCGTGCTCCGGTATCGCTTGATGCCGGCCAACCGCTACCAGCCGCTAGCCTTCCTGCGGGTTAGCTCGGCCCTGGCCAATCAGGCCCGGCCGGAAGTCGCCATCGGGTTGGGTGCGCGGCCAATTCCGCATTTGCCGCTGACTGTGCTGGCAGAGCTGCGTGTGGCTGAAGGCGGTGGGCGAACCCGGGTGCGTCCTGCGATCACAGCTGTTGCCGGTCTGCCGCGCCAACGGCTGCCCTTGGGCTTTGAGATCGAGGCCTATGGTCAGGCTGGCTACGTGGCTGGTCCCGATGCCTCGGGCTTCGCCGACGGACAGACGCGGCTGGACCGTCGGCTCGCCCGGCTGGGCGGCAGCGAGCTGCGTGGCGGCGGCGCGGTCTGGGGCGGGGTGCAGCGCGGTGCCGGGCGGCTCGACATCGGGCCAAGCGCCAGCATCGAATTGCAGCTCGGGCCAACCAATGCCCGCCTCTCGGCCGATTGGCGCTTTCGGGTTGCCGGGCAGGCCGCGCCGACGTCCGGTCCCGCAGTGACGCTTTCCGCAGGTTTCTAGGCCGATCAGCCTTCCAACCGCTGCCGTGCTGGGCTAGGCCGCTAAGCCAGATGGACCTTTACCTGCCCATTGCCAATCTGGCGGTGAACGGCCTCGTCATCGTGGGGCTCGGTGCGCTGACCGGCATCCTCTCCGGGATGTTCGGGGTCGGCGGCGGCTTCCTGACTACGCCCTTGCTGATCTTCTATGGCGTGCCGCCGACGGTCGCGGCAGCTTCGGCTGCCAGCCAGGTGACCGGCGCCAGCGTTTCGGGGGTCTTCGCCCATACCAAGCGCGGCGGGGTCGATTACCACATGGGTGCGGTGCTGGTAGTGGGCGGAATCCTCGGCACCGGAATCGGCGCCTTGCTGTTCCGGCTGCTGCAGCAGTGGGGGCAGATCGATACGGTGATCAATGTGCTCTACGTCGTGCTGCTTGGCTCGATCGGCTGGATCATGGCGCGCGAGGCCTGGACCGCGCTGAAAGCGCAGCAGAGCGGGACACCCTTGCCCGCCAGCAAGCGCCGCCATCACCCGATGGTGGCCAACCTGCCGATGCGCTGGCGCTTCTATCGCTCCGGGCTCTACATCTCGCCGCTCGCCCCGCTGCTGCTGGGCGTCACGACCGGCATCCTGACCATGCTGATGGGGATCGGTGGGGGCTTTGTGCTGGTTCCCGCGATGCTCTACATTCTGGGTATGAGTGCCAATGTGGTTGTCGGCACCTCGCTGTTCCAGATCCTGTTCGTGACCATGACCACCACGATGATGCACGCGCTGACCACCAAGGCGGTCGACATCGTGCTGGCGGTG
>CAZVMC010000028.1:21041-23344 GCA_964628635.1 uncultured Novosphingobium sp. | reverse complement strand
AACCAGGCCCCGGCGGCAACCGCGCTGGCCCCGGCATCGATCGCGCCCTTGATATCGGCCAGCGAGCCCGCTCCGCCGTGCGCGATCAGCGGCACATCGACCAGCGCGGCGGCTTCGCGGATCAGCGCCACGTCCATGCCCGCGCGGCTGCCTTCGCGTTCGACCGAAGTCAGCAGGATCTCGCCCGCCCCGGCCGCCGCCGCCGCGCGAACCACGTCCTGCCAGGCGCGCTTGTCCTTGCCCTGCGCGGTGCGCAGGCGCGGGCGGCCGAGCCAGTCCTTCTCGACATCGACCGAGACCACCACAGCCTGGGTCCCGTGCCGCCCGGCCAGCTGCGTGATCAGCCCCATGTCGGCCAGCGCGGCCTGCTGGAGCGAGACTTTCTCGATCCCCAGCTTGAACAGCTGCGCGGCATCGTCTGCATTGCGGATCCCGCCGCCCCAGCACAGCGGCATGAAGCATTCCTCCGCCAGCCACTCGGCCATGGCAAAATCGGGCGCGCGGCCAGAGCGAGTCGCTTCGATATCGATGACGATCAGCTCATCGACTTCTTTCTCATTGAAGATCTTCACCGCATTGATCGGATCGCCGACATAGCTCGGCTTGCCGAACTTGGTGGTCTTGTAGAGCCCGCCGTCTTTCAGCAGCAGCACGGGAATGATCCGGTGGCGAATGCTCATGGTTCAATCCCCAGCCCCAGCCAGCGCCGGAACAGCTCCATGCCGAAGCGGTGGCTCTTTTCCGGGTGGAACTGCACCCCGCGCAGGTTGCCGCTGACAAAGCCCGAATCGAACCGGGTGCCGTAATCGGTGGTGCACAGCACCTCATCCCGGTTGTCGCAGGCCATGCGGTACGAATGGACATAGTAGAACCTGAGGTCCGGATCGTCGCTGCGCAGAATGTCGCCGCTGCGCTGCACCCGGGTATCGGTCCAGCCGATGTGCGGCACTTTCAGACGGGAATCGCCGCCGGTATCGATCCGCTTCACATCGGCCGCGATCCAGCCCAGACCGGGGCGCGCGCCTTCTTCGCTGCCCCGGCACATCAGCTGCATGCCCAGGCAAATGCCCAGAAACGGCACCTTGCGGACCATCGCCGCCTGGTTGAGCGGCTCGATCCAGCCGCCATCGTGCAACAATTGCATGCCATAGTCATAATGGCCCACACCGGGCAGCAGCACGGCCTCTGCCCCTGCCAGTGCGGCCGGATCGCTGACAATATCCGCCGATCCGCCGATGTGCTCCACCATCCGCTTGATCGACTTGATATTTCCGAGGCCGGCATCGACTACCGAGAGGTGCATGGGGTTCTCCTCCTGGGCAACGGCCAGGTGCAGCCCGCGCCTTTAGCCGGGGCGGCGGCTTGAAACAATGCCGCGCGATTGCAATTGTTTCAGCACGCTATAAGGCGCAGACCATCATGCCCAGTCCCCAGAAATCGCAACGCGCGCTGCTGGTGCTTGATGCGTCCTATACGCTCGAGATGATCCGCGAACGTGGGCTGGAAGCCTCAGTCACCTGCCGCGATCTCGATGGATTTTTCGGACACGTCTACAGCGTCCACCCCTTTGCCTCGATGCTGGCCTCGCCGAACTGGACGCCGCGCACCGGCAAACCGGTCTGGCATCGGCTGAATGAGCGGCACACCTTCATCGAGGGCAAGGTTGGCCGGTTCGGCTGGCTCGGTTGGTTGTTTCCAGTCAATTTCCTGCTCGCCCAGATGGGTATGTTCGTAACCCTGCTCAAGCTAATCCGGCGTGAGAATGTCGCCGTGATCCGGGTTGGCGATCCGCTCTATCTGGGCCTGTTTGGCCTCGCCCTGCGGGCCTTTACCAAGGTGCCGATGCTGATCCGGGTCAACGGCAACAATGACAAGGTCCGCGAAAGCACGGGCCGCCCGCTCTATCCCAGATTCTTCCGTTCGATTGCGCTGGAACAGCGAGTTGAGCGGTTCGTCCTGCCGCGCGCCGATGTGATTGCCGCGCCCAATCAGGACAATGTCGACTTCTCGATCCGCGGCGGTGCCCGGCCAGAGCGCTGCACGATCTTCCGTTATGGCAATCTCCTCGCGCCCGAGCACCGCACGCCGCCGGCCGAGCGGGGGTTGGATCAGGCCTTGTTTGATCGGCTGGGGATCGAGCCCGGGCGCTTCATGCTGTGCATCGGGCGCTTGGGCGCGGTCAAATTTCCCGACGATGCGGTGCGCGTGCTGGCCGCGGTCAACACTGCCGGGCACCGCGCGCAGCTGTTCTTCGCGGGCGATGGCGAGATGAAGGCCGAGCTGCAGGCGCTGGCCGACTCGCT
>CAZVMC010000028.1:0-20941 GCA_964628635.1 uncultured Novosphingobium sp. | reverse complement strand
TCTTCGCGGGCGATGGCGAGATGAAGGCCGAGCTGCAGGCGCTGGCCGACTCGCTTGGGGTCGGTGATCGTGTGGTGTTTGGTGGGAATCAGGACCAGAAGGCGCTCGCGCAGCTCAACGCCCATTGTGCGCTGGTCATCTCGCCGCTGACCGGGCGGGCCTTGTCCGAATCTGCGCTCGGAGGGGCACCGATTGTGGCATACGATCTGGATTGGCAGGGCGATCTGGTCCGCGATGGCGAAACCGGCGCACTGGTGCCGTTCCGCGATGTGGCGGCACTGGGGAAGGCTGCCATTGCGATGTTCGATGATCCAGCCAAGGCGCGCGGACTCGGCGCGGCTGCGCGTGAACGCGCTTTGGCGATGCTCGATCCGGTGGCGCTCGATACGCATGAGCGCGATACCTATGCGCGGCTCTTCGCCGGGCAATTGCCGCAGCCGGGGGTGTGAGCGGAACCGTGCTTGATCGCATCGCTCAGCTGATCGCGCCTTACGCCGCTCCTTGGGCGCAGCTCAAATTGAGGATCGGCGACTGGCTCCAACTGTCGCCCGATGCATTGCACGTTCACGCCGGACTGATCTTTCTGGCGCTGTTTGCGCTGGTGTTCCGGCGGCCCTTGTTCGATCGGCGCGCGATGCTGTGCTTGCTGGCGATCACGCTCTTTAATGAGGGGATGGACCTGACGCTCGAAGGGATGGGCAGCGTCGAGGCCACCCTGGGTGCGGGCCTGCACGATCTGGTCAACACCATGCTCGCGCCGGCCGTTCTGGCCTTTGCGAGCTGGCTGCTGCGCCTCCGCTCAAGCCGCCGAGAGCTTGCCAGTCCGGTGCAAGTGGATGAAATCGCTTAGCGGATCACTGGGGGCGAACTCCGGAACCACAGCTTGTAGACCAGCGCGCACCGCCTTGGCATCGGAGGCTTCGATAGCCCGTTCCAGCGCATCGAGGTGCGGGGCCAGTTCGGCCCAGGCCAGCTTTGGTTCCCGGGCCTTGCGGATTCGGGGGTGAATCGTCTGCTCGTCATCCTCCCCGATCAGCAGTTCCTCGAACAGCTTCTCACCGGGACGCAGGCCGACGACTTCGATCGCGATATCGCCGTCCGGGCGATCATCATCGCGAACCTTCAAGCCCGAGAGCTCGATCATGTTGCGGGCGAGATCGGCGATTCGCACCGGCTCACCCATATCGAGCACGAAGACCTCGCCGCCGTGGGCCATCGCCCCGGCCTGAATCACCAGCTCGGCAGCTTCGGGGATGCTCATGAAGTAACGGGTGATGTCTTCATGAGTAATGGTAACCGGGCCGCCGGCGCGGATTTGCTTGCGGAACAGCGGCACAACCGAACCGCTCGATCCCAGCACATTGCCGAACCGCACCATCGAAAACCGCGTCGCCCCGCCCGGTGCGTCGGCCTGAGCCTGGAGGACCATTTCCGCGAGCCGCTTGCTCGCGCCCATCACGTTGGTGGGCCGCACGGCCTTGTCGGTGCTGATCAGCACGAGGTCGCGCACGCCGTGGGCCTTTGCGGCCCGGGCCACTTGCAGCGTGCCGAAGACGTTGTTGTAGACCCCCTCGCACGGATTGTGCTCAACCAGCGGCACGTGCTTGTAGGCGGCAGCGTGAAAGATCGTATCGGGGCGCCATGCCGCCACAACGGCCCTGAGCCGCCCCGCGTCGGTTACCGAACCCAGCAGTGGGACAAGATCCACACCCAGCTCAGCCGCGCGCGCTTCCAGTTCGTGATGAATGGCGTAAAGCGCGGGTTCGCCAATTTCGAACAACAACAAGGCGCGCGGCTGCTGGCTCAGGATCCGGCGGCAGAGTTCGCTACCGATCGAGCCCCCCGCGCCGGTCACCAGCACCACCTTGCTGCGGATCGTCTTGCCTAGCAGTATCTGGTTGGGTGCAACCGTGTCGCGGCCGAGCAGGTCCTCGATATCCAGCTCGCGCAGGTCCTCGACCGCGATCCGGCCGTGGGCGATATCGTTGATATCGGGCAGGGTGCGCACCTGAACCGCCAGCGGCTTCAGCCGGGCCAGAATCTCGCTCCGCCGGGCACGGCTGGTGGAGGGCATGGCCAGTAAAACGTGCGCCACCTCTTCTTCTTCGATCAAGGTCTCAAGCCGCGATGCCCCGTAGATCGGCACCCCATTGAGCAGACTGCCGTGGAGTGAGGCATCATCATCGATGAAGCCGATGACTTGCATCTGATCGCTGTTCGCCAGGGCCACGGCGAGCTGGCGGCCGGCTCTGCCTGCGCCGTAAATCAGCACCCGGCTGCGCTCACCGGCGGCGCGAATCTGGGCATAGCCGCCACCCAGCCAGAACCGCACTACCGCGCGCGACGCGCCGATTGCTGCGAACAGCAGCAGCGGCTGGATAAAGCCGAGCGTGCGGGGAACTTCGGGAATGCCGATCAGCGTGAATACGGTGACGAAGGCCAGCGTGTAGATTCCTCCCGCGAGCGCCATGGCGGTGAAGGCCGCGCGCCCGGAATAGCGGAAGATCGCCCGGTACATCCCCATCCGCACGAACAGCGGGATCGCGATCAGGATCGACACGACTATCGGCAGCAGCCGCACGCCATGGGGGAAAATCCAGTAGCCCAGCCGCAGGTAATAGGCGCACCACACCGTCAGCACGCAGAGCGTGGTATCGAGCGCGATGGCGAGCACCCGCTTGACGCTGCGGGGAAGAGCGAGGGCCCGATCCCCAAGAGTTCCGTGTGCCATTGTCAGTCCCATTGGCCCAAACCGGGCGGAATCGCAGCCGCGCGCTAGGTTACCAGCAATGCCGGGTCAAGCAAACCCAATCAGCTCAATGCTATATCGGGCGCATCTTCCTGCTTCATGCCGATCACGTTGTAACCGGCGTCGACATGGTGGTTTTCGCCCGTCACTCCGGCCGACAGGTCGGACAGCAGATAGAGCGCCGCGCCGCCGACGTCGCCGATCGTTACGTTACGCCGCAAGGGCGCGTTGAGCTCGTTCCACTTCAGGATGTAGCGGAAATCGCCGATGCCGCTGGCGGCCAGCGTCTTGATCGGTCCGGCTGAGATCGCATTCACACGGATGCCTTGGGGCCCGAAATCGTTGGCCAGATACTGCACACTGGTTTCCAAAGCGGCCTTGGCCACCCCCATCACGTTGTAATGCGGGATCACCTTTTCCGCGCCGTAATAGCTCAGCGTCAGCATCGCCCCGCCGCCGATCCCGGTTTCCGGATCGAAGGCAGGCATCATCGCCGCCGCGCGTTTGGCCACCGCGGTGAAGCTGAAGACCGACACGTTCATCGTCAGCAGGAAATCGTCGAGCGCCACGTCCGAATATTTGCCGCGCAGCGCCTCCTTGTTGGTGTAGCCGATCGCGTGAACCACAAAATCGATCGTCGGCCAGCGTGCGGCGAGTTTGGCGAAAGCCTTGTCGAGTTCTTCCTCGGTTGAAACGTCGCAGTCGATCAGGAAGTCGCAGCCCAGCTGCTCGGCGAGCGGACGCACCCGCTTTTCCATCACTTCGCCCTGATAGGACAGCGCCAGTTCAGCCCCATGCTCGACCAGTTTTTGCGCAATTCCCCAGGCGAGCGATTTGTCGTTGGCGAGGCCCATGATCAGCCCGCGCTTTCCTGCCATTAATCCACTCATGCTTCGCTTCCTGTCGCTTCTAGTGCTGTTTCACCCAGCATGTCCCGCTCTTCCGGAGTGACGGCCAAAGCGGCGTTCAGTTCTGCGCCTACCACCATCCCTAGTCCCACCAGCCAGAAAAAGAAAAGCGCGATCATCACCCCGGCCAGACTGCCATAGGTCAAGTCGTAGGTGAAAAACTGTGCCAAAACCCACGGAAGTGAGATCACCACGCCAACCCACCACGCGGTGACCAGCAGTGCGCCCGGCCATTTGGGATAGCGTCGCTGGCGGTAGGCGGTCGGGGTCAACGTCAGGAACAGCAGGTAGATCGACGCGTAGAGCACCAAAGCGGGGACCGCGCGCGAGGTGGCGAGCGTATCGGCCCAGTCGGCCGCGCGCGGAAACCACGCGCCGATAATCGCCTCAGCCGCGCCAATCGCCACCTGGGCGAACAGCGAGGCGAGGAGGCCGATCACCGCCGCGACGATCACGCCCGATGAAATCAGTCGGTGGCGCCAGAACGCAGCGGCTGGCTTGGTGCCGTAGGCCCGGCGCAGGATATCGCGGATCGTCTCGATCAGGCTGCCGACGGTCCACAGCCCCACCGCGCCGCCGATCCACAGCAGCCAGCCGGTCCGCGCCGAGGAGACATCGCGCGCGACTGGCTCCAGCGCCTGCGCGACAATCGGCGGCACGGCGGTCAGGAAGGCGCGGATCGAAGCTTCGCGCTGCGCTTCCTCGCCAAACAGCGTGAAGACCGCCGCGACCGTAATGAAAAACGGAAACAGCGCGAGGATCGCCATATAGGCAAGGTTGCCGGCGTGGATGAAGCCATCGTTCCACGCGCCCGAGAAGACCCGGCTGACGATCCGGTAAAACCGCGTCCCCCAGAACTTGCCCTCAGCGCCAACCTGCTCTTCCAGCCCGGCGCGCCAGCGCAGGGCATGCTTGCGGCGCGCTTCGGGGGAGAGATCGGTGATCTTGGGCCAAGGTGCTTCAGCCACTTCGAACGGCTGTTCGTCCAAGGCTTCAGTCCTCAAACCGGGCGCGCAGGGGACGCGAATCGCGCCAGCCTTCGAGGCGCTTGGCCAAGTCTTCGTCCGCCTCGGGCAGCTGGATTTCAAGCGTAACCAACTGATCGCCGCGGGTTCCGTCCTTGCGGCTGAAGCCCTTGCCTTTCAAACGCAAGGTCTTCCCCGAACTGCTGCCGGGGGCAATCGTAAGCATAACCGCGCCATCGGCGGTCGGGACTTTGACCTTGGCGCCGTTCACTGCCTCGTCCAGGCTGATCGGCAGGTCGAGCCGCAAGTTGTCGCCATCGCGGCGGAAGAAGGCGTGCGGTTGCAGCTGGATCACTACGGTGGCATCGCCATTGCCACCGGGGCCGGGCTCCCCCTTGCCGGCGAGGCGCATCTGGGTGCCGTCTTCCACCCCGGCGGGCAGTTTGAGGTCGATCGTCTTGCCGTCGGCCAGCGTGATCCGCTGGGTCGCGCGGGTGGCGGCATCGGGCAGGGTCACCGCCAGCCGGTATTGCACATTGGCACCCTTTGGCGCGGCGCGCTGGCGGCCTCCGCCGAATCCAGCCGATCCGCCCGCACGGCCGCCGCCGAACAGTCCATCGAAGATATCGCCGAGGTCGATCCCGCCGTCTGCAAAGCCCTCGAAGCCCCCGCTCTGGCGCGGATCGAATCCGCGCCCGCCGCCAAAGCCGCCTCCGCCGCCACCAAAGCCGAACCCGGCCGGGTTGCCATCGGCGTCGATCTCTCCGCGATCGAACTGCGCGCGCTTGGTCTTGTCGCTCAGCAGATCGTAAGCGCGGGTCACATCGCTGAACTTCTCGGCCGCCTTGGGATTGTCGGCATTGCGATCGGGGTGCAGCTCCTTGGCAAGCTTGCGATAGGCGGACTTGATGTCCTTCTCGCTTGCGCTGCGCGCCACGCCAAGGGTCGTATAGGGATCAGCCATGGTGACTTAGCTAGGTGCAACACTGGCTTAGGGCAAGCCGTGCTTTCCTACTGCGCCGGTGCAATGCTATGGCCGCTGCACATCAGAACGCGTTCTGCGCGCAAGCGCGCAAGGGCCGACTGCCCGACATGGTTTTGGTGTGAACTTGGTGCAAAGTTAGTCAGGAAAATGTGTTGAAAGATGAACAGGCGCGCAGCGTGATTCCCGAAGGCGATCCTTTTGCGCTGTTTGACCAATGGTTTGGCGAAGCACGCCAGAGCGAGCCCAACGATTCGAACGCCATGGCACTGGCCACGGCCACGCCCGATGGCGCGCCGTCGGTGCGCATGGTGCTGCTCAAGGGCCATGGCCCGGAAGGCTTCACCTTCTATACCAATGCCAGAAGCCGCAAAGGCGCTGAGATTCTTGCCAACGGCCAGGCGGCGCTGCTGTTCCATTGGAAATCGCTGCGCCGCCAGATCCGGATCGAAGGCCCGCTTGCCGAAGTCGATGCGGCCACCGCCGATGCCTATTTTGCCAGCCGTAGCCGCGATTCGCAGCTCGGCGCGGTCGCCTCCGATCAATCCGCGCCGTTGCCGGAACGGGGCACCTTTCTCGAACGCTATTCCGCCGCCGAAGCCGAATTCGGCGACGGCCCGGTGATTCGCCCATCGCATTGGACCGGATTCAAACTGACCCCGCGCGCGATCGAGTTCTGGTGCGATCGCCCGCACCGGCTGCACGATCGTCGCCGCTTCACCCGCAAGGTCGATGGCAGCTGGGCCTCGACGCTGCTTTATCCATGAGTACTTCGGCCAACCTCAACCGCAGCGCCGCGCTCGCGTCGATTTCGGTCGCACTGCTGCTGGTCGGGCTCAAGGCCTGGGCGGCCTGGTCAACCGGTTCAACCGCGATGCTCGGCAGTCTGGCCGATACCACGCTCGATCTGGTGGCCAGCATTGCGACGCTGGTCGGGGTCTGGGTTGCGGCGCAGCCCGAGGATGAAAACCATCGCTTCGGGCATGACAAGGCCGAAGCCTTGGCGGCGCTGTTCCAGATCGTGCTGATCGCGATCTCGGCGCTCAGCCTCGCAGCCCGCGCGGTGCAGCAATTGCTCGGCGGGGCGCGGACCGAAGCGGCGGGGGACGGGATCATCGTTTCGGGGATCGCCATGGCGGCGACTTTGGCGCTGCTCGCCTGGCAGCGGCACGTGATCCGCCAGACCGGCAGCCTCGCCATTTCCACCGACCATGTTCACTACCAGTCGGACCTGCTGCTCAATCTGGCGGTGATCGCGGCACTGGCGCTCGATCAATATGCCGGGATCGCCGGGTCCGATCCGCTGTTTGGCCTCGCCATCGCGGCTTGGCTCGGCTGGGGCGCGTGGCGGGCGTCGCAGGAAGCGGTCGATCAGCTGATGGACAAGGAATGGCCCGAAGAGAAGCGCGCGCGCTTTCTGGAAGTGGTCGCGCGCCATCCCGAACTGAAAGGACTCCACGATCTGCGCACGCGAACGGCAGGGTCGCGCGATTTCGTGCAGTTCCACGTCGCGGTCGATCCAGCAATGACGGTCCGCACGGCGCACGATGTGATGGATGAGATTGAGGCCAAGCTGCTCACAGAGTTTCCGGGAATCGAGATCCTGATCCATCCTGATCCCGAAGGCCACATTGATCCGACCGATCTAGCCTCGGAGGACTTGCTGGCGCGCGGCTAGATCGCGCGACCATCTCCGGCGAGAAAGGCCTGATAGGTCGCGGCGATACCATCGCGCAGAGCAATGGTTGGGCGCCAGCCGAGCGCGGTCAGCCGGGCGGTGTCGAGCAGCTTACGCGGTGTGCCGTCTGGCTTGGAAAGGTCATGGACGATCGGGCCGTCATAGCCGATCACCTCCATCACCAGCCGGGTCAGGTCGATGATTGCAATATCTTCGCCCGCGCCGACATTGAGCGGGAGCGGGTCCGACCAGTGCCGCAGCAGGTGCAGGCAGGCATCGGCGCAATCATCCACGTGGAGGAATTCACGGCGCGGTGAGCCGGTCCCCCAAACCGCAACCGGTCCGCCGCTCAGCTTGGCCAGATGGACCTTGCGGATCAGCGCGGGCAGCACATGGCTGGCCGCCGGGTCATAGTTGTCGCCCGGGCCATAGAGATTGGTCGGCATCGCGCTGATAAAGTCGCAGCCATATTGCTGGCGATAGGCCTGAGCGAGCTTGATTCCGGCGATCTTGGCCACGGCGTAAGCCTCGTTACTGGGCTCGAGCGGGCCGGTTAGCAGCGCTTCCTCGGCGATCGGCTGGGCAGCATCGCGCGGGTAGATGCAACTCGAGCCCAGCAGCAGCAACTTCTCGGTTCCGACCGATTCGGCCCCAGCCAACACGGCGGTCTCGATCAGCAGGTTGTCACGCAGGAACTCGACCGGGTAGGTGCTGTTGGCCAGAATTCCGCCGACCTTGGCGGCAGCCAGGATCACCACTTCGGGCCGCTGGTTGTGCATCCAGCCCAGCACCGCGCGCTGGTCTGTCAGGTCAAGCTCGCTGCGCGGCGCGGTGAGCACACTGCAATCCTCACCCGCCAGCCGGCGGACCAGCGCCGCGCCGACCATGCCCTGATGGCCGGCGACCCAGACGCGCTTGCCCGTAAGGTCGAAGGGCAATTCAGCCATGGCGCTGCAGTTCAGCGAGGTCGGCGGCGACCATTTCGCGGACCAGCTCGCGTGCGCCAATCTGGGGTTCCCAGCCAAGCCGCTCACGCGCCTTGCTGGCATCGCCGATCAGCAAGTCGACCTCAGCAGGGCGGTGATAGCGCGGGTCGATCGCCACCCGCAATGCGCCGGTGGCGCGACAGCGGCCCTGCTCATCGATGCCACTGCCCGACCATTCAAGCGCGATCCCGGCATCGGCAAAGGCCCATTCGGCCATTTCGCGCACGGAGATTGTGCTGCCGGTGGCCAGCACATAGTCGTCCGGTTGGTCCTGCTGAAGCATCCGCCACATGCCTTCGACGTACTCACGGGCATGGCCCCAGTCGCGCCGCGCATCGAGGTTGCCGAGATGGAGCACTTTCTGCTTGCCCAGCGCGATCGCCGCTGCCGCGCGGGTGACCTTGCGGGTCACGAAAGTCTCACCGCGGATCGGGCTTTCGTGATTGAACAGGATCCCGTTCGAGGCATGAAAGCCGTAAGCCTCCCGGTAGTTGACCGTGATCCAGTGGGCATAGAGCTTGGCCACGCCATAGGGGCTGCGCGGATGGAACGGCGTGGTCTCGCGCTGGGGGCTTTCCTGCACCAGGCCGTACATCTCGCTGGTCGAGGCCTGGTAGAAGCGGGTCTTGTCCTTGAGGCCGAGGATGCGAATTGCTTCGAGCAGCCGGAGCGTGCCGAGCGCATCGGCGTTGGCGGTGTATTCAGGCGTCTCAAAGCTGACCGCGACATGGCTTTGCGCGGCGAGGTTGTAGAGCTCGTCGGGCTGGACCTCCTGGACGATGCGGATCAGGTTGGTCGCGTCGGTCAGATCCCCATAGTGCAGGATCAAGCGCGGGTCGGGATCGTGTGGATCTTCGTAAATGTCATCGATCCGCGCGGTGTTGAACGAGGAGGAGCGGCGTTTGATCCCGTGGACGGTGTAGCCCTTCGCAAGCAGCAGGCGGGCAAGGTAGGCCCCGTCCTGTCCGGTCACCCCGGTGACGAGCGCGGTCTTGCCGCTCATTTGCCAGCCTGCGCGAACAGCGCCGCGATCCGGCCGATCGCGGCTTGCACTGGCGGGCCGACGTCGTCCTGGGTCTTGCCCAAGCGGACGATCGTCAGCGCCTGACCGGGCGAGACCAGCACGAACTGGCCGAGGTGGCCGTTCATCGAGAAGGCGCTGGAGGGCGCACCCGGAAACGGAACCTGTTTGCCTTCGCCCGGACGATTGAGCCAGATCTGCGCGCCATATCCGGCGTTGCGCGGGTTGGGGGTGGTCATGAACTCGATCCAGGCGCGCGGCACCAGCTGCGCGCCTTTGACTGCCCCGCCCAACCGCAGGAATTCGCCGAACTTGGCCCAATCGCGCGCATTGGCATGGATTAAACTGCCGCCGATCAATGTTCCCGCCGAATCGAACTCGGCCACTGCGCTTTTCATGCCGATCGGCTCGAACAGCCGGGTGCGCAGGTAATCGCTGACTGCCCGCCGCCGCTCGGCCGGGTCAGTGCTGGTGGTCAGCGCGCGGGCGGCGAGATCGGCCAGAATTACAGTGGTCGCGGTTGAGTATTCCCAGCTTTGTCCCGGCTCGGCTTCCAGCGGCTGGGTTTCGGCATAGGCGGCCATATCATCGCGCCCATCGAGGAACAGCATCCGCACTTCGTCGGATTCGTAGACCGGGTCACCGGCTTCGGTGTGGCGCAGGCCTGCGCGCATTTGCAGCAGGTGCCGCAAGGTAATCTCGCCGCGCGGATCGCCGGGGCGCTGCCAGGTGGGGATCGGCACCGATTCGTCGAGCCGTAGCCGACCATCTGCGACCAGCTGGCCAATCATCACGCCGGTGACCGTCTTGGCCATCGACCAGGAAACGAAGCGCGTGTTCTCGTGATAACCGGGGGCGTAACGCTCGGCGATCGTGCGCCCGCGGTGCAGCACCAGCACGGCGCGGGTTTCGGCCGCGGCGGCATCGCTGAACAGCCGGTCAACCGCGCGGGCCAGCGATTCGCGCGCGATCCCGGGGTCCGCTACCACGGCGGCGCGCGCGGCATCGCTTAGCGGCGGCTCACCGTCCCTTCCGCCGCAAGCCGCCAATAACAGCGCAGGGGCCAGACAAATCAGGCGGGGCAAGCGGGCTGGCATCGCCGGGTTCCTCGCGCAGAAGCCTGCCGTTGGCAACCAAAGCGGCGCAATCCACTGCGCCTTGCGCACAAAAAAATAGCGGCCCCTGAGGGCCGCTATCTTTCAGAGATACTGATCGATCAGCTTACGGGCTGGTCGGGGTATCGTCTTCGTTCGAAGCGAGCAGCAGGATGCCGCCGATGATGGCAGCAGCTGCGAGCAGAGCAACGATAACGCTGCCGCCCTTCAGTTCTTCCGAATCACCCACAGCGGCGCTGGCGCGGATGGAATCCGACACCGCAACCGGGCTCGCGGTCTGCGCGATCGCCGGGGTCACCGCCATAGTCGCGGCGGCAGCGGCCATCAGATACTTACTCAGTCCCATGACGAACTCCATCATTAAAAACTACAAATCCAGACCCGCCTTTAGGATGGGAGAAATGCCGAGTCAACCGGCGATTCACCATGTTTCAAAGCGCTTAAGGCCTGCCGCCCGGTCATCTTGCGACGAGGTAGGCAATGCCGCTACTACCCAATTGGTGAAGAAATTCAAAACCCCAATCGCTAATGACGGCGCGACGTGCGTTAACCGCGACGGGCCGAGGGTGACCGGCCTCAGCGCCTTGCGTGGTAGGGTCACCGCGCTGGTTTTGGCCGGCTTGTTGGCCGCGACTCCGCTCGAAGCTGCCCTGGCCGCCACTCCCTCGATCGAGGCGCAGCTGCTGGCGCTGCAGGCACACGACAGCAAGCTTGGCCAGATCGCACTCCGCCTGACGGTCGCCAATGCGGCGCTGTGCGAACAGCATATGCCTGGAACCGGAGCCGTGCTGCACGCGCGCGAACAATACCCGGCGTCGATCGGCGCTGCGGTTGAAGCGCAGTTCGGCTTCGCGACCCCGCTGGCGATCGAAGCGATTGTTCCTGCCAGCCCCGCGGCGCGAGCCGGCCTGCTACCTGGCGACGGCGTGCTGGCGGTAGGGCAACTTGCGCCGCCTGCGCCCGACGGCGATGGCAAGCCTGACACGCTGGTGCGCGATGGCTTTGAAGACCGCTTGGTCGAACTGGATCCGGCCGCGCCGATGGTCTGGCGGGTCCAGCGCGGCGGAACCGAACATTTCCTGACCGTGATCCCAGATCGCGCTTGCCGCGCGCGGTTCGAAATTGTCCCGGGCAACAGCCTGACCGCGCGCAACGATGGCCGGATCATCCAGCTCAGCAGTCGATACTTCGCCAACTACAATTCGGACGAGCTGGCCGTAATTGTCGCGCACGAACTGGCACATTCGGTCCTCGCGCATCGTCGCCGGCTGGTCGCGGCCGGGGTCAGCAAGGGGCTGCTGGCCGAGTTCGGCAGAAGTGGACGGCTCAACCGGCTGGTCGAGCGCGAGGCCGACCGGCTGAGCGTACATCTGCTGCGCAATGCGGGTTACGATCCGGGGCTGGCTCCGCAGTTCTGGGACAAGCGCGGCAAAGAACTGGCCGGCGGTCTGCTACGCGGCCGGACCCACGATTCGCCCGCCGCGCGTGCCCAGCTAATGCGCGCGGAGATTGCCGCCATCCCGGCCAATGCGACGCTGCCCTATCTGCCGCCGCTGCTGGCGCAGCGCGACCAGCCGCTCAAATAGCAGTTGACCCGGCTGCCATGCTGCGCGAGCGAGCCGCCATGGTTACAACGCCCCCTGTTTCGCGGTCCGCCCGCCGCCCGCGCCGCCTCCGCTGGCTGGTGATCGGTCTGGCGCTGGTTGCGGCGCTGCTGGTGCTGTTTTGGGGCACGCTCAGTGGTTACGCGCAGGCCGGATCGGCCTATGGCGCGCGGGTCGCCTGCTCGTGCCGGTTTCTGGGCGGGCGCAGTCTGGACGATTGCCGCAAGGATTTTGAGCCGGGTATGGAATTGGTCATGCTCAGTGAAGACCCCAAGGCCAAGTCGGTTACCGCATCGTTCCCGCTGATCGCCAGCGAGACGGCGCGGCTTCATGCGGGTGAGGGTTGCCGACTCGATCGCTGGCAGGATTAGCGCGGCGACGTAACGCTTTGACCACGCTTCTATGCTAGAGGCCCCGCGATGAGCACTGATAGCCTGACCCCAATCGTTCCCGTCATCCTCTGCGGCGGCAGCGGCACCCGCCTTTGGCCGCGCAGCCGGGTGGCCAAGCCCAAGCCGTTTTTGCCGCTGGTGGGGAACCGCACCCTGTTTGAAGCCACGCTGGGCCGGGCCGCCGATCCGGCCCGGTTTGCCGCACCGGTGATAGTCACCGGCACAGCACATCTGGGCCACGTCGAGGCCCAGCTTGGCGACCGGCCCGATGCCGTGATCGTGGTGGAACCTGCCGCGAAGAACACTGCGGCGGCGATTGCGCTGGCGGCGCTGCGCTTGCCGCAGGACGCGGTGATGCTGGTCTGCCCGAGCGACCATCACATTGCCGACGAAGCCGCCTTTGCGAGCGCTGCCGTCGCGGCCGCCGGGCTGGCGCGCGAGGGCTGGCTGGTCTCGTTCGGGATCGATGCGAAGAGCCCGGAAACCGGGTTCGGCTATCTCCGCCGGGGCGAGGCGATCGGGGCGGCAGGCTTCAAGGTAGCGCAATTCGTCGAAAAGCCCGATCTGGACCGTGCAAAGGCCTTTCTGGCCGAAGGCGGCTACGCCTGGAACGGCGGCATCTTCGCCTTCCGCGTTGGCGATTTCCTCGCCGAACTGGCTGCCCACCGCCCCGAACTGATGGCGGCGGTGCAGCAATCGGTCGATGCCGGGCAGGTCGATGGCTGGCGCTTCCATCCCGATCCACCGGCCTTTGCCGCAATTAAGGGCGAATCGGTCGATTACGCCGTCATGGAGAACACTGCCCGCGCCGCAATGGTCCCGGCGGACATGGGCTGGTCCGATATCGGTAATTGGGATGCGCTCCACGCCGCGCTGCCGCAGGATGCCGCGGGCAATTCGGTGCGCGGCCGGGCCGAACTGGTCGAATGCCGCAATGTGCTGGTCGACAGCGATGGCCCTAGGGTTTCGGTGATCGGGCTGGAGGACGTGGTCGTGGTGGTTGATGGCAACGACGTGCTGGTTACGACCAAGGCCGGTGCGCAGCTGGTTGGCAAGCTGGACGGGGCGGTAAACCAGTGAGCCCGCTGCTGCCCGTCAGCATGGTAGCCAAGCCATGGGGCTGCGATGTGTTGCCACCCCCGTTCGTTGCGCCTGACGGCGAACGGATTGGCGAGGTGTGGTTTGCGCCGCCGCCCGAACTGCCGGGGCTGCTGGTGAAATACATTTTCACCAGTGAGAAGCTCTCGGTCCAGGTCCATCCTTCTGATGATCAGGCAATGGCCGCCGGGCTTGGCAAAGCGGGCAAGGAAGAGTGCTGGCTGGTTGTCGCCGCCGAGCCGGGCGCGACCTTGGGGGTCGGCTTTCGTGATAAGCTCTCGTCCGATGCCATGCGCGCCGCTGCGCTCGATGGCTCGATCGAAGACCTGCTGGTCTGGCACGCAGTCAGTGCGGGAGATTTTTTCTATATTCCAGCCGGCACGGTCCACGCGATCGGGGCCGGGGTGAGCCTCATCGAAGTCCAGCAGACCAGCGACATTACTTACCGGCTCTATGACTATGGCCGCCCGCGCGAGCTCCATCTCGAAGCCGGGATCGCGGTGGCAAAAGGAAAGACCCATCCGCCCGAGTTGCGGCGGCACCTGGCCGAGCGAGGCGCGGTTACGCTGGTTGAGGGGCCGTTGTTCCGGCTCGACCGGCTCGATGGTGCGCCCGCGGCCGATGTCAGTGCGCGCTTTGGCGGCAAGCCGCTGCTGGCGATTCCCTTGTCGGATCAGGTGACAGTTGCCGGGGAAACGGTCCTTCCCGGCGAATGCGCCTTGGTGGAGGGTTTGGCTGCGCTCAGCGTGCCATCCGGCACCCTGTGCCTGATCGCGCAGGACTACGCCTAACCCGCAGCTTCAGTTCCGGCGATCCAGCCGCCACCGACCACGCGCTCGCCCGCATAGAGCACTGCCGCCTGCCCCGGCGCGACACCGTATTCCGGCGCGGTGAAGCGGATAGTGGTCGCGGCCCCTTCGCCCAATGGGCCGTCGAGCGAGACCGGGACCGGCTTAGCTAGCGACCGGACCTTTGCCGTCAATGGCATATCGGGGAGCGGCCCGATCCGGTTGGTCTCGATCAGCTGCGCGGCGCTCACCGCCAAAAGCCGCTTCGGACCGACCAGCACCGAGCGCGCTGCTGCGTCGATCCCAGTTACGTAAAGCGGTTCCGGCTGGCCGCCGATCTCCAACCCCCGGCGCTGGCCAACGGTGAAGTGGATCACGCCCTGATGGCGGCCCAGCACTGCGCCGGTCTCGGCATGGACGATCTCGCCGGGGGCTGCGCCCTCGGGCCGGACCGACTTGACGATCTTGGCATAGTCGCCGTCCGGCACGAAGCAGATGTCCTGGCTGTCAGGCTTGGCGGCGACGCGCAGTCCTTCGGCTTCGGCGATCTGCCGCACCACCGGCTTGGGCAATCCGCCCAAGGGGAAGCGCAGGTAATCGAGCTGAGCCTCGGTGGTGGCATAGAGGAAGTAAGACTGGTCGCGCGCGGGATCGAAAGCGCGGTGAAGTTCCGGCCCGGCAGCGCCGAGCTCGCGGCGGACATAGTGTCCGGTGGCGAGGCAGTCCGCCCCCAGCTCGCGCGCCATTGCGAACAGGTCGGTGAATTTTGGCCCCATGTTGCAGCGGATGCAGGGGATCGGCGTGCGCCCGGCGAGATAGTCGTCAGCGAAAGCCTCGACCACCTCTTCGCGGAAGGCGGATTCGTGGTCGTGGATATAGTGCTGGATCCCGAGCCGGTCGGCCACGGCCCGTGCATCGCGGATATCGTCACCGGCGCAGCAAGCACCCTTGCGCTTGGCGGCTCCGGCGGTGTCGTAAAGCTGAAGGGTGATTCCGATCACTTCCGCCCCGCTGCGCGCCGCAAGCGCAGCGACCACCGACGAATCCACTCCGCCAGACATGGCGACGACGATCCGCTTGTCCTTCAGCGGCCCGGCCAGCTGGAACAGGGTGCCCGGATCGGGCAAGTCGAGGGTCGCGAGGTCTGACATCGGGCGCGGCCCTTAGGACTTTTTGGCGAAATGCGCAAAAGCGCGGTTCCTTAATCGGCACGGGCGGACGCGTGACCCGCACCGCCGTTAGGCGGAAAACCAGCTCCAAAAACCGGTAACCAAGATCAACACATGGTAAAGGCGCGCTTTACCCGATCTTGACCATAGCCTGCGATAAGCGCGGCATGGAATTTGGAAAAGACCTGATTGGCGCGCTGCGCGACCGGCTTGGCCAGGCGGCTGTTGGCGCGGAGACGGCCGCCCATCCCGATTGGCAAATGCTGCGCACCAGCCAGTCTGCCGCCTGGGCCGCGCGGCGCGAACTGCTCGCTGAGGCAGCCTTGCGCCCCGAGCGCGCTGCCAGTTTTCAGCCCCAGACCGCAGCGCTTCTGGTGGCCGGATACGATCCCTCACGCGGCGTTAACCAGCATGCTTTAGGTGATGGCAAATACCCGTCTGGCAATGCCGGGGATATCGCCGTTGCAACCAAGGTCGGCGATCGAGGACTATGATGATCGAGAACCAGAAAATCCGGCCTGCCATGGTAATCGGCCCGCTCGGCGAGCCGCTCACGGTTGATTCGCTGCCAGATCCGTCGACCACCCGCTGGGTTGTGCGGCGCAAGGCGGAAGTGGTCGCGGCGGTCAACGGCGGCCTGCTGACTATCGACGAGGTCTGCGAACGTTACAGCCTGACTCTCGAAGAGTTCGCCTCGTGGCAGCGCGCAGTCGATCGCTCGGGCATGCAAGGCCTGCGCGTCACCCGGATCCAGCACTATCGCGATCTTTACGAACGCCAGCTGAAATACTGATCTAGGCATCTTCCGATCCAGCTACGGCGCTGTCGTTCCCCGATTTTTTGGGGACGACAGCGCCGTTTTGCGTGTTAGACTGGCCGCATCCCGGGGAACGCACCGGGCTGCCGGGGACGACCTGCGGGTCGGGGCGGCTCAGTTGAGGAGGAAGTTATGCTGAACTTGATTCTGGCGCTTGTGATGGGCGGTGTAATGGGCTGGCTGGCCAGCAAGGTAATGGCGCGCGATGCGTCGATGGGGATATTCGCCAACGTGATCGTCGGCTGCGTCGGGTCAATTCTGGGCCGGTGGTTGCTGGGAATGGTCGGAATGGGTTCGGGGCTGCATCTGCGCGATGAGCCGTTCAACATCATGAATCTGGTTACCTCGTTCATTGGCGCGGTGGTGCTGCTGGGCGTGATTAACCTCGTTCAGCGCGGGAAAGTGCGCTAAACCGAATTCGCGGGGGGCTCCGGTCGGGGTCCCCCGCTGACGCTTGCGGGCGTGCGGCCCCGCAAAGCGTTTGACAGGCGATTCGTTTCGTCTGCTCCAATCGGCCTTCGGGCGAGCGGCGATTGCGTCGGTGCGGGGCTTGGGCTAGCGCACTGCAATAAGGCAAAGTTGTTGCTTTCATCGCCGAACAGGCCTTGCCCAAAGTGATTTAGCTTTGTAATACACCGTTGCGAAATAATGCGGGCCAGAGCTCGCTGCGCAACGGACCGAACGGGGCTCAAGCCGCATGAATTACGATTCGAAGATCGATACCAAGGATTCCTTGACTGGCTATGGCAGCGGCAATCCGTTCGATGCGGCGGCCGCGGATGAGCGTAAGTCCAAGCGCCGTCTGGTTTTTATTGCACTGGCGGTCGTCGCCTTGCTGGTGCTGACCTGGTGGCTTCTCAACCGCAATAGCGCGGCCGACGCTGCGGCGGACGGCAAGAAGGATCAGGCGCCGGTGGTCACGGTGATAACGCCGGGGCGGACCACGATCGAAGGCGCGATCAGCGCCAACGGCACGCTGGCTGCGCGCCGCGAAATGCCAGTCGGTTCTGCCGGCGAAGGCGGTCAGGTGGTTTCGGTGCTGGTTGAGCCCGGCCAATGGGTTGGTGCGGGGCAGGTCCTCGCGGTGGTCGATCGTTCGGTCCAGGTCCAGCAGCAAGCCAGTTCGGGCGCACAGATCCAGGTGGCGCAGGCCGATGCCCGGCTGGCGCAGGCCAATCTTGATCGCGCGCTCAAGCTGGTCGAACGCGGGTTTGTCTCCAAGGCCGACGTCGATCGACTGACCGCCAATCGCGATGCCGCCAATGCCCGTGTCCGTGTGGCCCAGGCGCAACTGGGCGAGCTGCGCGCACGCACTCAGCGGCTCAACATAGTCGCCCCGGCCTCCGGGCTGGTGCTCGAACGCCGGGTTGAGCCCGGCCAGATCGTCAGCGGCGGCAGCGGCGTGCTGTTCCGGATCGCCAAGGGCGGCGAAATGGAGCTGCGCGCACTGCTTGGTGAAACCGACCTTGCGGCGGTGGCCCAAGGCGTGGCCGCTGAAGTGATCCCCGTTGGTTCGGAAAAGCGCTTCACCGGGCAGATCTGGCAGGTCGCCCCGGTGATCGATCCGACGACGCGGCAGGGAATTGCCCGGATTGCCCTTGCCTATGCCCCCGAACTGCGTCCCGGCGGTTTTGCTTCGGTCACAATCAAAGCGGGTAGCGTCGTCGCACCGATGCTGCCGGAATCGGCGATCCTGTCGGACAGCAAGGGCAGTTACACCTACATTGTCGGGCGCGACAACAAGGTGCAGCGGCGCGACCTCAAGCTCGGCACGATTACCGACAAGGGAATTGTGATCGTCAGCGGGCTCGATGGCAGCGAGCGGGTCGTGCTGCGGGCTGGCGGCTTCCTCCAGCCAGGCGAGACGATCAAGCCCGTCGCGCCGCGGGCCTGAGGCAAGCATGAACCTGCGCAACATCTCGGCTTGGTGCATCCGCAATCCGGTGGTGCCGATCGTCCTGTTCCTGGGGCTGATGCTGGCCGGAATGGTGACCTTTTCGCGCATGAAAGTGCAGAACGATCCGGACATCGAGTTTCCGCTGGTTGTGGTTTCAATCGCTCAGCCCGGTGCCGCGCCGACTGAGATCGAAAACCAGATAACCCAGAAGATCGAAGCCTCGCTGCAATCCCTGGAGGGGGTCCAGAACATCTCGTCGTCGGCGCGTGAAGGCGGCAGCGATACCAGTATCGAGTTTGAGATCGGCACTGACGTTATTGAGGCGCTGAACGATGTAAAGAATGCGGTCGATCAGGCGCGGGGCAGTTTGCCCGATGGCATCCTTGAGCCCCAGGTTTACAAGGTAAACATCTCCAGCGACGAAATCGGCCTGTTCTCGGTCGAAGCTGACGACATGACGCTAGAACAGCTATCATGGTTTGTCGACGATACCGTGACCAAAGCCATGCTGACCGTCCCCGGTCTGGCCCAGGTCAATCGCGGCGGCGGCGTCACGCGTGAGATTCGCGTGATCCTCGATCCCGCGAAGATGCAGGCGAATGGCGTATCGGCGGGCCAGATCAATCAGGTCTTGCGCCAGCTCAACCTCAATGCTGCCGGGGGGCGTTCGGAGATTGGCGGAACGCGGCAATCGGTTCGCGTGCTGGGCAACACCCAGACGGCTTTCGAGCTGTCGCAGGCCGATATTCCCCTTGGCGGCGGGCGCACGATCAAGCTGGCGGATGTTGCCAAGGTTTCGGACAGCTTCGGTGAAGTGACATCGATCGGCAAGACCGACGGCAAGTCAGTCGTGACTTTCGGGATCCAACGCTCGCGCGGCGAGTCCGATGTCTCTGTTTACGATGGAGCGGTTGCCCGCCTCGCCAAGCTTGAAGCGGACAATCCGGGCGTCAAGTTCAACAAGCTGTTCACCACCGTTCCCTACGTCAAGGAACAATACAGCAGCTCGATTGCGGCGATGATCGAGGGTGCGATTCTGGCGGTCATCGTGGTGTTCTTCTTCCTGCGCGATTGGCGGGCCACGCTGATTTCTGCGATTGCGATTCCGCTTTCGGCGATCCCGGCCTTCTGGTTCCTCGACATGCTGGGGATCACACTCAATCAGATGTCGCTGCTGGCGCTCGGGCTGGTGGCCGGCGTGCTGGTCGACGATGCGATCGTTGAGGTGGAAAACATCGTCAGACACATGCGGATGGGCAAAAGCGCCTATCAGGCATCGATCGATGCCGCAGACGAAATCGGCCTCGCTGTGGTGGCAACGACCTTCTCGATTGTCGCGGTGTTCCTGCCGGTCGGGCTGATGCCCGGAATTCCCGGGCAGTTCTTCTTCAACTTCGGCTGGACGGTTATCGTATCGGTGCTGATCAGTCTCGCTGTCGCGCGGATGATAACGCCAATGATCGCCGCCTATTTCCTCAAGCCCCACGGCGTCGCCGAACATGGCACCGGGGTGTGGATGGATCGCTACGTGCGGATGCTGCACTTCAGCCTCGATGACCGCCGGGCCAAAGCTATTCGCGCCAGCATTGAAACCGTGCAAGGCAAGCCGCTCTATCATCTCTTGCCCGGCATTGTCGCAGTATTTACCGCGCTTTCGCCCTGGTTGATGCAGTCTGCTCCTGAGATTGGGCAGGTTGCCACCGGTCCCGGCGTCGGTCTGGTGCTGTCAGCCCTGGTCCTCGGTGCGCCGATTGCCTACGGTTTGGTCTTCCTGCTGCAAACCTTGCTTTTCAGCCTGATCAATCTGCTGGTTCGCCAACGCAGCCGCGGCTTTTTCGCGTGGAATCGCTTCTGGGTGCAGCGGCTTGGCGCAAGGCTGCGGGATCACCGGGTATGGATGATCGGGATCGCGTTGTTCTCGCTCATTCTCTCGGGCGTGCTGTTTGCCATCCTGCCGCAGAAGCTGTTCCCCGAACAGGACATCGGCTTCAGCCGGATCACGATCGAAATGGTTCCGGGTACCACGCTGCAACAGACTGAGGCGGTGTCTGACCGAGTTACCGAAATCGTCAGGGCGCGGCCCGAAGTGGAGCAGGTCCAGCAACGCATCACCGAAGGCAATGGCTCTTTGCTGATCACGCTGAAAGAGGACCGCGACCTATCCAGCCAGGAATTTGAGCGGGATCTGACTCCTGCCTTGCAGCAGATCCCCGATGCCCGGGTCAATTTCCAGGCGCTGTTCCAAGCCGGGCCTCCGGGAATCGGACGACCGATTTCGATGATGCTGACCGGCGCCGACTCAGTCGCACTGGAAGCCGCCGCGACCAAACTGGTCGAGCAAATGAAGGGTGTGCCCGGCGTGGTCGCGCCGCGGATTGCGGCCGACACCCGCCGGCCCGAACTGATCATCACCCCCCGGCAGGATCTGGCCGCTAGCCTGGGCGTGACGACAGCCGCGCTCAGCCAGACCATCCGGATCGCCACGATCGGCGATATCGATCAAAATGCCGCGAAATTCTCGCTTTCCGATCGCCAGATTCCGATCCGGGTGCGACTTTCCGAAGATTCGCGCCGGGAATTGTCGGTGATCGAAAACCTGCCAGTTCAGACTGCCAGTGGCGGCTCGGTTCCGCTCTCCCGCGTGGCCGATATCAGCGTCGGTTCGGGGCCGGTCGCGATCCGCCGGTTCAACCTTGAGCGCCGGGTTTTTGTCGGTGCCGATCTGGCCCCGGGTTTCCAGGAGGGCCCGGTCAAAGCGCAGATCGAAAAACT
>CAZVMC010000027.1:0-24833 GCA_964628635.1 uncultured Novosphingobium sp. | reverse complement strand
AACGGGCCACGGGTCACCGTCCGAGCTTGCCCAGCCGGATTGGTGACTTGTTCCAGCGCGAGGAACGGATGGTCGAGCTGCCGGGTGATTATGCTGCGGTGGCTGATTATGTCGCGCAGCACGCGACAGCCCGGGGCTGATGGCTGAGCTGGTCGAACAGCCGCTGATCCTGTCTGGGCAGGGCTGGGCTGACTATGGCCTGATCGACTCTGGCCATGGCCGCAAGCTGGAGCGCTATGGCCAGCACGCCTTCATCCGGCCAGAGCCGCAGGCGCTGTGGGCACCGCGCTTGGAACGGTGGGCGAGCGACGGGGAATTCGTGCCCGGTTCGGATGAGGACGGCGGCGGGCGCTGGCAGTTTGCCAATGCGGTGCCGCGCGAAGGCTGGCCGCTGGCTTGGGGCAATGTGCGCTTCACCGCGCAATGCACCCCGTTCCGGCACCTGGGATTCTTCCCCGATATGGCCCCGGTCTGGGACTGGATGGGGGCGCAGTTGGGCGAACGGAGCGATGCGGCGACGCTCAACCTGTTCGGCTATACCGGCGTAGGCAGCCTGGCGCTCAGTCAACACGGCTCGGTCACTCATGTCGATGCCAGCAAGAAGTCGGTCGCCCAAGCGCGCGAAAATGCGGCGCTCTCTGAAATGGCCGAGCGCCCAATCCGCTGGATCGTTGACGATGCCGCCAAGTTCACCGCGCGCGAAGTGCGGCGCGGCAGGCGCTATGACGGGATCATCCTCGATCCGCCCAAGTTCGGGCGCGGGCCGGAGGGTGAGGTCTGGCGGCTGGAAGAACACTTGCCGCGCCTGATCGGCGATTGCCGCTTGCTGCTGGATCGCGACAGCCGCTTTCTGTTCCTCACGGTCTACGCCGTCCGGATGTCCTCGCTGGCGCTGGCGGGGCTGCTGCACGAAGTGTTCGAGGACCTGCCCGGCACGATCGAGCATGGCGATCTGGCCGTGCGCGAAGAAGGTGAGGGCGGCAGACTGCTCCCCACAGCGATCTTCGCGCGATGGTCAAATCCGGGATAAGGGCACGCATGGCCGATTCGCTGATCCTTGAAGTTGCCGAGTTCGAACACGATGTCCTGACCGGGATCTATTCGGAAGAGACCGGCCGCCCGCAGCCGCTCCGCTTCACCATCCAGGTCCGGATGAAGCCAATCGAGCGCTACGAAGCCGCGACGCCGCTGTCGGCCAGCAAGAACTACATGGACCTGAAGTTCGCTGCCTCCGAAGCGCTGCCGCCGGGGGTACATTTCAAGCTGATCGAGGCGGTCGCCGATCATGTCTGCGAAACGCTGTTCCTGCAGGACGCGCGGGTGGAGGAAGTGACAGTCAAGATTGTCAAGCTGGCGATCAGCGAAGCGGGCGAGCAGATCGGCATCACCCTGACCCGCGAGCGGCGCTGATGGCAGTGCTGCGGGTCAAGGGCTTGCCGGAAGGCGCACTGGAGGCGGCGGCGGTGTTTTATGCGGATTGGCTTCCCAAACTTCCTCCCCTTCAGGGGAGGGGGACCAGCGAAGCTGGTGGAGAGGCTCGCGCGGGTAATCCTGACGTTGCTATTGAAGCCGGAAAGGTCAGGAGTACCCGCACGAGCCCCACCCCCACTGCGTGGGTCCCCTCCCCTAAAGGGGAGGATGTCACGATCATCTTCCCCCCCGCCGATCACACTCACCGCGGCTGGCGGCTCGCTGCCGTGCAAAGCCTCGCCCGCGATCTTGCACCGGTCCGCGTCAATGCCGTGGCCAGCAACGACGAAGCCGCGATCCAGTCCGCGCTGGCCTATCTCGCCGCCGCGCCCGGCCTGACCGGCCAATGCCTCCCGCTCGATGGCGCGGGCGCGGGCCTTGTGATACCCTCGCCAGCGTGACCGATCCGCAGCCCTTGATCGACCAATTTCAGCGCCGGATTACCTATCTGCGGCTGTCGGTCACCGATCGCTGCGATCTGCGCTGTGCCTATTGCATGCCCGAACGGCAGACCTTCCTGCCGCGCAAGGACGTGCTCAGCCTTGAGGAACTGCACGATCTGGCGCTGGGCTTCATCGCGCGCGGGGTGCGCAAGATTCGGCTAACCGGCGGCGAGCCGCTGGTGCGGCGCGACATGATTGCACTGGTCCGCGCGCTGGGCCGCCAGCTGGGAGACAGTTTGGACGAGCTGACGCTCACCACCAACGGCACGCAATTGGCTGAACATGCCGAGGCGCTGCATGCTGCAGGCGTGCGGCGGATCAATGTCTCGCTCGACACGCTTGATCGCGCGACCTTCGCCAAGCTGGCGCGGCGCGACGTGTTGCCGCAAGTGCTCGAAGGGATCGCGGCGGCGCAGGCCGCGGGACTGAAAGTCAAGATCAACACGGTCGCGCTCAAGGGGATCAATCAGGCCGAGCTACCCGATCTGATCGGCTGGGCGCACGGGCGGGGGATGGACCTTACTTTGATCGAAGTGATGCCGCTGGGCGAGGTGGAGGAAGACCGCTTCGATCACTACCTTTCGCTGACCGCCGTGCGCGAAGAGTTAGCGCAGCGCTGGACCCTGACCCCCAGCGATCACCGCTCAGGGGGCCCGGCGCGCTATTTCGATATTGCCGAGACCGGCGGCCGGCTCGGACTGATCACGCCGCTCACCAACAATTTCTGTGAAGGCTGCAACCGCGTGCGGGTCACCGCTACCGGCCAGCTCTACCCTTGCCTCGGCGGGGGCGAGATGGCCGACCTTCGGGCCGCGCTGCGTTCGGAAGAACCCGATACTGCGCTGGCCAGGGCGCTCGATACCGCGATGCGGATCAAGCCCGAGCGGCACCACTTTGCGATTTCGGCGCACGGTGAGGCTCCGGCGCTGGCGCGGCACATGTCGTTGACCGGGGGCTGAGGCGATGACTGCGCGATTGGTGTTCCTTGGGCGACTGCGCGATGCGGCGGGGGCGATGGAGCTTGTGGTCGCTCCTGGTGCATTGACCGAAATTCTGGCCGGGCTTGATCCTTCGTTGGCCCTGGCGTTGAGCGACGAGCGAGTGCGCTGGGCGCTCAATGGCGAATTGCTTGCAGAGCAAGCGGCACTTCAGCTGGCGGATGGCGATGAGCTGGCCTTTCTGCCCCCGGTCAGTGGCGGTTAGGGCGATGATCGATGTCCGCCTGCTCGATAGTCTGTTCATTCCCGGCCAGTTCATCGGCCCCTTCACCCATGCCCATCCGGGGCTTGGCGGGGTCTGTACCTTTGTCGGGGAAGTACGCGGCGGTGACGGGATCGAGGCGCTTGAGCTCAGCCATTACGCACCGCTGACGCTGCCGGGGTTGGAGGCGTTAGCGGAGGGGGCAGTGCAGCGCTTTGGCCTGCTCGGCATGCTAATGATCCACCGCACCGGCGTGATGCGGCCCGGAGAGCCGATCGTTTGCGTTTCCGCCGCCGCAATCCACCGGCGTGCTGCTTTCGACGCGGTCGATTTTGCGATGGATCATCTCAAAAGCGATTCGTGGTTCTGGAAGCGCGAGCTGCGTGAAGGCACCTGGCACTGGGTCGAGCCAAGGGCTGAGGACTATACCGATCTTAGTCGCTGGAATTAGCTAACCTAATCGGCCCGAACCGCACAGACGGTCAGGCCGCAAGCTCTCCAAGCCGCACAGAATCGACCAGTTCGATGCCGCGCGCACCTTGCTTCTTGATCGTACCCCAGGCCGTTAGCTCGCTCAGTTGCCGACTGACCGTTTCGATTGTCAGTCCCAGCAGCCCGGCCATTTCGCTGCGGCTGACGGGGAGGTCGTACCGATGCGCCGGGTGGCAGGGCGAATCGCTGGCGGCGCGAGCAAAGGCCAAGAGGATGCCAGCGACCCGCGCACGGGCGCTGCGCCGCCGTGAGAGATCGAGCAGCTCACGCGCGTCGTGCAAATTGTCTTGCGCACGGTGGAGCAGCGCCAAGCCCAGCGCCGGATGGCGGATCGCCGCAGCCTCTACTTCCTTGCGCGAGAACAGGCAGACCTCCGAATCGACCAGCGCCGCAACCTCGTAACCGGGGAAGGGCGAGAACAGTTCGCCCACGAAGCCCGCCGGGTGGACCAAGGAGAGGATGCTTTCGACACCTTCACGGTCAATCGAGGCGATCTTCAGAGCTCCGCTGACCAGCGTGGCGCAGCTATCGCGTTCGTCCCCGGCGGCAAATAGAACCTCACCCTTGGCCAACTTCTGACGGCGACCTTGTTTGGAAAATTCGGTACGCTCCTCGGGCGTGAGCGCGGCGCAGGCGGCACGAGTCGCAACCGGGCAGGTGGCGCAAGCCAGAGTCATTGCCTGAGCCTCCCGCCCAGCTCGGCCAGCACACGGTCTTCCGCTTCGACAAGGGCGGCAACAGAGTCACGGGCGGAGCCTATCAGTACACCGTCGCTCCCCGCGATGCGCTCTGCCGCATAGAGCGAATCGAGATCGGCGAGCGCGATCATAACCTCGCTGCGTGCGGCTTCGAGCTCCGCGACAGCAACCGTGGCGACCGACCACCCTTCCGAACCCACTGCGGCGCCGCGCGCCGCGACGACAAGTTGTCGCGCACGCGATTCGCGTGAGAGGAACTTCGCGTGTCCGGTGCGAGCACGGGCCTTAAGCTCGCTTATTCGTGCCTCCAAACCCGGGCTGAGCGCATCAATCACTGGGATGGGCAGCGGCGCAGGTGCCGGTTCAATGGCCCCGTTGACCCGTTCCGCCGGACGGCGAGCCAGCGAAGGGAATTCGCCCTCGGTGGTCGAGCAAGCGCCGGTCAGCAGCACGGCGCAGAGCAACAGGGCGGGGCGGATTGCAGACATCGCGCAGTCCCCCTAGCACGGCCCTATGCCGCAGCGCGAGGGGCGAAAATCCTGCGTGCAGTGCGTTGACAGTTCGGCATGTCTCGACTAGGGGCAGCCCTTCTTTGGGCCCCCTGCCGCCAGCGGTGGGGCGTCCGGCGCGTTTCCTGTCACGGGAAATGCTGGGAAATTCAGCCCTCGGGCAAGAGATGGAACAACAGACCATGTTCGCTGTAGTGCGTACGGGCGGCAAGCAATACCGGGTTGCCGCTGGAGACAAGATCGCGGTTGAGAAGCTCAGCGGTGAAGCCGGTGAGACCATCACGCTGAGCGACGTTCTGCTCGCCGGTGACGGCGGTGAGATCAAGGACGCCAAGGGCGTTGTTGTGACCGCCGAAGTGATCGCCCAGGCCAAGAGCGAGAAGGTGATCGTCTTCAAGAAGCGTCGCCGCCACAACTATCGTCGCAAGGCCGGTCACCGCCAGCAGATGACTCTGCTTCGGATTGTCGGCGTCGGTGCGGAAGGCAAGAAGGCTGCGCCGAAGAAGGAAGCTGCTCCGGCCGAAGCGGCTGAAGCCCCTGCCAAGAAGGCCCCCGCCAAGAAGGCGGCTGCGGCAAAGTCGGAGTAAGGCGAGATGGCACACAAGAAAGCAGGCGGTTCGTCGCGTAACGGTCGCGATTCAGCCGGTCGCCGTCTCGGCGTGAAGAAGTTCGGCGGTCAGGAAGTGATCGGCGGCAACATTATCGTCCGCCAACGCGGCACCCGCGTCTACCCAGGCGTGAATGTCGGCATCGGCAAGGATCATACCCTGTTTGCCCTCTCGGCAGGCCGCGTACGATTCCACGATGGTAAACTCGGCCGCAAGTACGTCTCGGTCGATATGGCAGCCGCCGCCGAATAACCGGATGACCGATAAAGGGTCATCCAGACAGGATGGCCCCCAACGGACTTGGTGAGTCCGGCAAACGAGGGAGAGGGGCCAACCCGTCTCCCTCTTTTCGTCTCTCCCTCAGCACGGTTTTGATCGGGTGTCCCGCCAGCGGTGCACCCGGTCGCAAGCCGTAACGCCAATGTCACGCAGTCGTCCTAAAGGCCGGCGCGGGGCGAATGACGGGAGTAGAGATGATGTTCATTCGCAGCGAAAGACTGTTCCTGCGGCCTGGTTGGCCCGAGGATTGGCGCGAGCTGCTCGCGCGGATCGCCGATGAAGAGGTGGTCAAGAACCTCGCCAAAGCGCCCTGGCCCTATACGCCCGATGATGCCCGCTGGTTCGCCAGCCAGCCGCAGGATCAGCGCCTGCCGCATTTCTTCGTCACGCTGCCCACCGCAGCCGGACCGGCCGAACTGGTCGGCTGCATCGGCCTGGGCGAGATCGATGGCGAGGTTGAGCTGGGCTATTGGTTCGCGCGCGATCACTGGGGCAAGGGTTATGCAACCGAAGCTGCGCGCGCCGTGCTGCGGCTCGCCAAGGTGCTCGGACACCGCAAGCTGGTAGCGGGTCACTTCGTTGACAATCCCGCATCGGGATCGGTGCTGCGCAAGGTAGGCTTCAAGCCGACCGGGCAACTGCGCCAACGCTACTCAGTTGCGCGCGGGGCCGAAGTGGAGTCCGTCGAGCACCAGCTTGAACTGGGCGAGCCGTGCGATTGCGACGTAGAGCTTATGCCAATGCGGGCGGCTTAGGCCGCCTGCAGCACCGCGTCCGCAAATTCGCTTTCGGCCTTGCCGATAAGCGCGCGGTCGTCGTGCTGCCAGGGGTGAAAGCCGGGCAGGAAGTAGGCGCACCAAGCGGGAAAGATCCGCCGCAGAACGCCGGGAGTGCCGACCAGGTACCAGGCCAGCTTGGCTTTCACGCGCCAGCCGGTCAGCCCATCCTGCTTGAGCAGTTCGAGTGTGTCCTGCCAGCGGTGGCCCAGGAACCGACCGGTGATGAGGACCATCATGATGCTCTTCACCTTCCAGCGCCGCCATTTCGACCAATCGCGCGTGGCGTGGAGCCAGGTGTCGTAGGCAACGCCCTTGTGCTCGATCTCTTCGATCGCGTGCCAGCGCCACATCGCTGCCGTTTCCGGCTCGGCATTCTTGAAGTGCTTGGGGTTGGCCAGGAACTCGTGCGCCATCATCGCGGTGTAGTGTTCCAGCGCCATGGTCACTGCAAGGTTGAGGATCGCCGGGCGACCCTTGGTCAGCTCAAGGTTGGCGGCCACCCGCGCGTCGATCGCATCGAGATCGTAACCGGCGTCCACCGCCGCCCGGTTGAACGCAATATGCTCGCGCGTGTGGTTGATTTCCTGCCGCACAAAGGCGCGGATTTCCGCCTCCAGCTTGGCCGATGCGCCTTCGCGGTGGGCTTTCACGGCCTCGATGAAAAAGGCTTCTCCACGCGGGAAGGTGGCGGAGAGGGCATTGTGCCAGGCGGTGCCGATCGGATCGCCCTTGATCCACCAACGACCGGGCTTGGTTTCCCGGCCAAAGCGCTGATCGCGCACGGTGATGGTCAGGTCATGCGGGGTTGGAACCGGCTTGCCGTTATGGGCGGCGGGTTCTACGTCGAGCGGGAAGGTGGTGTGTGCGTTCATGAGCTGCCACCTAGGGGTAACTTACACTAATGTCAATAAGGAAGCGACTGAGCCAGGAAGAAAGCCGCACCGTTGCGCTGGAAGCCGCGCGTGCGCTGCTGATTGAGCTGGGTCCGCAGGCGGTCACGCTGAAGGCTGTGGCCAGCCGGATTGGCCGGACCCACGCCAATCTGCTCCACCATTTCGGCTCGGCGGCAGGGCTGCAAAAGGCCCTCGCCGAACATCTGGCGGTCACGATCTGCGCGACGATTGAGGATGCCGTGCTGGCCAGCCGCGCGGGCGAGGGGACGCCGCGCGATGTGGTCGATCTGACGTTCGATGCCTTCGATAAGGAAGGCGGCGGCATGCTGGCGACCTGGATGCTGATGAACGGCAATGAGGACGCGCTCGACCCCTTGCTCGAAGCGATCCATGAGCTGGTCGACGATTTGGGCGATCATGACAGCGGCCGGATGCACGACGTTACCCATGCGCTCTGTGTGATGGCGCTGGGCGATGCGCTGATGGGCGGGCCGCTCGCCCAGTCGCTCGGCATCCCGCGCACCTCGGCGCGCGACAAGGCCGAGAAGATGCTGATCGAAGGGGCGATTGCGGCGGGGATCGTGCCGGCAAGTCAGGCGAGCTGAAGCCAGTCAGGCAAAAGACTCGCGGGAATGTCCTCCACCCGCCGGTGATCGACCGCCAGTCCCAGCTCCGGATAGGCAACCCGCTGCCGCGCCGGATCGCTATCCGCCAATGGAACCACCACCAGCCGCCGATTGACCTTGGCGCGCCAGTTCATCCGCGCGGTGTTCTCCTGGCCGACATAGCAGCCTTTGGTGAAGCTCACGCCGTTCAGCTCGGCGGCGTTGCATTCCAGCCAGAGCAGATCGCCGAGTTCGGCGTGGCCTTCGCAGACGCCGAGCGAAAGTCGGTGGGCGAGCCACGCCGGTTCGGCACTTTTGCCCTCGGGCTTGCCCAGCCAGCGCTGACCCAGCGTGGGCAATCGCGGATCGAGGGAGGGGCCGTCACCAGGCTGCCAATGCACCCCAAGCGTCGGATCGATTGCAATCGTAATCGCGCGGCGCAAACGATAGATCGACAGCCGCTTGATAAGGGCCTCAGCTTGCGCGGCTTCACAATCGAGCAGCAAGTCATCGCCGCCATCCCAGACCAGAAAATCGAACAACACCTTGCCCTGCGGGGTGAGCAGTGCCGCCCAAACTGGCAGATCGCCGGTGACATCGTTGGTGACCAAGCCGTTGAGAAATCCGCGCACGTCCTCGCCCGAGAGACGGATCACGGCGCGAAAGGTCAGGAATGTTGCTGGCATAGGTGACAGATAGGCACAGCCTTGCCTAAGGGGAAGGCATGACTGCTTCCGCGACTCTAACAATCCGCCGCCCTGACGATTGGCACGTCCATTTGCGCGATGGCGCAATCTTGGCTGGGGTCGCGCCGCACACCGCGCGGCAGTTTGCGCGGGCGATTGTGATGCCCAACCTATCGCCGCCGGTGACCTCGGTCGAAGCCGCGCGGGCCTATCGCGAGCGGATCGTTGCGGCGACCGGGCCGGGCTTCACCCCGTTGATGACCGCTTACCTCACCGATGCGACCGACCCAGCTGAACTGGTGCGCGGCCACACCGAAAACGTATTTACCGCCGCCAAGCTCTATCCCGCCCATGCCACTACCGGCTCCGCCCATGGTGTGACCGATGTCGCGGGTTTGGCACCAGTCTTAGCGGCGATGGAGCGCGCCGGGATGCCGCTGCTGGTCCACGGCGAGGTGACCGACCACGAAGTTGACGTGTTCGATCGTGAAGCGGTGTATATCGAACGGACGCTGACCGGGATTGTGCGCGATTTTCCGGGTCTGAAAGTGGTGTTCGAACATATCACCACCGCTGATGCCGTTGCTTTCGTCGATGCCTCTGGACCAAACGTCGGCGCGACGATTACCCCGCAGCACTTGCATCTCAATCGTAACGCCATGCTGGTCGGCGGAATCCGGCCGCATGCCTACTGTCTGCCTGTGCTCAAGCGCGAGGTCCACCGGCTGGCGCTGCGCAAGGCGGCAACCTCCGGATCGCCCAAGTACTTCCTTGGCACCGATTCCGCCCCCCATGCGGTTCACACCAAGGAAGCTTCTTGCGGTTGCGCGGGGATTTTCAACGCACCCTACGCGCTGGAAAGCTATGCGGCGGTGTTTGAGGAAGAAGCCGCGCTCGACAAGTTCGAGGCCTTTGCCAGCGAGAACGGCCCGCGCTTCTATGGGCTGCCGCTCAATGAGGGCACGGTGACGCTGGAGCGCCGTGACGTGGAAGTCCCGGCGAGCATCGATGCAAACGGCACGGCAATTGTCCCGTTCCACGCGGGCGAGACGCTCAACTGGCGGCTGGTCGGCTAGCTTTCAGCCGCGCCAGCAGATCCCACACGAACAGCGCCACTGCAGCCCAGATCAGCAAAAAGCTGGCAAGCTGGATGGGGCGCAGCGGCTCCTTGAACACGAACAGGCCGATGAAGAAGACGATTGTCGGCGCGAGATACTGGACGAAGCCCAGCGCCGAATAGTCCATCCGCCGCGCGGCAATCGCGAACATGAGCAGCGGTACCGCGGTGACCACGCCCGAAAAGGCGATGAGCAGGCTCTGGATCAAGTCATGCCCGACTGCGGCGGGAATTGGGCCTGCGGTCTGCCACAGGATGATGCCGATCGCGGGCAGGAACAGCAGCATACTTTCGACCGTCAGCCCAGGCAAAGCACCCACCGGCACCAGTTTGCGCACCAGGCCATAGGCCGAAAATGAGCCAGCCAGAGTGAGGCTGATCCACAGCATCTCGCGCGCGTTCCATGCCAACAAGGACACCGCAACCGCCGCCAGAGCGACTGCGGCCCACTGCGCGCGGCTTAGCCGTTCGCGCAGGAACAGCGTGCCCAGCAAGACGTTGACCAGGGGATTGATGTAATAGCCCAGGCTCGCCGCGAAGACATGACCTTGCTGGATCGCCGCAACGTAGACCAACCAGTTCACGCCGATCAGCACAGCGCTTACAATCAACAGCGCCATGGTTCGCCGGCTGGTGAGCGCAGCGCGCAATTCACGGAACTGGCGGCGCGCAGCGACGATGAGCAGGCAGAGCGGCAAGGTGAATACAATCCGCCAGCCGACGAATTCGAAGGGCGGAACATCGCGCACCAGCAGCAGGTAAAGCGGCAGCAGCCCCCAGATGAAATAGGCCCCCAGCGCCATAGGCAGGCCGCTGGGCGGGCGCGAGTCGGGGCTGGGCATGGGGCGCGCGTAGCCGTTGCCATTCGGTTCGTCGAGGCGGCAGCACGCCTTGCCCCCGGTTCGGCTCGCTTCATCGCATGGCCCGCAAACCTGTCGCCATGGTTGCCGTCGGTTCAGCTTCGGAGGCTCAAACCTGAATGCGGTTCGGTGATCGAACCAGGCAACCCAACCGCAGGAGAACAATCATGGGGACGAAGATTACCAAAGGCGCGATCGCGCTGATCGTTCCCGGCCTGCTGGTCACCACCGTTCCGGCAGGCGCGGTCGCGACTGGCTATGCCGGGGTGCCGACTCAAATGTCGACCAACACCGGCGATAGCTGGAACCATCGTGACCGCGGCCGCCATCGCGGCTGGGATCGGGGGCGCGGCTATGAGCGGCGCTATGAAGAGCGGGTCGATGCGGACACCCGGATCTGGCGCGGCGATGACGGCCGTTACTATTGCCGCCGCGAAGACGGCACCACCGGCTTGCTCATTGGCGCGGCGGTCGGCGGCTTGATCGGCCACGAGGTCGCCGGGCGCGGAGACCGCACTTTGGGCGTAATCCTCGGTGCTGCCGGCGGGGCTATCCTTGGCCGGTCGATCGATCGCAGCAACGCGCGTTGCCGCTAGACCGGCTCAGTGGCCTTTCGGCGCGTGCCGAAGGGCCACTCGCCTCAAACACATTTTAACCATTCGGGGGCATGGATTGCCGCCGTGTTTACGCGCCCGCTTCTGCTGTCTCTGGTCATCGGCCTTGCCGCTTGCAGCGATGAGCACTCCAGCGTGCTCGTTCCTGAAGCACGCGATCCGGCTGTGGTGGCGGCGATCAACGATCCGATCATGGTCGATCCAGATCTGACGGGTCAGAACCGTCCGACCGCCGCCCTGGTCGGCGGTGAACCTGCCACAGCCGCGATCCCCACGATCAAGCGCAGCAGCGAAGCGATTGCCGCGGCCAAGGCCGATGCGGAAAAGCTGGCCGGTGCGCCGCTGCAAATGGTGCCTTCGCCCAGCTCCGAGAACGACGATAGCGTTAGCCCCGAGAGCGTTGGCCAAGCAGCCGCGGCATTGCCGGGCCGCGCCAAGAAGTGCCTCGCTACAGTCAGCTATTCCGCCATCTGGGCGGCGCGCATGCCCGCCGCCCTGCCGATCTATCCGCGCGGCTCGGTTCAGGAAGCTGCCGGTAACGATGCGAATGGTTGCAAGCTGCGCGTGGTCAATTTCCAGACCCCGGTCTCGGTCGAGGATGTGCTGGCGTTCTACTACACCCGGCTGAACGCCAGCGGTGCCGTGCCGGCGCACCGGCTGGAAGGCCCGGACCATGTTCTCAGTTCCAGCAAGGCCGGCACCAACTTTGTAGTGTTCGTTCGCAAGCTGGATAACGGGCTGACCGAAGTCGATCTCGTCAGCGGCTGATCAGCTTTCGCGCAGGCCAACACCGATCACTGCGCGCGGTTGGTCCATCTCGGTGGAGGCAACCGGATAGGCGCAATAGTCCGCCGCGTAGTATGCACTCGGGCGGTGGTTGCCTGAGAGGCCCACTCCGCCGAACGGAGCGGCGCTGCTGGCGCCATTGGTTGGGCGGTTCCAGTTGATCACCCCGGCGCGGACATTGGCCCAGAAGCGGTTGTATTCTTGCGGCGTGCCGCCAACCAATGACGCGGACAGGCCGAAACGCGTGTTGTTTGCTTCGGCAATCGCCTGATCGAAATCGTCAACCTGGACGACCTGTAGCAACGGCCCAAACAGCTCAACATCGGGCCGGTCTTGGACCTTGGTGACATCGATAATCGCGGGTGACAGGAACGGCAGATCATCGCGCGGGCGGACCATGTGCTTGATCGCCTTGCCGCCGTGACTGAGCAGATAGAGGAAGCTCTCGGTGAGACCATCGGCAGCCTGATTGTCAATCACCGGGCCCATGAAAGGCGCCGGTTCATCGAATGGGGCGCCGACGATAATCCGGTCAGCGAGCTTCTTCACTTCGCTTATCAGCGCGTCATAGAGTGAGGTCTTGACGATCAGCCGCCGTCCAGCGGTGCAGCGCTGCCCGGCGCTGGTAAAGGCGGACTGGATCACCAGCGCGGCTGCATCGGTCAGCTTGGGAGTATCCCACACGACCAGCGGATTGTTGCCCCCCATTTCCAGCGCGACGATCTTGTCTGGCCGGGCGGAGAGCTTGCGATTGATCGCGATCCCAGTGTGCGCCGATCCGGTGAACAGCACCCCGTCGATCCCGTCGTGCGAAATCAAGGCCTGACCTTCGCTCGGGCCGCCGATCAACAGCTGGACAACAGCGGCGGAAATTCCGGCGCGGTGAAAGCACTGCACCAGTAATTCGGCTGTCGCCGGAGTTTTCTCACTAGGTTTGAAGACGATGGCATTGCCCGCGATCAGCGCGGGGACGATATGGCCGTTGGGGAGATGCGCGGGGAAGTTGTAAGGGCCCAGAACCGCCATCACGCCATGCGGTTTGTGGCGCAACGCCGAAGTTCCCTGCATTGCGGAATCGAGTTTGCGCTGGCTGGTTCGTTCCGCATAGGCGCGGATCGAAATTTCCACCTTGTTGATGACGCTTTCAACCTCGGTGCGGGCTTCCCATAGCGGCTTGCCGGTCTCGCGGGCGATGGTGGTGGCGAGCTTTTCGCTTTCCTTGCGCACTTCGTTGGCAAAGCGGCGGACCATTTCCATCCGATTGGAGAGCGATTGCGCCGCCCAGGCCGGCCAGGCGCGGCGGGCACGATCGACCACCTCGTCGACATTGCCGACCTTGCCCCGCCACAACTGCGCGCCAGTCGCGGGCTCATAAGAGATGATCTCGGTTTTGCTCACGTCCCTCTTCCGAAACGGCCCGTTACAGAAAAACGGTGATGCTTCAAGCGGATTTGCCTTCTGCCCTTAGCGACCAACCCTTTGGATTTTGGCCAAGGATCATGGTTAATTCTCGCCAACCACTGGTTCCAAGGGCGAACCAAGCGCGTCGCCCAGACGGCGGATTGCAATCACCTTTTCGTGCAGGGATGACCAATCGTCGCGTTCCTCAATTGCCGACCAGATTCGCTCAACTTCCTCGATCTGCAAGGCGGGTGAGGCAGATTCGTCCCACAGCGGGTGTTCGGTGCCGACCGGGCGGTACCCGGCCAGCAACGCGCTGACTTCATCCCCAGACGCGCTTCGCCCGAAACGGTGGCGGTGGAACCAGACATCGGGCGCTTCCCCGCTTTCGTGCATCGCCCGCTCAGCCGTCGCGATCAGCAGCGAGTCCTCCTCCAGCCCGCGCGGTTCAAGCCCCAAGCGCCAAAGGAACTGTTTGGCCAGCGCCGCCTGATAAAGCGGCCCAAACCGCTCGAGCGCGGCGATCAGCGGCGGGGCCTCGGCCAGCTTGCGCAGCGCGATCGCCAGCTGACCACAGTTCCAATGCAGCGCCTCGGGCTGGCGGCCGAAAGCGTAGAGCCCGGCATGGTCGAAATAGGCGGCGGTGAACTCTGGATCCCAGCGCGGCAGCCAGCGCCAGGGGCCATAGTCAAAGCTTTCGCCGGTGATGTTCATGTTGTCGGTATTGAGCACCCCGTGGACAAAGCCCGCGACCATCCAGCTGGCCGCGAGCTTGGCGAGACGTTCGACTACCTGATGCAGCAGGATAACAGCAGGCTCGTCACGACCGGGAGCAGCTTCGGGCGGCGGCGGTCCGGGAAACTGGGTAAGGCAGTAATCCACCAACGCGGCCATCTCGTCGGGCAGATCGAGCGCGAGTAACCGCTGGAAAGTCCCGATCCTAATATGCGAATGCGATAGCCGCACCAGCACAGCGCCCCGCGCCGGGCTGGGCTCATCCTGGCGGAACAGTTCCTCGCCGGTTTCGATTACCGACAAGGATTTGCTGGTATTGACGCCCAGGGCTTCCAGCATCTCGGTCGCAAGAATTTCCCGCACCGCGCCTTTCAGGGTCAGCCGCCCGTCGCCTTGCCGGCTCCACGGGGTCTGGCCCGAACCCTTGGTTCCCAGATCGAGCAAGCGCCCGCCGGAATCGCGCAGCTGCGCGAACAGAAAGCCGCGCCCGTCACCGATTTCGGGATTGTAAACGCGGAATTGGTGGCCGTGATAGCGCAGCGCCAGCGGCTGCGGCAGGTTGTCTCCCAGCGGAGCAAAACGCCCGAAATGATCAATCCACTGGCTGTCGCCCAGATGGTCCAGACCAATGGAGGCAGCCGCGCGCTGATTGCGAAAACGCAGTTCGTGCTTTGGGAAGCTCGCGGCGCGAACCGGATCGCCAAGCCATTCTGCCAAAGCGGAAATCGGTGTGTCCGGGCGGTAGGCGGTGGAAGCGAAATCGCTCGCGGCAGGTTGCGGTTCATCGCGCATCGGGCAATAGTGGCGGCGAAGACCCGGCGGCACAAGCCGGGTGCCGGGGACATGCTGGATAAGATGGCCGAATTTCAGGATCGCTTTTGGACCAGCCGCGATGGTCTGAAGCTGCACTATCGTGATTATTCCGGCCCGGCCGAGCGGCCGCCGGTCATTTGTCTGGCCGGGCTGACCCGCAACGGTCGCGATTTCGAAGGGTTGGCGCAGCGGCTCGCAGGGGCTTGGCGTGTGCTGACGATCGACAATCGCGGTCGCGGTGACAGCGATTATGCGAAGGATTCGGCCAGCTACAATCCGCTGCAATATGTCGATGATCTGCAGGTGCTGTTGGAAGAACAGGGGATTGAGCGGTTTGTCGCTATCGGCACCTCGCTGGGCGGCTTGATGACGATGATCCTGGCGATGACCGCTCCCCAGCGACTTGCCGGGGCGGTGCTCAACGATGTCGGGCCGGAAATCGACCCGGCCGGGTTGGAGCGGATCCGCGAGTATGTCGGGCAGGGGCGCAGCTTTGCTACCTGGATGCACGCCGCGCGGGCGCTGCAAGAGGCGCAAGGCACGGTGTTTCCGGATTTCGACCTGACCGGGTGGCTGACCATGGCCAAACGCTGCATGGTGGTAGGCAGCAACGGGCGGATCGTGTTCGACTACGACATGAAGATTGCCGATCCGTTTTCCCAGCCCGGCGGTGAAGCCGGGGTAGACCTCTGGCCGGGGATCGACGGGCTGATGGGCAAGCCGGTGCTGTTTCTGCGCGGTGCCCATTCGGATATCCTGGCCCCGGCAACGCTGACCAAGATGGCGGCGCGCTTGCCCGACAGCGAGGCGGTGACCGTTCCGCGCGTTGGCCACGCGCCGACGCTCGATGAGCCTGAGGCATCGGCGGCGATCGAGCGACTGCTGGCCAAGATCGCATGACCGAGCCGAAGCGCGGCCTTCGGCTGCTCCACCTGCATTCGAGCTTCCAGCCCGGCGGCAAGGAGCTGCGCGCAGTGCAGCTGATGAATGCCTTCGGCCCGCAGGTGGAACACACAGTCGTCTCTGCCGTGCCGGATCAGCTTGGCGCAGCAGCAGCCTTGGGCAAGCATGTGCGGGTCAGCTTCCCGCAGGACTTTCCGGCGCTGCAGGGCCGCCCCACGCCGCCGCGGCTGTTGACTATGGCGAGGGCCATGGCCGGGTTCGATCTGGTCCTGACCTACAATTGGGGCGCGATGGACGCTGTGATGGCGCGTACCCTGTTCGGCAACTACCTCGGCCTGCCGCCGCTGATCCACCATGAGGACGGCTTTAATCAAGATGAGGCCGAGCGGCTGAAGCCCGCGCGCAACTGGTTCCGACGGCTCGCCCTGCAACGTGCGGCCGGACTGATCGTCCCTTCGGCGCGGCTGGCGGAGATCGCCCGCGATGCCTGGCTGGTGCCGCCGAACAAGCTGTTCCGCATCGCCAACGGCATTGCAGTTCGGGCCTATGCGAACAAACCCAAACGCGATGCCTTGCGCGGAGTGATCAAGCGACCTGATGAGCTGTGGCTTGGCACATTGGCCGGTCTGCGGGCTGTGAAGAACCTGCCCCGGTTGGTCCGTGCCTTCGCGCCTTTGCCCGAACAATGGCAACTGGTGATCCTGGGTGAGGGGCCAGAGCGCGATGCGATCCGCGATGAAGCGATCCGGCTGGGCGTAGGCCACCGGGTCCACCTGCCCGGCTTCGCCGCTGAACCGGCGAAGGTCATTGGGCTGTTTGATCTGTTCGCGCTGTCATCCGACAGCGAACAGTTTCCGGTCTCGGTGCTGGAAGCGATGGCAGCCGGTTTGGCGATCGCTGCACCGCGCGTTGGTGATGTCGCAACCATGGTGGCTGAACCGAACCGCGAACTGCTGAGCCGCCCCGGCGATGAAGCAGGGCTGGCCGCCGCGCTCGCCCGGCTCGCGGAGGACCCAGGTTTGCGCAAGGCGCTGGGCGAAGCCAACCGCCAGCGCGCGCTGGCTCACTATGACGAGGCGGCGATGGTTGCAGCCTATCGCCAGGTCTATGCCGGGGTACTAGGGCAAGCCGCCTTTCCCTGATTCCTCGTCGGCGTACCCCCATTCACCCGCCCTTCAGCCGGGGACAGCCAGACAACAACCGTTGAAAAGGCGCGCTCATCCGCTAAACAGCCCGGCAATCCCCGTTTTCAGTTGAAAGTCCCCAGTCTTGGCCCTGCGTCCGACCCCGCCCGGCAATCCAGCCGACAAGCCAGCCTCCCCCAGCACTCCGGATGCCACCGCCGACGTGCTGATGCGCGAAGTCGATGAAGCCGTGCGCCAGCAGGAAATGCTGGACATCGGCAAGCGCCACGGCACCAAGATCGCGCTGGCGGTGATTGCCGGGCTGCTTGCGCTCGCCGGCTATCTCTACTGGGGCTATTATCAACGGCAGAAGGCCGGGGAACTGGCCGAGCGCTATGCGCTGGCGATGGATAAGCTGGAAGGCGGCGCGGCGGAAGATGCGCGGCAGGATATGATCAAGCTGGCCAGCAGCAGCTCCGGTGCGGCCAAGGCTTCGGCGCTGGTTACCCAAGCCGCGATCCTGCTGGGGCAGGGCAAGAGCGCCGAAGCAATCAAGGCCTTTGCGGCGGTGGCGAATGATTCTTCGCTGCCCAAGCCTTACCGCGATCTGGCGCTGGTCCGCGAAATTGCCACCGGGTTCGATACCATGCCGCCGCAGCAGGTGGTTGATCGGCTCAAGCCGCTGGCAGTGCCGGGCAATCCCTGGTTCGGTTCTGCTGGTGAGCTGACCGGGATGGCGCTGATCAAGCTCAACAAGCCGGATCTGGCCGGGTCGATGTTTGCAGCCGTGGCCAAGGATGAAAAGGTCCCCAAGACGATCCGCCTGCGGGTGCGGCAACTGGCTGCCCAGCTTGGGGTCGATGCGGTAGATGAAGTGATCCGTTCGGCCACCGAAGCTGCCGAAGCCGAAGCGAAAGCCACGCCGGGCGCGGCCCCGGCAGCAGCGGCAGGCGCTCCTGCCGCGCCGAAACAATAAAGCGAGATTCCAAGGATATGCCGATGACTTCTCCTATCCGTTCGCGCCAACTGGCTGCTTCCGCCGCGCTGGGCCTGATCCTGACGCTTGGCGGCTGCGGGGTGTTTGGCGGTAAGGACAAGCCTTCGACCCCCACCGTGGGGAACCGGGTGGCGATCCTCTCGCGGGTGGAAACCGGTGCAGCTGTCGATCCCGCGCTCGCCGGGGTCGCTGTGGTGCTGCCACCGGCCGCCCCCAATGCAGACTGGCCGCAGGCTGGCGGCACGGCGGACAAGAGCTACGATCACCCTGCGATCGCGGCCGCTCCGGTGCGCGCCTGGCAGGCCCAGATTGCCGGTTCGACCAAGAGCCAGCGGCTGGCCGCAGCACCGGTGGTCGGTGGCGGCATGCTCTATGCCATGGACACCAACGGAATCGTCCACGCCTTTGATGCGAACACGGGCGCGGCGCGCTGGTCGCAGAGCTTCAAGATCAGCGGTGACGGCGCCAGCTCGGTCTTTGGCGGCGGGGCCAGCTATGCCGATGGCCGGGTCTATGTGACCACCGGGGTGGGCGAAGTCGCCGCGCTCGACGCTACCAACGGTTCGGTTGTCTGGAAGGTCAAACCCGCCGGGCCGCTGCGCGGTTCGCCAACGGTGGCGTTCAATGCGGTCTATGTGATGACGCAGGACAACCAGATCCATGCGCTCGATCCGGCCGACGGCAAGGAACAGTGGGCCAAGGCGGCTTCGTCTGGCCAGACCGGAGTGTTCGGCGTGGCCGCGCCTTCGGCCGGGCAGGGGACTGTCATCGGCGGTTTCAGCACCGGCGAACTGGTCGCCTATCGCTACGAAAACGGCCGCGAAGTTTGGAGTGACGCGCTGGCACGGACCTCGCTCGCCACCTCGGTGGGCGTGCTCACCGATATCGATGCCGATCCGATCATCGATCGCGGCCGCGTGTTCGCGCTCGGTCAGGGCGGACGCATGGCGGCCTACGAACTGGTCACGGGGCAGCGGGTCTGGGAACTCAACCTCGCGGGAATTTCCACCCCAGCGGTAGCGGGGGACTGGATCTTTGCCTTGACCGAAGATGCCAAGCTGCTGTGCATCGCGCGCGGGACCGGCAAGGTCCGCTGGCTGACCCAGCTTGCCCGGTTTGAGAACGAAGAGAAGAAGAAGGGCCCTGTGTTCTGGACCGGACCGCTGCTTGCGGGTGACCGGCTGTGGATCGCCAATTCGAAGGGCACCGTCTATACCGCAACCGTCACCGACGGCACCGTGACCACCTTTGCTCAGCACAGCGACGGGATCACGCTGGCACCGGTTGTGGCGAACGGGACGATGTATATCCTCGACGACGGCGGGCGGATTACTGCTTACCGCTGAGGCCCGATTTCGCGGCGGACTTGGCCGCGCGTTACCTCGGTATTAACCCTTTCCGGTTAAGCCGCGCGCTATGGACGGCGTAAAACCTGTGGCTGCCGAGCGGCCGACGAGCGATGTGTCCGGCTGGGTCGGACTGGTCGGCATTCTGGGCTTGCTCAGCTGGGTGCTCATTTGCCGGAGCTGGCCCGAGATCAGCGCGGCGCTGGGTCTCTCCGGGCCGCAGGCACGGATGAATGGAACCTCTGCCGCATTGCTGGCTGTCGTCTTTGCCGGGCTGCCAATGGTGCTGTGGTCGGTGCTGGTCGACAAGGTTCACCTGCGCCCCTCGACCGGAATCGACTGGAAACGACCGCGACCGATTTCCGACGTTATCGACATCTCGATCACCAAGCTCGCCGGGCTTTGGGCGACCTGGGCGGTGATCGCGTTCTTCTATTGCGTAGCGCGCTGGTACTGGTCCGGTCAGTATCTGTTTGCCATGGACGTGCTAAGCGCGGCAATTCTGCCGATGTTCCTCGCCTCGGTGCCCTATGTGCTGTGGCTGGACCGTGTCCTGATCGAGCCGCGTGATGGGGCCTGGCATTTCGGCGCAATGCTGATCGGCCGCGAAGCTTATGACCGGAACGAAGTATGGAAGCACCTGCGGGCCTGGGCTGTCAAAGGCTTCTTCACCGCTTTCATGATCTCGATTCTGCCGCCCACTTTCAATTCTGTGGTCAGCTTCGATTTCGCCACAGTCGGTGCGAATCCGGTGGCGCTGACCTATGCGGCCACATCCGCGATGTTCCTGTTCGACGTACAGATCGGTACGGTCGGCTACATTCTGACGGTCAAGCCGCTCGATGCGCAGATCCGCAGCGCCAACCCGTTCCTCGCTGGCTGGCTCGCCGCGCTGCTGTGCTATCCGCCCTTCGTGCTGATGGGCACCGGCAATATGATGTCGTACGAAGTCAATGCCAAGGAATGGCACTATTGGTTCGCCGATTATCCCAGCCTGCTGTGGCTGTGGGGCGGTCTGCTTGTGGTGCTGACGGGAATCTATGCCTGGGCAACCATCGCGTTCGGCTTGCGCTTTTCCAATCTGACCTACCGCGGCGTGCTGACCAACGGGCCATACCGCTGGACCCGTCATCCCGCCTACCTTTCGAAGAACAGCTTCTGGTGGGCCGCACACCTGCCGTTCTTGGTCACCAGCAATTCGCTGGTCGACGTGGTGCGCAACTGTTTCTTCCTTCTCTTGACCAACGCGATCTACTTCTGGCGCGCCAAGACCGAGGAAGCGCACCTGCTGGCGGAGGATGCCAAGTACCGCGAATACCACGCCTGGATGGACGCCCACGCCGGGATCACCGGGGGGCTCAAGAAGCTGGGCAAGGCACTGCGCGGGCGGCGGCCGGTCTTGCACCCGGCGGAGTGAACTAGACCGCTTCGCCTTCGTTCGCTTCGAACAGTGAAAGGTTGCGATCGTGTATCCCTAGCGAGGGAATTACCCCGCGCCATTCGGCCATATGCGCGCTTTCGAAATGCGCCTTCAGCGCCGCACGATCGCGCCATTGCTCGCTGATCCGGATCAGGCCGGGTTCGACCAGATCTTGCGAATAGGCATAGAGCAGGCAACCGTCCTCGGCATTGCTGGCGGCGACCATCTTCGCCATTGCGGGCAGAGCCGTCGGGATTTTGGCGGGATCGATCCGCACGGTGCCCATGATGATCAGCATCAGAACGATTCCTCTTCATAGATCCGGCTGAGATCGCCGGCCCATTCGCCGTGATACTTGTCGAGCAGCTTCTGCGCCGGGACCTTGCCGGTACGAACGATCTCGTCGAGCGGGTTCAGGAACCCGGCCTCGGTATCGCCCATCGAATTGAGTCGATTGCGCGCATTGAGGCCCGCGCGGCTGATTGCCAGCACTTCGGCAGCGATGTCTTTTAGCGTGGCGCCGCCCGGCAAGGGTGCATCGAGCCCCAGCTTCGGCACCGAAGAACGCAGCAATTCGCGCCCTTCCATGTCCCAACCCTTGACCAGATCCCACGCCGCATCGAGCGCCGTCTGATCGTAAAGCAGCCCAACCCACAGCGCGGGCAGCGCGCAAATCTTGTTCCAGCGTCCACCGTCCGCCCCGCGCATTTCGAGGAACGACTTCAGCCGGACCTCGGGGAAAGCGGTGGAGAGGTGATCCATCCAGTCACTCGCGGTCGGCAGTTCACCAGGCAGGATCGACAGTTCACCCTTCAGGAAATCACGGAAGCTGAGCCCCGCCGCATCGAGATACTTGCCCTCGCGAAAGACGAAATACATCGGCACGTCGAGCATGTATTCGACATAGCGTTCATAGCCGAACCCGTCCTCGAACACGAAGGGCAGCATCCCGGTGCGGTGCGGATCGGTGTCTGACCAGATGTGGCTGCGGTAGCTGAGGTAACCGTTGGGCTTGCCTTCGGTGAAGGGCGAATTGGCGAACAGCGCGGTGGCGAGCGGTTGCAGCGCGAGCGACACGCGGAATTTCTGCACCATGTCCGCCTCGCTCGCATAGTCGAGGTTGGTCTGGATCGTGCAGGTCCGCAACATCATGTCCAGCCCGAGCGAGCCGACCCGCGGCATGTGCCGCAGCATGATCGCATAGCGCCCCTTGGGCATGATCGGCAGCTCGTCGCGGGTCTTGTCGGGCCACATGCCAAGGCCCAGGAAGCCCTTGCCCGTCTTTGCGCCGATCGCTTTGACCTGATCGAGATGCCGCCCGGTTTCGGCGCAGGTCTGGTGCAGCGTTTCCAGCGGGGCGCCCGAGAGTTCGAGCTGCCCCGCCGGCTCAAGACTGACATTGCCATCAGCGCCGGACAGGGCGATGATATTGCCGCCTTCGATCACCGGCTCCCAGCCATAGTCCTGCATGGCCACCAGCAGATCGCGGATGCCGTGCTTTTCATCGTAGCTCGGCGCGTGATGGTCGGTGGTGCAATAGACCAGCTTTTCATGCTCGGTCCCGATCCGCCAGCGCTCGCGCGGCTTTTCTCCCTTGATCATCGGGGCGACCAATTGGGCCACGCTTTCGATCACAGGATCGTTGCGATCTGAAACTTGTCTCGTGCTCATGGGGGGGACGTAATGGGTTGAGGGGAGGTGCGCTAGTGGTTTTCAAAACAGCGGTTTCTCTTCTTCCCCCATCAAGGGGGAAGAAATTGCGATCACCAATCCCCCACCGTCCCCATCCATAACGCGGTCCCCGCAATCGCTGCCGTCTCACCGCGCAGCACACGCGGGCCGAGCGTGATTGCGCGGACCTGAGATAGCGCCCGGATCGCCGAGCGTTCGCTCTCGTCGAACCCGCCTTCGGGGCCGACCAGCAAAGCAGCGGGTCCGGCATGCGCAGCAAAGGCAGCGGCAGCATTCTCCCCGCCATTCTCATCGGCAAAGAACAGCGCGCGCTCCTCCGGCCATTCGCGCAGCAAAGCCTCCAACTTCACCGGCGCAGCGAGTTCGGGCAGCGCGGTCCTCGCGCATTGCTCCGCCGCCTCAACGAGGATCGCCTTGGCCCGCTCCAGATTGAGCTTGTCCGCTACGCAGCGCCGGGTCAGCACCGGCTGGATCCGCCGCACCCCCAGCTCGCAGGCCTTTTCGAGCACCAGATCGAACCGGTCTTTCTTAAGCAGCGCTGCGTAGAGCGTGAAATCGGGCACCTCCTCGCGCGGACGGAGCAGCGTTTCGGTGATCAGCTCAACCTCGCGCTTGCCCGACGAGTTCACCCGCGCCGCCCACTCGCCGGTCAGATCGTCGCACAGCACCACCGCATCGCCCTCGGCTACGCGCATCACGCGGGAGAGGTAATGTGCTTGTGGGCCATCTATGCTTATGGAAACATTCGCGGCTAGCTGCTGCGCGATAAACAGGCGCGGCGCGCTTTTCGGAGGCCAGGCCGGAACCTTTGGATGATGTGTGGCGGGCATTGGCGCGGCTTAGCCCAGCCGCTAGGACCTTGCCAATGACCGCCGAAATCGTCCCCGACACCCAGCATCGCGGCCTGATCGCCGCTTTGCCGCAAGGCCCGCGCGATCTCGCCCAGCTCGCCCGGTTCGATCGGCCGATCGGCTGGTGGCTGCTGTTCTGGCCCTGCGCCTGGGGTGTCGCGCTGTCCGGGGGCCTTGATCCGTTCGGCACATTCCGGTGGGACTTGCTGGCTTGGCTGCTGCTTGGCTCGATCGCGATGCGCGGTGCGGGCTGCGTGTATAACGACATCGTCGATGCCGATCTTGACCGGCTGGTAGCGCGCACTGCCAGTCGCCCGGTCGCCAGCGGGCGGGTGACCAAGCGCGCGGCCTGGGTCTGGCTGCTGGTGCTGGGCGGCGTAGGTCTTATCGTGCTGCTGCAACTAAGGTGGGAGGCGCAGCTGGTCGCGCTCGGCAGCCTCGCGCTGGTCGCGGCCTATCCGTTCATGAAGCGTATCACCGGGTTCCCGCAGGCCTGGCTGGGGCTGGTGTTCACCTGGGGGGCTCCGGTGGGTTGGATCGCGGTGCGCGGGTTCGACGGGGTCTGGCCAGTGCTCGTCGCACTCTATGCCGGGGCAGTGCTGTGGTGCATAGGTTACGATACGATCTACGCCTGTCAGGACCGCGAGGATGATGCACTGGTGGGGATCGGATCGTCGGCGCTCACTTTGGGCAAACATGTGCGAGGCGGGGTGTCGGCTTTCTATGCCGGAGCGATAGCACTGTGGGCGCTGGCCTTCTGGCTGCTCCGCCCCGACTGGCTGGTGCTGCTAGCGCTTGCCCCAGCCGCAGCGCACCTTGGCTGGCAGGTGCTGACTTTGGAGGATGGCGATGTCGAATTTGGGCCGGACAACGCCCTCGCCCGGTTTCGCTCGAACCGCTTCACTGGCCTGCTCGTCGCGCTCGCCTGCTGGGTGGTGGGCAATGCCTAGGCTGTTGCCCGTCACTTTGCTTGCCTTGACAGGGCTTGCCTTGGCAGGCTGCGAGCAATCCGCGCCGGCGCAGCAGCCTTCGCCAACGCCCGTTTCTTTGCCCACACCCGCCGCAGTCGCGTCGAGATCAAAGGCTGTCGCTGATGCTGAAGATGCGCCCTCCGCGACTAGCCCAGTCGCCTTGAGTTACCGGTTCCGGGCCTTGGGCACCGAGCCGTTCTGGACTGCCGAAATCGTGCAGGCGGGGACCATGCGCTATACTACGCCCGAGAGCGTAGGCGGCACCACTTTCGCCTACCGTCTGTCGATCACCCAAGCAGGCTATCGCTATTACGGTACGCTCGAAGGCAAGCCCTTCAGCCTGCTCATCACCCCCGGTGAATGCAGCGATGGCATGTCCGACATGGTCTATCCCTACACTGCGACGTTGAAGATCGGCGATCGGACCGAGCAGGGCTGCGCCAAGAAGCTCTGACATGTGCAACCTTTACCGCATGACCAAGACCGTCAGCGAAGTCGCGAACCTGTTCGCGGTCGAGGCAGACACTCAGGCCAACTTCGC
>CAZVMC010000026.1:0-25178 GCA_964628635.1 uncultured Novosphingobium sp. | reverse complement strand
TCTACCGCACGCTGGAGCTTGCCCCGGAGGAGGTGCAGGTGATCGGGCGGGTGGTATGGAAGGGGGGGAGGGTCTGACGGACACAGTATACGTATGCCGGGCTGTCACCCACGGGCTGTGGCAGATAGGCTCTGGTTCAGGCGAGAAACGCCACAGAGGGGATAGCTATGAAGAGCAGCAGATCGTGGGTGCGCAATCTGGCCTTGGCACTGGCGCTGGCCGCCCCAGTGATCGCGGCAGCGCAGCCACCCACCCAGTTCAATTCCGAACGCCCTGCCGCCCGGGTCGATTACTGGCAAAAGCGCGCCGCCGATATCGACCGGCAATTGGCGAGCAAGCAAAGTTTGCGGACAACTCGCCTTGTCTTCGTCGGCGATTCGATCACCGATTTCTGGCATCTTGATGGCAACCCGTGGTTCCCCGGCCAATACTGCGGACGCGTTGTGTGGGATGAGAGCTTTGGCGGCGCGGTGCCAAGCCAGAATGCGCTCAACCTTGGTGTCTCTGGCGATCGGATCGAGCATGTCCTCCACCGCCTACTCCCCAAGGCGAAGGGCGGGCAGGGCTGGCTTGATCGAGTGGACTTGCAGCCGGATACGATATTCGTGATGCTTGGCATCAACAACTCGTTCGATGCCGAAGAACCGGCCACTCAAAGCATCCATCAAGGCGTATTGGCGGTTGTGGCGCGGATTCACGAACGCAAGCCTAAGGCGCGGATCGTGATCCAGTCGTTATTACCGACAGAAGACCCCGCCAAGAACCGCGATCTGGTTTTGCCGGTCAACGCGCGGCTAAAGGCCTTTGCCGAACAGGCGAAAGGCATCGAATACCTTGATCTTTACCCGTCATTCGTTGATGCGGTCGGCCTCCAACGCCGCAATCTGTTCAATGATGCCTTGCACCCCAGTCGCGACGGCTACCGGGTCTGGCGCGACCGACTGGTTGAGCATTTGGGCCAGGGCAGGGGTGCGTTGGCGAGTTGAATGAGCGAGTGCGATAGAGAACAGCTGGCGCGACGGCATCCACGTAGTCCGCCCCGGCGTAGTCGCGCTGGTCAGCGACAATCCGGTCTACCGCACGCTGGAGCTTGCCCCGGAGGAGGTGCAGGTGATCGGGCGGGTGGTGTGGAAGGGCGGGCGGGTTTGATATGCTTGGCGAGGATCAATTGCGGATCGCGTTGTTTGAGCCGGAGATCGCCGGGAATGTTGGGGCTGTCCTGCGCTTGGCCGCCTGTCTCGGTGCGGCGGTCGATTTGATCGAACCGATGGGATTCGCATGGGATGATCGCCGCGTGCGCCGCACTGCGATGGACTATATCGATCACGTAGTAGTCTCAAGGCACAGCGGTTTCGCTGAATTTCAGGAGTCGATCGGCGGACGAAGGCTCTTGCTGTTCACCACCAAAGGCACGCAGTCGCCGTACGATTTTCAATTTCAGGCGGGCGATGTCTTGCTGTTCGGAAAAGAAAGTGCGGGGGTGCCGACCGAGGTGGCCCAAGTCTGCGATGCGAAGTTGCGCCTACCCATCGGGGCCGCGGTAAGGTCGATGAACCTGGCGACTGCCGCCGCGCTCGCACTCGGAGAGGCTCTGCGCCAGACTGGCGGCCTCCCAGCGAATTGACCAATTCAAGCCTTGCCCTTCGCGCCGCGCCTCGCCAAATCGCCAGCATGACCAACCAAACCGTCCCCCCCATGCGCGTCGCGATCATTCCGGTCACGCCGCTCCAGCAGAATTGCTCGCTGATCTGGTGCACCAAGACCATGAAAGGCGCGCTGGTGGATCCCGGTGGCGATCTCGACCGGCTCAAGGCGGCGGTGGCGAAGGCGGGGGTGACGCTGGAGAAACTGCTCGTCACCCACGGGCATCTTGATCACTGCGGGCAGACCGGGATGCTGGCCAAGGAGCTTGGCCTTAAGATCGAAGGGCCGCACGAGGACGACCGCTTCTGGATCGCGCAGCTCGATGACGACGGCAAGCGCTGGGGGATGCACGCCGAGACCTTTGAGCCAGACCGTTGGCTGAATGATGGCGATACCGTCACCGTCGGCGAACTGACGCTCGATGTGATTCACTGTCCCGGCCACACCCCGGGCCACGTCGTGTTCTACCACGCGCCCAGCCGGTTCGCGATTGTCGGCGACGTATTGTTTCAGGGCAGCATCGGCCGCACCGATTTCCCACGCGGTAATCATCAGGACCTGATCGATGCGATCACCCAGAAGCTTTGGCCGCTGGGGGAGGACGTGCTGTTCGTCCCCGGACACGGCCCGACCAGCACGTTTGGGCAGGAGCGCAAGACCAACCAGTTCGTGAGCGATTACGCGCTGGGGTGAGGAGGCTTTCCTCCCCCTTGATGGGGGAGGGATACCGCAGCTTGCCAGCTTGCTGGCTAGCGCAGGTTGGGTGGTGGGTGATCTCTCGTCCAAGCGCAGCTTCTGACGGCACCATCACCCACCATCCAACTCCGACTAAGCCGCTTCGCGGCCAAGTCTCCGTATCCTTCCCCCATCAAGGGGGAAGAAAGTGGAGTTCACATCTTCCCCAGCAGCACCAGCACCGCCACAATCGCCAAACCCAGCTGGGTCAGCATCGCGGTCATTGTGCCGATCATCCGGCCCTTGGCGAAGGGCCCGGTGCCGTCCATGCCAAGGCCGTGAGCTACCCGGCCAAGCATAAAGATCGCCGCAACATAGGCCAGCCACTGGCCGCCCTTGCCCGCCAGTTCGAGCAAGCCAACCAGCGCCAGTACCCACGGCGTGTTCTCCACAAAGTTGGCATGGGCGCGCATCCGGCGCTCCATCAGCTCGCTGCCGCCAGTGCCGATGTTGATCTTTTCCCTGGTTCGCACCTGGCCGCAGCGCATCGCCAGCCAGAAGTTGATAAGCGCAGCCGCAGCGGCCATGGATAGTGTCGTGGGTAACAGCATGTCTCTCTCCCCTGTCGGACCCGGACGGGCCGAGGCTTACAGTGCTTGCAACGCGCGGCAGAATCGCTATAGGCGCGCCTTCGCAAGCCGCCGGACCAGTCCGGATGCGGCTTTCTTACGCAGAATTCAGATTTACAGGAACAGGTGCCGCGATGGCTGTCCCCAAGAGAAAAACCTCGCCCTCACGTCGGGGCATGCGCCGCAGCCACGATGCGCTGAAGGTCGAAGCATTTCACGAATGCTCGAACTGCGGCGAGCTGAAGCGTCCGCACAACCTGTGCAACGCTTGCGGACACTACAACGGACGCGAAGTCATCGCGGTCGGGCTCTAAGCCTAACAACCCGGAGTAAGCGCACATGAGCCTGCCGCGTATCGCCGTTGATGCGATGGGCGGCGATGAAGGTGTGCGCGTGATGATTGAAGGCGCGGCGATTGCCCGCCGCAGCCACGATCGTTTCAAGTTTCTGCTGGTTGGCGATGAAGAGCGGATCAAGGCCGCGCTTGAAAATCATCCCAACTTACGCAGTGCTTCTGAGATCCTTCACGCCGAAGACGTGATCAGCGGTGATGAGTTGCCGAGCAAGGCGCTGCGCCGCGCCAAGACCACCTCGATGGGGCTGGCGATCAACGCGGTGAAGACCGGCGCTGCCGGCGCTGCGGTCAGCGCGGGCAATACCGGCGCGCTGATGGCGATGGCCAAACTGGCACTGCGCACGATGCCGGGGATTGATCGCCCTGCGCTCTCGGCGTTGTTGCCCACGCTCGGCGAAAACGATGTCGTGATGCTCGATTTGGGGGCCAACAAGGATTGCGATGCGCGCAACTTGGTGCAGTTTGCGATCATGGGCGCGGCCTATTCGCGGGTCGTTACCGGCCGCGAAGCCCCGCGCGTTCGGCTGCTCAACATCGGCACCGAAGAAACCAAAGGCACCGAGGAACTCCAGGCCGCCGCCGCCCAGCTGCGCGCCGCCAGCGACCTTGCGATGTCGTTCGACGGCTTTGTTGAGGCAGACAAGATCAACCGCGGCGAAGTCGATGTGGTGGTGAGCGACGGGTTCACCGGCAACATCGCGCTCAAATCGATCGAAGGGACCGCGCGGTTTGTTGCCGATCTGCTCCGCCGGGCCTTCGCCTCATCGCTGCGTTCGAAGTTCGGCTTTCTGGTTTCGCGCCCGGCAACCGAGATCCTCAAGCATCACCTCGATCCCAACAATCACAACGGCGCAGTGTTTCTGGGCCTCAACGGGGTGGTGGTGAAAAGTCATGGTTCGGCCTCTGCCGTTGGCGTGGCCAATGCGGTCCACGTCACCGCGCGGCTGCTGGAAGAGAGCATAACCGAGCGGATCGCGGCCGATCTTGAGCGTCTTGGCAACGGCAAGTCTTCCGCTGCCGCTTCGGCTGTCAAGTGACCCGGCGTTCGGTCCTGATCGGCACCGGTTCGGCCCTGCCAAAGCGGGCGGTGAGCAATGCCGAACTGGCCGCGCAGGTCGATACCAGCGACGAATGGATTGTCGAACGCACCGGCATCCGCAACCGCTACATCGCGGGTGAGGGGGAGACGACTTCGACTTTGGCGACGGATGCCGCCAAAGCGGCGATCGCTGCGGCGGGGATTGAGGCGAAATCGATCGACCTGATCGTGCTGGCCACGGCAACCCCTGACCAGACCTTTCCTGCCACCGCAACTCAGGTGCAAGACGCACTGGGCTGCAACGGCGGGATCGCGTTCGATGTCGCGGCGGTCTGTTCGGGCTTCCTCTACGCGATGGGTGTGGCCGATTCGATGCTCCGCACCGGCATGGCCAGCCGCGCGCTGGTGATCGGGGCCGAAACCTTCAGCCGGATCCTCGATTGGGAGGATCGCACCACCTGTGTATTGTTCGGCGATGGCGCCGGCGCGGTTGTTCTGGACGCACAAGAGGTTGCCGAAGACGGCCCCGGCGTACTCGCCACACGGCTCCACGCCGATGGGGCACACAATCAGTTGCTCTATGTCGATGGCGGTCCATCGAGCACGGCGACTGTCGGCAAGCTGCGGATGAAGGGCCGCGAAGTATTTCGCCATGCCGTGGTCAATCTGGCTGATGTGCTGAGCGAAGTGCTTGGTGAGACAGGTTTTTCGGCTGAGGATATCGATTGGGTCGTGCCGCACCAGGCCAACCAGCGGATCCTCGATGCCACCGCGAAGAAGCTTGGCCTGCCGCCAGAGAAGGTGGTCGTCACAGTCGATCGGCACGCCAACACCTCGGCGGCTTCGGTGCCGCTGGCGCTCGATTGTGCGGTGCGCGACGGCCGCATCAAGCCCGGACAGCTGGTCATGCTGGAGGCGATGGGCGGCGGTTTCACATGGGGCGCTTGTTTGCTCCGCGTCTGATAACTGCGCGATAACCCCCCGATATCGCAGCCATTCCGTTGCAATCCAGAATGGTTGGTATATGTTCGGCGGTGGGGGTCGTGTTTTAGTTTGGGAAGGAAGGAGCTCGATGCGCTCCATGAACACGCTGACACGCGCCGATCTGGCCGATGCAATTAACCGCAAGCTCGGGCTTTCGCGCTCTGAGTCGCTGACAATGGTCGAATCAATTCTCTCGCACATGGGCGATGCCATGGAAGCGGGAGAGAATGTGAAAATCTCTGGATTCGGCACTTTCCTGCTGCGTGACAAGGCGCAACGGATCGGCCGCAATCCCAAGACCGGGGTTGAAGTACCCATCACGCCGCGCCGCGTGCTGACCTTCCGCGCAAGCCAGCTGCTCAAGGAGCGGATCGCCAAGGGATGAGCGGTTCGCCGATCTTCTCCGATGGCAAGGCCGCAGATGCCCTGCGGACAATCGGAGAAGTGGCCAGCGCGCTCAACATCCGCCAGCATGTGTTGCGCTATTGGGAAGACCAGTTTCCGATGCTCAAACCGCTGAAACGCAGCGGCGGGCGACGCTATTATCGGCCAGAGGATGTCGCGCTTGTTGCGCGGATTGACCAACTGGTGCACCGTGAAGGCTATACCTTGCGCGGTGCCCGGTTGGCACTGGAGGGTAAGACCCCGGTTGAAGCTCTGCAGGAAATGACGCCCTCGCTTCAGGTCGCCGTTGAAGAGTCCAGCTTTGGTATGCGCGCACGGCTGGTCGCCTTGCGACACACCTTGGTCGTTGCGCTGCAGGATAGCTGAACAGCACTGGCCTTTGGCCGCGCAACTTCCTAGATTGCGCGGCATGAAACATTCCTATGACGCAGATTTGGCACTCCTGATCGGGAGCAGCTGGAAGCTTGGCGAAGGCCGCGATCACTTTCCGGTGGTTGACCCCGCTCGCGGCGAAACCATCGCCGAAGTTCCCCTGGCCACACCTGCCGATCTTGATGAGGCGCTGGCTGCCAGCGAGCGGGGCTTTGCATTGTGGAAAGCCGCGCCAGCGGAGCAGCGGGCGGCGGTACTGACCAAGGCGGCAGCCTTGCTGCGTGAGCGTGCGGATGAGATTGCCCGTCTGCTCACGCTGGAGCAGGGCAAACCGCTGGTCGAGGCCCGCGGTGAAGTGCTGGGCAGCGCACAGATCTTCGATTGGTGTGCGGCCGAGGCTGTGCGGATCTATGGCCGCGTTTTGGTCCGCCCCAGCGGCCAGCGCTCGATAGTGATCAAACAGCCGGTCGGACCCGTTGCCGCGTTCAGCCCGTGGAACTTTCCGGTCTATCTGCTTGCCAAGAAGCTTGGTCCGGCGCTTGCGGTCGGTTGCTCGGTGATTGCAAAGCCGCCGGAGGAAACTCCGGGTTGTTGCGGTGCGCTGGTCCGCTGTCTGGTCGATGCTGGTTTGCCCGAGGGTGTGGTCCAGGTGGTCCACGGCGTACCCGATGCCGTCAGCCGACACTTGCTGGCTTCGCCAATTATTCGCAAGGTCAGCTTCACCGGCTCGGTTCCGGTGGGGCGGCACCTGATGCGGCTTGCGGCAGACGGACTCAAGCGCGTTACCATGGAACTGGGCGGCCACGCGCCGGTGCTGGTGTTCGACGATTGCGATCTGGAAAAAACGCTCGACATGGTGGTGCCGCAGAAGTTCCGCAACGCCGGGCAGGTCTGCGTCAGTCCGACCCGATTTTATGTGCAGGAAGGCGTGTATCAACGCTTCGTTGACGGCTTTGCCGCGCGCACAAAAGAGGTGAAGACGGGGCACGGGCTTGATGCGGAGACCAAAATGGGGCCGCTTGCCAATGTCCGTCGCCCACACGCGGTCGAGGCTTTGGTAGCCGACGCTGCCGCGAAAGGCGCGCGGGTCATGGCTGGCGGCCAGCGCGGCGCGGACGGCTTCTTCTTCGAACCGACGCTGCTCGCCGATGTGCCCGACAGCGCCGATATCATGAGCAACGAACCATTTGGCCCGGTTGCCGTGGCAGCGCCCTTTGCGACTTTTGATGAGGCAATCGCGCGAGCCAATTCCTTGCCTTATGGCCTCGCCGCATTCGCGTTTACCGACAATCTCAAGCGCGCCAACTTGCTCGGTGACGCGCTGGAAAGCGGGATGGTCGGGATCAATACTTTCGCGATCAGCGCAGTCGATGCGCCGTTCGGGGGCGTCAAGGACTCAGGTTTCGGCAGCGAAGGCGGGGTCGAAGGGATGGAGAGCTACCTGGTGACCAAGGGGATCCATCAGGGCTGAGCTTCCGCCGCGCGCTCGGCGCGCCGCTTCGCCTCCAGTAATTTGGCCGACGTTTCGTAGCGAAATTCGAAGACTTTTACGCCCCAAGTGTCTGTATCGGCGCGAAAGACGAAGATTTTCGCCTTGAGCCGGACACCCGGCTCCGCGTAGTCCCAGATGCAGTTGACGTAAGGGTAGGCATCCTGACAGGTCCAGCCGGTTGGCGGTCCAAGCTGACTGCGCGAATAGGCAACCGCTGCGGACAGGGCCTTGCCAGCGTCCTGAAGCGAATCGCCGATCCGCCATGTCCGGTCGATGTAATCGACTTCTGCATAGGGATCGAAGAAGCCGTAGGTGATCTTGCCGACAGTAGCATGGCGCGTTTGGAAAGCCGACATGTCGCCTTGGGCCACCGCCTGCGCAAACAGCTCTGCGCGCTGCAATTTCAGCGCCATCTCGTCAGCGCGCTGCCCATCCCTTGCGGCTTGCTCCGAGGCCGAAAGCGGTCGCGGCTTTGGCGGAGCGACTATTGGCAAAGGTGGGAGGAAGACCCGCGGCATAGTGCGGGTCAGCTCGGTATATTGCACGCGGTTGACGAGATCGACCAGCCAAACCGCTTTGCCATTGGGTATCGGGATCAATTTGCCCACATAGGTTTGCTTGCGGCACTTCCATTCGAATTCGAAATAATCGAACGGCCCCAAGGCGACCCGGTTCAACTCACGCGATTTACAGCCCAACAGCTTCTTCGTCGCTTCCGCTCTGGTGTTGGCTTCGATGCGAGGAAACTGCAATTCGCCCGCATCGCTCACCAGCCAGTCGAGTTCCGCAAGATCTCTGGCTTCAAGCGCTGCAATCGTAGCTGAAACTACTGCACTGTCTGGCAATCGACTTTCCGCTGAGGCGGGTGTGATGATAAGCAACGCCAGCAGGGCAATGACACGCCTGATCATTGTCGAGTCCTTGGCTGATTTGGCCGAGAGGTTCAATTTATGCCAACTCCGGCCCCAGCTCCGGATCCAGATCGCGCGGTCGAACGAGATGGACCAGTTTTCCGCACTTATCCGTCAGGTCAGCCCAGCGGTCGATATCAAGTTCCAGCACGGCGAAGGCGGCAGTGGGAAATTTGATCTCCACCAGATCGCGCAACGGGCTGGTTCCATCATCGGGAACGAGATCAAAGATCAGGTCCTCCAAGCCCGGGTTATGGCCGACCATCAAGATCGAAGCAGGATCGCCGTCCTGTTCGCGAAGCACATCGGCTAGCGTAACGCCGCTGGCGAGGTAAATCCGCCGGTCCCAGATTGCTGCGACCGGACGGCCAGCGGCCTGACAGGCCAGCTCCACCGTTTCCGCGCAGCGGATCGCGGGAGAGGACAGCATCCGTTCCCAGCGCACGCCGTAATCGCGCACATGCCGTCCCATGATCTGCGCGCCCGCTTTGCCGCGCGCATTGAGCGGACGATCAAAATCGCGCGCGCGCGGATCTTGCCAATCAGACTTGGCGTGGCGGAAGAGGCCGAGGATTTTCACGCGTTGCTTTCATGTTGGGCGGGAGCCTCAAAAACACCGGCGGACACGCGTTGTAAAGCCTCCTCAAGTGTGACGCGCCTGATTGTCGTTCCTGCGGGGAAAGCACTTAGCAAACGGCTTGGAAAAGCAGCGGAGAGCACGACGAAATGTCCGCGATCTTCGCGGCTGCGGATCAGACGGCCAAAGGCCTGGGCCAGCTTGGCGCGGATGATCCGGTCGTCGTAGTCGCTGCCGCCACCCGCCGCGCGCCGCGCGCGGTGGAGAATTGAGGGCTTTGGCCAGGGCACTTGCTCCATCACCACCAGTCGCAGCGAATGGCCCGGCACATCGACCCCGTCGCGCAAGGCATCGGTGCCGAGCAGCGTAGCGCGGGGATCGTCGCGGAAGATATCGACCAAGGTTCCGGTATCGATTGGATCGACATGTTGCGCGTATAACGGCAAGCCCCCGCGCGCGAGCCGGTCGGCGATCCGGCCGTGCACCGCGCGCAGCCGCCGGATCGCGGTGAACAGCCCGAGCACCCCGCCGCCCGAGGCCTCGATCAGCCGTCCGTAGGCCCCTGCCAGCGCCGAAATATCGCCTTTGGCAACATCGGTAACGATCAGCACCTCGGCCTGCGCGGCATAGTCGAACGGACTGTCGAAATTGGACAAGGAGGGGGCGATATCCAGATGCGCCGCCCCGCTTTTGGCGACAGCCGCGGCCCAGTCGCCCCCGTCCTGCAAGGTTGCGCTGGTCAGCATTACGCCGTGGGCGGGTTCCAGCACCACTCTGGCGAATGGCTTCATCGGATCGAGCCAGCGCCGGTGCAGACCGACATCGAACTCGCGCGCATCGGAGCGGTCGACCGCCAGCCAGTCGACGAAATCGGGGTCGGCCGGCCCGCCCAAGCGCCCCAGAAGCGCTTCCCAGGCTGCTAGCAGATCGACCCGCCAGCCAAGCGAATGCCGCGCGCCCTCGATCCGCGCACGGCCAGGGCCATCGAGCCAGTCTGGTGGTTCGGCAAGGATCGCTTCAAGCCGCACACCCAGCCGCAGCAACGGCCCGCGCAGTTCGGCGAGCGCAGCCTGCGCTGATTGGGCCTGTTCAACAAAGGCGCCATCAAGCTGTGCGGCCTCAGTCTCTAGGCCATAGCCCGCCTCCTGCCCGCCGCTTTCGTCGCGCGCGTAAACGGTCGCTCGAACCGCTGCGAACAGTTCTTCCAACGGTCCTGACGGAGTATTCTCGCCTAACCGGCCAAGCCAGCCATCGCCGGGCAGCGCTTCGGCCGCCCGGCGCGCGGCGGCGATCGCCTTTCCCCCGGCTTCGTCATAGGAAGCGAGATCGGCGAGCCGCGCCGAAAGCCCGCGCCGCCGCCCTTTGGAGCCCCGTTCCGGTCCGATCACCCAGCGGCGCAGTTCGATCGTCTCGGCCCCGGTCAGCGCTGCGGCAAACGTCGAATCTGCCGCCTCGAACACGTGATGGCCTTCGTCGAACACGATCCGCGTAGGGCGCTGCGCCGTGTCGCGCCCGCGCGCCGCATTGACCATGACCAGCGCGTGGTTGGCGATCACCAGATCGGCCTGGGCGCTGGCCCGCGCGGCGCGTTCGATGAAGCATTTGCGGTAGTGCGGGCAACCGGCATAGACGCATTCGCCGCGCTGGTCGGTCAAGGCTTTAACCCCGCGCTGCCGGAACAGCGTGCCGAGCCAGCCCGGCAGATCGCCCCCGATCATGTCACCATCTTGCGAATAAGCGGCCCAGCGCGCGACAAGCTGCGCCAGTATTGCCGCGCGCCCGGTGAACCCGCCTTGCAGCGCGTCTTCCAGGTTGAGCAGGCAAAGGTAGTTCTCTCGCCCCTTGCGGACCACAACCGGCTGGCTACCATCGGGGCGCTTCTCACCCCAGGCGCGGCGGCTTTCACGGCGGAGCTGGCGCTGCAAAGCCTTCGTAAAGGTGGAAACCCACACCGTTCCGCCACTCGCCTCAGACCAGAGCGAGGCCGGGGCGAGGTAGCCTAGCGTCTTGCCGATTCCGGTCCCGGCCTGCGCCAGCAACAGATGCGGCAGACCTTCACGCTTGCGCGGATCGAATACCCGCGCGGCCTCCTGCGCATAGGCTGCCTGCGACTTGCGCAGTTCGGCCCCTGCGCCAGTCAAACGGGTAAGCCGCGATTGCACATCGTCCGGTCTGAGCGTGAGCTGCATTGGTTGCGGGCGTTCCGGCGCTTCCTCCCACTCTGGTAGCCGCGCGAAAAACCAGCGTTCGGCTTTGGCGGGGGCGCCAATTCGCGCCGTCAGCAACGGGGCCCAGGCCCAACGCAAGCGCACGAGCGACTGCAGCGATGACCAGGCTCCTTCACGCTCCGGCCAATCCGGCCGCTCGCAAGTCGCGAGCAGCGCTTCGGCGGCGAGCTGGAGCAACGTAGGGACGGCATCGTCGCTTGTCGGCGGCTCCAGCCCGAGCGATTCCGCCAGTCCCTTCGGCGTCGGCACCACAAACCGCGCCGGATGGACGAAAGCAAAGAGTTCCAGCAAATCGAGCCCTGACAGGTCGGGATAACCCAACCGCGTTGCGATCAGCGGAGCGTTGAGGAGCAGTAGCGGAGTGTCCGCCGCTGCCACAATCGCATCGCCTTTCGCCACCCCGCGCGTCGTCCCACGACCATCGCGCAACCAACACCCGCCATGGCTGGCGTGAAGCGCGGGGAGGGGCAGGGCGGTTGTCACAGGCCATCGATAGAACGGAACTGGAACGGAGGGCAAGCAGTTGACCATAATCCTGCGCTGGGCCAGCGTGGCGTCATGCCGAATCCTGATCGCGCCGCCCTGATTGATCGCCTGCCCAAGGCCGAACTGCATTTGCATATCGAGGGCTCGCTGGAGCCGGAGATGTTGTTCGCACTGGCGCGGCGCAATGGCGTGGCGATTCCTTTCGCTTCACCCGAGGAAGTGCGCGCGGCCTATCAGTTTTCGAACCTGCAGGACTTTCTCGACATCTACTATCAAGGCATGTCGGTGTTGATCACCGAGCAAGACTTTTTCGATCTGACCTGGGCCTACCTGCGGCGCGCCCATGCCGACAATGTCAGGCATGTGGAGATCTTTTTCGATCCGCAGGGTCATACCGAGCGCGGGGTTGCGTTCGATACGGTGCTCAGCGGCATCACTCACGCTCTCAAAGCTGGCGAAGCGGAGCTGGGGATCAGCTACCGGCTGATCATGTGCTTCCTCCGCCACCTTTCCGAAGAAGCTGCCTTCGCGACATTGGATGAGGCCATGCCGCATTTGGACTCGATCCACGGGGTGGGCCTCGATTCCTCCGAACTAGGGCATCCGCCCAGCAAGTTCGAGTGGGTCTTTGCCCGCGCCCGCGAACTGGGCCTCCACGTAACCGCGCATGCCGGTGAGGAAGGGCCGCCCGACTATGTCCATCAGGCGCTTGATCTGCTGCAGGTCGACCGGATCGATCATGGCAATCGCGCGCTCGAAGATCCGGCGCTGATCCATTCGCTGGCGCGTGACCAAATGACGCTAACGGTCTGCCCACTTTCCAATCTCAAGCTTTGCGTCATTCACGAGATCACCGAAAGCCCGGTCAAACGGATGCTGGACCTGGGAATGAAGGTCACGGTCAATTCGGACGATCCGTCCTATTTCGGCGGTTATATCAACGCCAATTTTCATGCAGTGGCCGAGGCGCTCGATCTCAGCGCGGCCGATATCGTCCAATTGGCAGAAAACAGTTTCACAGGATCGTACCTGCCAGCTGCGGAACAGGCTCGTCACCTTGCAGCGATTCGTAAGGCCGCAGCATGACGGACAAGGTCTATCTCACCGCCGATCGCTTGCTCAAAGATTCCTACCGTCTCGCCAATCTGGTGATCGACGCGAATTTTCGCCCGACCCATCTGGTCGGGATCTGGCGCGGCGGAGCGCCGATCGGAATCGCGGTGCAAGAGCTGCTGGCCTACAACGGGATCGAATGCGATCATATTGCGGTCCGAACCTCGAGCTACACCGGGATCGATCAGCAGGAGAAGACCGTGCGAGTCTACGCGCTGGGCTATCTGGTTAATACCCTAGGGCCAGATGATCGGCTGCTGGTGATCGATGATGTGTTCGATAGCGGTCGCTCGATCGAGGCCTTCTTGGCCGAATTGGCGGGCCGATGCCGCTACAACATGCCTGAAACGGTCGGCATCGCGACGGTTTACTACAAGCCGAGCCGCAACGTCACCCGGCTAAAGCCTGACTTCTATGTCCACGAAACCGAAGACTGGCTGGTCTTCCCGCATGAGATTTGCGGGCTCACCGAAGATGAAATCCGCGAGCATAAGCAAGGCGCGAAGCTGATTCTGCGGCCATAGGCGGAGGCGTTGCGCGGTCGGTCGGAGGTGCTAGAACTAACGGCAAACGAGGGCGCCAATGGACAACTACAACCACGATGAGCCGCAGCGTTCTTGGCGGAAGCTGCTGGTTTGGGGGTTGGTGCTGCTCGGCGGGCCTTTGCTTCTGTTGATCGGGGTAGGGGCCTATGCGGCCTATGTCGGCTCGCCGGAAGAGCAATTTGACCGGATCATCGCTCGCAACGCCTCGGACAAGCCGATCTTCGATGCGATGAAGAAGCATTACCCGGATGAGTATGCTGCGTTCCGGCGCAACCTTACCCCGTTGATCGAACGTGCTGCACCGCCCGAAGCGACAAGACTCGCGGTGTCGCAGTTCTTACGCGGGTTCAATGATCGGCATCGGTGGGAAGTCGGCCGGGCACCTGATGCACAACTCAAGGCCTACATGGTTGCGCAGCTTGCTGCCTATGAGAAGATCAGCGCCCGATCGCCGCAGGCCTGCGGGGCCATCGCCCATGGCCGCTTGCTGCCGCCCGGTCCGGGAAGCGAGGCTGATTCGGCAGTCCTCGCTCCCGTTGGTGTGCGCTATATCGAAGCAGCGGCCGCCGGGCGCGACAATGCGGCGAATCGCCCGCCGCCCAGTTCTTCGGACCGGAACATGGTTGGCGAGAAGCTGCTGGCTTTAGGCCTGAGGTCCGATGTTCGCGCCTTGATGGCGCGTTCGGCGCCGACCTACAGCTTCAGCGACGACCAGATGTGCCACGCGACCTTGATGGTCATGCGATCACTGGCGAAATTGCCCGAAGACGTGGCGCTGCGGGTTCAGGCAGAGATTGTCCAAACCTCATGACACAACCGTTGCTGCGCTTCGCCCTCTTTTTCCCGCTTCTTGCCCTGTCAGCGCCGATGCACCGCTGGTCCACCCCGCGATGCGGGCCGGATCCTATTCGGTGACCGTTACCGAGGTCGATATCGGCGGAAACCTTCCACCCGGAGCGGCGGAAGCAGTGGAGCGCACCGTAACCCGGCCAACGACAATCTGCTACGCCCCTGATGAGAAACGAACAGGAGGCTCCCGGAGCATAATGGAGATATTTGCCGGGAATGCCTGCAAGGCTGAAGCCGCTTCAGTCGAAGGCCAACACGCGGAGGGCAAATTGGCCTGCGAGGACCGGTCAACCTTTGGATCGACCAGCTATGTCGGCACTTTCGATGAGAAGGAGGCAGACATGAACCTGACGATCGACATGGGCTTCCGCAATCAGGAATGGCGCTTATTCATGACCACCCGCGCCAAATTCGAATGGATTGGTGAAAGCTGCGATCTAGGCGGCAATTAGCCGCTGCTCGATTAGTTGCCCCAGATAGCCGCGCAGCTTCTGCCGCGCTTCTTCCGTCAGGCTGAGCGGGATTTCGTCCCAGCCGCCGTCGGAATCGCTCTGGGTAACGAATTTCTGCACAATCAGCACGCGCGCCATGGCCATGGCGGTGGCACCCGAAACCTTCATGGCTTCCGCCGCGTCCTTGATGGTTGTCCGCCCCGTTGGCTGGACAAACAGATGGAGGAGCAGTTCCCAGCTTTGCTCGCCGAAAAAGCCATTGTCGAAATACTGCGGGCGCAGTTGACGGCGGCTGATGATATCGATTGCGGCTTTGAGCAAGTCGGGTGCTTCGGGCGCACGGGAAGGCGTGTTCGTCACGGCGATCTAATCCAGCTTGTGGTTGAGCTTACTTGGACTGAGTGTCTTCGGGGTCGCACAAATCGAATCCCGCACGCGTTGCAAACATGCGGGATTCTTTTTGCGACCCGCCGCACCAGTCTTCACCGGTGCGGAGAGGAGTGCGCCATTAGTTTCGTTTGTTACGAATTAGTAGTCACGTGCTTGGGGGACACCGCTGTTGCGCTGGGTTCAGGTGGGATTGGTCCGCGGAACCTCGGATAGTTGGCGGCAATAACATAGCCGTGCCTGATCGCAGCGGTAACCGCGCCGACCCGGTCAACCACTTCGAACTTCTTGAAAATGCGCCGGACATAGGTGTCGACCGTATCCGTCGAGATGTCGAGGATGACTGCTATTGCCGCATTGCTCTTGCCGCGCGACATCCAAAGCAGAACATCCATTTCGCGTTTTGAAAGCGCAGTTTCGCGCTCCCAGTCTTCGCTGATCATTTCGCAATAGCGCAGGTAAGCCATCTGGAAGAAGACCCGCAGTTCTTCAACATCCCGGTCGCTGAGCGATGCAATGTCGGCGTGAAGGCCAAGGCCCACCAGCCCGGACCGCGCCGTTGGTCCAAAAACGGGCAGGGCAAGCCCATCTGCCATCCCGCGCTGTTCCAGAATTTTCAGATAGCGGCGATTGGAATTGTCGAGTTCGCGCAGCTTGGCGGCGTCACGCCAGAAAAACGGGCGCGGATGCTCGAAAATGATCTCGGGCAGGGGGTCGGTGCGATGCAGCCAGCGGCGATAGGCTCTGGCCCAGGTCGGATCAAAGCCATCGTAAGTCAGGATCCGCCCCTCGCGGCTATCCCGGCCGATCGGCGAAATGAGAAACACCCCAGCGAAGCCGCAGGCGCGGGCCTGGCCGATCACAAACTCGACAATGCCGGTTACGGTCTCCTGCTTTTGCAGCATGGATACCGCTTCGATCAGGTCACGCATCGGGGTGCCTCGGGTTGCGATTCGCAGGCTTGCACGAAAAACTACCTATGGCCAGCCTTGCCGCCGAGAACGCTTGGGCCGACTTCGCGCTTGCGCAAGCCCGGCAAAAGCGCAATTGCCCGCGCGCTATGACCGATCCCGAACTTCTCGCCGCCGCTCAGGTTTCCAAGGCTTGGCCTTTCGAAGAGGCCCGCAAGCTGGTGAAGCGCTATCCGGATGGGAAACCAGGGCGTGCGCCGGTGCTGTTCGAAACCGGTTATGGCCCATCGGGCCTGCCGCACATCGGCACCTTCCAGGAAGTGCTGCGGACCACACTGGTGCGCCGCGCCTATGAAACGCTCACCGGCGCGCCGACCCGGCTGGTGGCCTTCAGCGACGATATGGATGGGCTGCGCAAGGTGCCCGACAATATCGAGAACAAAGCGGTGCTCGAGGCGAACCTGCACAAGCCGCTGACCCGGATCCCCGATCCGTTCGGCACCCATGAAAGTTTCGCCCACCACAACAACGCGATGCTGCGCGCCTTCCTTGACCGGTTCGGGTTCGACTATGAGTTCATTTCCTCTTCGGAGATGTACAATTCGGGCCAGTTTGACGAAGCACTGAGGGGCGTGCTGCGCAATTGGCAGGCGATCATGGACATCATGTTGCCCACCTTGCGCGCCGAACGCGCGGCAACCTATTCGCCGGTCCTGCCAATCTCTGAAAAGAGCGGCGCGGTGCTGCAAGTTCCGGTCAAGGTAGTCGATGCCGAAGCCGGAATCGTGCGGTTCGAGGATGAAGGTGAGACCGTCGAGCAGTCGATTCTGGGCGGCAAGTCCAAGCTGCAATGGAAGGTCGATTGGGGCATGCGCTGGACTGCGCTAGGCGTCGATTATGAGATGTGCGGCAAGGATCTGACCGATTCCGTGCGCGAAAGCGGCAAGATTACCCGCGCACTGGGCGGCCGCCCGCCCGAAGGAATGATCTACGAGCTGTTCCTTGACGAGAAGGGGGAAAAGATCAGCAAGTCGAAGGGCAATGGCCTGACCATCGACGAGTGGCTGACCTATGGCAGCGAGGAAAGCCTGGGTTTCTACATCTTTCGCGAACCCAAAAGCGCCAAGAGCCTGCATGTGGGAATCATCCCCAAGGCGGTCGATGAATACTGGCAGTTCCGCGAAAAGCTGCCGTCCCAGCCGGTTGAGCAGCAGCTTGGCAACCCGGTCTGGCACCTGCTGCGGGCCAATGGCTACGGCGGCGGTGATGGTGACCGCTTGCCTGTCACCTACGGCTTGTTGCTTAATCTGGTAGGCGTACTAGGTGCCCAAGCAACGCGCGAGCAGGTTTGGTCCTATCTCAGCAACTACGTGGACGACGCCGACCCGGCAGCGCACCCTGAACTCGACAAGCTTGTTACCACCGCGCTGGCCTTCAACCGCGACTTCGTTGCCCCTACACTGGTCCGCCGCAAGCCTGCGCCAAACGAAGCGCTGGCGTTGGCTGCACTTGATGAGGAACTTGCCGCCACCTCGGATGACGCAACCGCTGAGGAGTTGCAGACGCTGGTTTACGAAATCGGCAAAGACCCGCACTTTGGATTCGAACAGCTACGCGACTGGTTCAAGTGCCTTTACGAGACCCTGCTCGGCTCATCACAGGGGCCGCGGATGGGGAGCTTTATTGCGCTCTATGGCGTGGCCAGCACGCGCCGACTTATCGCCGAGGCGCTGGAAGGCTAGTCCTTCCGGGATTGCTCAAGCCGATCGAGGCGCGCCTCAATCCGGGCAATGCCCTCAAGGATGTGGACCTGCTCTTCGTGGGTAAAGGCATCGCGATCGGTGTTCAGCCGGTCGACCAGTCGCACCACGATCATCGGCGCGACAACGAAGATGGAGAGGTGCATCAATGCGACAGCGACGAGCCGCCCTTCGACCGATTTAGGGCTGATATCCCCATAGCCGGTCGAGGTAGCTGTGGTTGCCGCCCAATAGAGTCCGGTCGCAAAGTCGATATCCTCGAATTGCATCAACAGCAGCGCGCTAACCAGCAGGAGCGCGGCATAAATCAACGCCAGTTCGCGGAAGGTATCAGTGGCAGCCTGCAGGCGGGTCATGGCGGTCAGTCCTCAATGATGTGGGGGATGAAACGGGCCCGGTTTCCGGTGATCAAGCCATCCTCGCGAATGCCAAGGCCGCAAGCGTTACCCCCGACGATCCAACTGCCCAAGACGGGGTAGCCCTTGCCAAAATCGCGCAGCGGGTAGCGTTCCTGCCAAATCAGCCGGTTGCGGCTATAGTCGCCCTCGCTTCGGGCGACCACTCGGCCAGCCTCAATCACCTCGATATTGGCACCTTCGCGGGCGAGGACTGGCTTGGTGACATAGTCCTTCCCGGCTTTGGCCAGATCAAACCCGGCGGGAAGCAGGTTTGGGTGGCCGGAAAACAATTCCCATAGGACGGCCAGCACTGCCTTGTTGCTCCACATCATCTTCCAAACCGGCTCCAGCCAGTTGGTTTTTTCCAGGTGTGGCAGAATTCGCTCGCCGAACTCCTCCAAGGCGAGCCATTCCCAGGGGTAAAGCTTGAACAACGCTGTTATCAGGTTGTCATCCTGATCGACGATCCGGCCCGCAGAATCGATCCCGATCTGGTCGATCAACACCGCATGGGTCTCACACCCGGCCTGCATTGCCAGATCGCGCATATAAGTGGTGGTGATGGTATCCTCGTGCACCGGATCGCCCACGTGGGTGAACCAGCAGTGTCCGCTTTCCAGTTGCGGAAGTATTTGCTGCCAACGTTCGAGCAGCCGCTCATGCAAGCTGTTCAACTGGTCGCGAGCCGGGAAAACCTCTTCCTTCCAGTACCACTGGACAATCGCGGTTTCGAGCATCGAGGTGGGCGTGTCGCAGTTGAACTCCAGCAGCTTCGGCGCGCCCTGGCCGTTCCAGGCGAAATCGAACCGGCCATAGTCTAGTGCGGGCCCTTGGTTCTGCCAGGCGTCGCGCACGGCTTTATGATAGCTCGATGGCACGCCGCAGAGCGAGAGCAGGTTTTCGTCGCCGGCGATCCTGTCGCCCGCAGCTCGGTAAAGCGAATGAACTTCCTCGGTGGCAGCTTCGATTGTCTCTATTTCGCTGAGCGAGAAGGCGTAGCAGGCACTCTCATCCCAATAGGGGCCATCGACATCGGTGTGCCAGATCAGCCCCAGTTCCTCGACGCTGGATTGCCAGTTGGAACGAGGACGAACCTCGATGCGGCGCATCGATCAGGACCGGCCGCCGCCAAAGCTGCGTGAGCTGGAACCAAACCCGCCGCGCGATACTGCTGCCGAACGGGTCATGTTCGCTTCGGCCGGGGCACGGGCATAGGAACTGCCGGGCTTGGCATCGTAAGAGCCGGTGAAGCCGCGGCTCGGATCGCTCACCCGGTCGCCCTGATAGGGGATGCGACCGCCGCGACCGACATAGTACCAGCGGTGGCCGCCATAATATCCGGTGCGGGTAGTCCGGCAGTAGCTGTCATCCACGCGGTAGCCGTTCTGGTCGACGCAGACCGAGGTATCGTTGCGGGCGTAGACGTTGCCGTCCCAGTCGTCGCCCGACGAGCAGCCGGACAGGGTCGCCGCCATGGCGCTGGTGAGAAAAAGCTGCTTGCGCATCAAGGCACCATGCAGGCGGCCTGCAGCACGCCGAAGCCAAGCCCCATTCCGCCGACAAACAGGCCCGAAGCGGTGCAGTTCTCGGCGATACGCTGTTCGATCGCCTTGAACAGGAAGCGCGAGATCACCACGAAGACCAGCAGTTGGACCACTGCTGCCACCACGCCCCACAAGGCCATGTCGGCCAAGCTGACCGAATGGCCTGTGACGATTGCTGTCGGAATGGCGAAACCCAGGAAGGTACCAACCAGCTGGATCGCAGCGGCGGTATTGCCTTGGCGGATCAGCGCAAATTCACGGTGCGGCGTGCTCATTGTGTAGAGCGTCAGGAAACCGACTGCCAAGGCGACCGCGACGCCGAAATAGGCGAGGAAGTGCGGCAGGGCCGAAAGGAAATAGCTGACCATCAGTCTCCCCTATTATCAGATCGCCCGAGGACTATCTGCCATGCTGACGCCGATCAAGCGGGCACGCGTTACTGGCTGGCCGCAATCCACCGTTGTACTTTCACTTCAAGGATCGGCAAGGGCAGGGCTCCGCTGCCCAGTATTTGATCGTGGAAGGCTCTTAAATCAAACTTGGCTCCCAGCGCAGTTTCGGCCTCCTTGCGCAGCCGCTGGATCGTCATTGCGCCGATCTTGTAGGCCAGTGCCTGGCCGGGATTGGCGATATACCGGTCTACCTCTGCTTCGGCATCGGTGCGGCCCATCCCCGAGTTCCCCAGCATGAAGGCAACAGCTTGCGCGCGGGTCCAACCTTTGGCGTGAAGCCCGGTATCGACCACCAGCCGCATCGCCCGCAGCATCTCGTCATCAAGCGTGCCCCAGTGTTGTAGCGGATCGGCGTATAGCCCCATCGAATAGCCCAGCGTTTCGGCATAAAGCGCCCAGCCTTCGACGAAGGCCGTGTTTCCGCCGAAGCGCTGGAAATCCGGCAGCCGCGTGTTCTCTTGCGCCAGACTGATCTGATAGTGGTGGCCGGGAATGCCCTCGTGCAGATAGAGCGTGGCGATCCCGGTGATGCGGCGGCTTGGCAGGTCGTAGGAGTTGAACCGGAAGACACCCGGCTGGGCTCCGTCTGGCGTGCCTTCATCATAGCTTGCGCCAGATTCGAACTGCTCGCGAAACGAAGGGTAGGGTTCGATCACCAACCGGGTGCGCGGAACTTTGCTGAAGTAGTTTGCGATCTGCGCGTCGACCTTTTGCGCGACCGCCGCGTAGCCATCGGCCAGTTCTTGCGCGGTTTTGGGATGGTAGCGCGAATCGGCGCGCATGTGTTCGAAGAAGGCGGGGAGGGTCCCCTTGAAGCCGAGCCGCGCTGCTACTCCTGTCATTTCGGCCCTAATCCGTGCTACCTCCCGCAGGCCTAGCTGGTGGACGGCTTCGGGATCGAGCTGCTGGGTCGTCTCGCGCTCGATCAGCCGCGCGTAGAGAGCTCTCCCGCCCTTCATCGCGGAGAGGCCCACCTCGGCGCGCGCCTTGGGGAGGTACTCATCGTTCAGGAAGCGCCGGAGTTTGCGGTAGGCCGGCAGCACCGCGTCATCGATCGCGGTGTTGTACTCTGTTTGCAGTTCCCTGCGCTTGGCGGGCTGCATAATGTCCGGAAAGCGTTTGACCGGCGCGTAGAACGGCGAGTCCGTTCGCGGCTGGGCCAGAATCGCATCGATCTGCGCGAGCATGATTGTCACCGTCTGGCGAGTATCGACCACGCCGCTCGCCAGCCCTTGGCGGAAGCGCCGGACTATGTTGTCGATCACCACCGGGAAGGCGCGCATCATCGCCAGACTACGGCGATAGTCTGACTCGCGGCGATAGGGTGACGAACCGCCGCGCGCGATCAGCGAGGGAAACTCCACTTGCAAGCCGCCATAGTGCGAGATCGGCCGCACTTTGGTGAGGCTGCGCAATGCTGGACTAAGAAACTGTTCGCCCTCAAGCTTGTCGCGTAGGAAGGTATCGTAGGAAAGCTGGCGTTCGGGCGAAAGCTTGGTGCGGTCGATTGTCTTGAGCAGCTCAAGTGATTGCCGAGCATTGGCGAGGGCCGCTTGGTCGAGTTCATCGGTGTACATCCGCTTGAACTCTGCGGCATCGCCCGCGCCGCGTCCGAACATTGCCGAGAGCGGATCGAGTTCGGCCATCCGCATCCGGTCCGAACGGAACAGCTGCATCAAGCGGTTGTCTTCGAGCTGGATCGGGTTGGAGCTCGCGGCGTTGGTCGATCGGCCCTTGTCCTGTGAGAACAGAGGCTGGGCAGGTGCGCCGGCCAGCAGCAAAGCTATCGTGAGGTAGCCGGTGATCCGGCGCGGGCTCAGCTCCACCGGCGGGTGCGATACCATTTGGTGATGACGTACTTCACCCCGGCAATCACCGGAGTGCCGGCATGCATCGTCGCCTCATTGGGAATGCCTTCGGGTGTGGCATTGTTCCAAGCCAGCAGTGCACCACGCTGCGGCGGGATCGAAACGCCAATCTGGGTAAAGTCGGTCGATCCGCCTTCTTCCACATCGTTGAGATAGATCATCGCCGTCCAGCACCGCTGCCCGCCGCGCTTAACCTCGGACTTCCAGTAAGGCGCCTTCGTGAAAAACCAGTCCATATGCGGTTTGAACTGCTGACCAACGCGATAGCGTTGCCCCTGCATCGTTTCGCCATAGGCGTGGGGAATGCCCAACAGATCGTCGATCCGCCGCTCGATCATTTGCACCAGCTTGTCATTGCGATCGACATCGCCCGAATAGCTGGTGCGGAAATCGGGACCGTGGCTGTCACCATGGTCATAGAGGCTGGAAGGGCGAGCGACGACGTCGATCATCTTGATCATCGCGTCACACTCGGCCGGGCTGAGGAAATCGCCCACCGCAAACAACTCAGCCTTATCGCTGGGGACCTTGTAGGCCTTGGGATCAGCCAGCAGCCGCTTGCGCACCACATCCCCGGCGCGCTTCAAGGCTGCCTTGTCGGGGTTGGGGTAGCTCAGGATCGGGGATTCGGCGGGTTCGGTCATGGTGCTCACTTGTTCTGCCTATCGCCTTGGTTGGCAAGAGCAAGTGCATTCCCGCTTGCCCCGATGGGCGGATTGGTTCAGCTTGCCGCGCCATGGATAGCCCCGCAACCGCTGCCGCCCGTTATTCGCGCGGCGCCATCGCCTTTCACTGGATCATCGTGATCCTGATCATCCTGAACTTCATCGGCGCCTGGGAAGCAGAAGATCTCACCGGCGCAGACAAGGCCTATGCGATGGCCGGGCATAAGGCCTTCGGCATCACGATCCTTGTGCTTACCGTCGGTCGGATCCTGTGGCGCATCTTTCGCAAGCCGCCGCCGATGCTTGAAACGCTGAAAGCGTGGGAGGTTGCACTGGCGCGGGTTACGCACAGTCTGTTCTATTTCCTCACCCTCGCGGTGCCGCTGGCGGGCTGGGGACTTCATTCCGCGGCCATGAAAGGCAAGCCCGTCGCGATCTTTGGTCTAGGGGACGTTCCCGCACTTCCGGTGGGCACCGACAAGCCGACCATTGGCCTGTTCCACGATCTGCATGAGACTTTCGCGACCTTGCTGCTGGTGCTGTTGGTCCTGCACATCGCTGCTGCGTTGAAGCACCAGTTCCTCGATCGCGACGGAACGCTGCGGCGGATGGTGCCCTTCCTCAAGTGAAAGAGCCCCCGCCTCGGTTCGAGGCAGGGGCTCGATCTTCCGGTCCACTCACCGGAACCCGCTTACCAGAAGAAGTCGTAGATCACGTCCACCACTTCGCCGGTGTAGATATCGATCAACAGCACATCGTCGTAGTAGCGCACCCATCGGTACGGACCGTAGACGTCGGGCAGGCGGTACTGCCACGGATCATTGATCCAGTAGCGGTCCGCATAGAACAGCGAGTCGAGATAGAACCCGATGCTGAGCCGCCGGTACGAGTAGTTCCGGTAGGGCGCATAGTAGAACCCGATGCTGAAGGTGCTGCGGTGCCGCTGGCGGTAATCGTACCAGTTGTAGCGGTTGTCGCGCCGCCAATGGTCGCGATTCCAGCGGCGGTGATCGCCACGGTAGCCATCGCGCCGACCGTCGCGATACCCGTCACGCCGACCGTCCCGATAGCCATCGCCGCGCCATGCGGGCGAACCGCGCCAGCTTTCGTCGCGGCGACCGTCGCGCCGGTCCCACGAGCCGTCACGTCGGCCATCGCGGCGATCCCAGCTGCCATCGCGCCGACCATCATAGCGGCCATCGCGTTCAGCCCAGCCGCCATCGCGGCGACCATCACGCCGATCCCAGCTGCCATCGCGGCGTCCGTCACGGCGACCATCGCGGGCACCGTCATCGCGGCGGTCGGTCCAGGTTCCACCGCGCGGAGCCGGGGCAGGAGTCGCTACCGGCGGGGCATCGGGCGAGCGACTGCCCCAGCCACCGCGACGCCCACCGTCGCGCGATCCTTCTTCGCCGCCACGCCGACCGCCCCAGCCGCCCCGCGGCGCTGCCGGAGGAGCATCAGCCGGAGCGCTCCAGCCGCCGCCACGCCGCCCGCCGCCATCGGCGCGCGGAGCAGGCGGAGGTGCAGGTGCCGCTACGACCACCGGCGCAGCCGCCGGCCGAGCGCGCCGACCACCATCGCCGCCGCCGCCATCGCTACCACCGCCGCGGCCACGCCAGCTCGGTGCCGGGCGACCGCCGCTGTCACCGCTCGAAGCGGTGTCGCGCTGCTCCCAGCGGCCGCGTCCTTCATCCTGCGCAGCCGCGACAACCGGCGCGGCCAGCGCTGCGAGCGCGGTCACCAGCGCCGTTGTGCGGGCGAATTCCTTGAAAAGCTTCACGGCCATCGCCGTCACTCCATCCAATGCGCCGCACCATCGGCGGCGACCCATAGCCGGTGGGTTAGGCGAGTCGTGCTGTCGCGATGGTGAATGGAGTGTTGGGCTTGCCGTTCAGCTTTCGCTGGGTTCAATGTAGGGGCCGACCATGTTCAGATCCCTCGATAACGTTCGCACCGATGCAGCCGCGCGCTTGACCCAAGCCGCGCGCGACAGGAAGTCACCCATGCATGTGCCGGTGGTCGGCACTGCCGATGGCGATCTGCGGATGATGGTGCTGCGCGAGTGTACGCTCGATCTGGGATTGCTGCGCTTCCACACCGATGCCCGCAGCCCCAAGGCGGCGCTGATCGGGGCCGGGGGAATGGCCAGCGTCCTCGCCTTCGACCCAGCCGCAAAGATTCAGCTCCGCCTGCGCGGCGAGGCGCGGATCGAAACCGCCGGACCGATTGCCGACGCCGCCTGGGCCGAAGCCACCGCCTTCGCCCGCCGCTGCTACCTCGCCACAACCGCGCCGGGTTCGCCCAGCGAGGCGGCAACATCAGGCCTGCCCGTTGAGGTCGAAGGCGTGCTACCCAGCGAAGACCAGCTCCTTCCTGCGCGACAGAACTTCGCCGTACTGCTGATTGAGCCGGTTTCGCTCGACTGGCTCTACCT
>CAZVMC010000025.1:24707-26344 GCA_964628635.1 uncultured Novosphingobium sp. | reverse complement strand
GCCTGGGGCTTCACCGGCCGTCTGGGTGCGCGCACCTCGCCGAACACCAAGCTCTATGTAGCCGGTGGTTACACCACCGAGCCTTGCGCGACCTGTGAAGACGCGGTCCACGCTGGCGCCGGTGCCGAAATCGGCTTCGGCGGCAACCTCTACGGCAAGGTCGAGTATCGCCACTTCTTCGTCGACAACGGCTTCTCGGACTACGATTCGGTTGCTGTCGGCGTGGGCGTGAAGTTCTAAGCTTCGCCTTGAGCTGAATGAAGGGGCGGTCCGGAAGCGGGCCGCCCTTTTGTTATGCCTCGCGCGCGGCGGCGCAGAAAGCCGCGATCAGGGCAGGATCCTTGACGCCGGGGGCGGTTTCCACTCCGGATGAAGTATCGACCAGCGGCGCGCCGGTGCTGTGGATTGCCTCGGCAACCGAAGTCGGAGTCAATCCGCCTGCCAGACCCCAGGCCAAACCTTGGGGGCGGTTCGCAAGCAGGCCCCAATTAAAAGTCAGGCCCATACCGCCGGGGAGCGTGCCCTTGGGGGTTTTGGCATCGAACAGCACGAGATCGGCTGCACCGGCATAGTCTGCCGCCCGCACCACATCGCCTTGACTGGCGACCGCTAGCGCCTTCCACACCGGGCAGCCAAACCGCGCCCTCACTTCTGCCAACCGGGCAGGCGATTCCGCGCCGTGGAACTGGATCGCATCGAGCGCGGCGGTTGCCCAGACCGCCTGCAGCAAGGCATCGTCAGGATCGACAAACACCCCCACGCGAACCACCTTGCCGTTCGCCCGGGCGCCCAGCGCCGCCGCCTCGGTCAGCGAAATGCAACGCTGGGAGGGAGCGTAGAAATTGAGCCCGATATAGTCCGCCCGCGCGGCAATTGCTGCATCGACCGTTTCCGACGTCTTCAGGCCGCAGATCTTGATAGCGGGGGCAGGCATGGCCCGCCCCCTAACCGTGAACTTACTTCGGGGCCAGTTCGAACATCACGTTGACCGAGATGTTCATCGAAACCTCGCCCGCTGCCACCGGAGTGGGCGCACCGGCTGCGTCGGCCATGGCCATCCGCGCGTTGACCATCATCGGCATCGGGACATAGCCGCCGCCTTCGCTGATCGAGATGATCCGCACCACGCGCAGGCCAGCGGCCGCGGCATAGAGATCGGCGCGAGCGCGCGCTTTCTTCATCGCGATGGACCGCGCTTCGTCGGTCGCGGCATCGGGATTGTCGAGCTCGAAGCTTGGCCCGTTGATCTGGTTCGCACCCGCCGCCACCAGCGTATCGAGCACCTTGCCGAAGCCGCGCAGATCACGCTGACGCACGGTCACCTGATTGCTGACCATATAGCCCACGATTTGCGGCTGCGCGGGCACCACCTCGCCATTGGGCAGGGTGCGCTGCGGGGCGTAGATCGGGTTGAGGTTGAGGTTGCTGGTCTGGATATCCTTGTCGGCAATCCCCGCCTTCTTGAGCGCGGCAATCACCCGGTTCATATCGGCGGAGTTGGCTGCGAGCGCCTCAGCTGCGGTCTTGCCCTGGCTGGTCACTCCGGCGGTGAACACTGCCAGATCGGGCGCACGCGCAACGCGGCCTTCGGCGCTCAGCGAGAGCAAGGTGTTGCCCGCCGCAATCACGGGAGCCGA
>CAZVMC010000025.1:0-24607 GCA_964628635.1 uncultured Novosphingobium sp. | reverse complement strand
GGCCTTCGGCGCTCAGCGAGAGCAAGGTGTTGCCCGCCGCAATCACGGGAGCCGACTGATCATCATGAGCCATGGCAACTCCGGGTAGCGCCAGCGAGAGGGCGAGAGCGGAAAGCAGCGTTTTCATGCGGTTACTCCTTTGATCGCCTCTTGCCCCTGATTGGCTTTCGCGTGCCTGAACTAAAGCGTCGCCTCGATCGCTCGGGCCGCTGCGACCGGATCTTCCGCGCGGCTGATCGGACGGCCGATCACCAGCACCGAAGCGCCGCTATCGCGGGCTTCGCGCGGTGTGACGGTTCGCTTCTGGTCGCCATTCGCCGCGCCATTACCGGGTCGCAGGCCGGGCACCACAAAGTAGCCGTCTTTCCACTGGCGGTGCACTGCTGCCACTTCGTGGCCCGAACAGACAATCCCATCGAGCCCGGCCTTATGCGCCAGTTCGGCCAGCCGGAGCACTTGATCGTGCGCCGACCCGCCCACGCCTGTCGCGGTCATATCGGCTTCATCCAGACTGGTCAGCAGGGTGACGGCGACGACTTTGCAATGCTCGCCCGCGGCGGCCTTGGCGTCTTCCATCATCGCCTGCCCACCGCTGGCGTGAACGGTGACGATCGCCGGCTCAAGCACGTGGATTGACTGCATTGCGGCGGCGACTGTGTTGGGGATGTCATGCAGTTTGAGATCAAGGAAGATCGGCAAGCCCAGCTTGGCAATCTCATGGACCCCGTGATGGCCATGGGCGCAGAAAAACTCGAGTCCCAGCTTGAACCCGCCAATGTGCCCGGAAACCTTGCGCGCCAAGGCTTCGGCCGCATCGAGGCGGGGCAGGTCGAGCGCCAGCCAGATCGGGTTATGGCCCATGCTAGAGCGTCGCTTCAGGGCTGGGCGGTGCGGGCGGTGGTGGGGGCGGTGCAGCCGCTTCAAGCTGGGTCGAAGTCGCCACCGGCTTGACCACCGAATTGGCCGCTACGGTATTCTCCAGCGTGGCGATCCGGCGCTGCAACCGCCACTTGGCCGCCCGCGCGATCAACCACATCGGCACCAGTCCGGCGAGGAAGGAAAGCAGCACGATGAAACCGACCGGCCATTCGAAATGCAGATAGCCGCCTTCGGCCAGGGGCCAGAAATTGACCGGCACCGTCTCCCAGTTGATCGCGATGAAGGCGACGAGGACGATGGTAACCGCGAGCAGCAGGATGGTCTTGAGTGCTTGCATCGAAACTAAGCTCCTTTTCCGGCAGAGCGTTGCACCGCGATGCTAAGCGCGGGGTCGCCGGATGTCACTCCCCAAACACCCGCTCGAAAATCACATCGACCGCCTTGAAGTGATAGCCAAGATCGAACTTCTCCTCCAGTTCCTCCGCCGAAAGCGCCGCCGTCACCTCGGCATCGGCCTTGAGCAGTTCGAGCAGGTTGAGCGCCCCGTCGCTCTCCCAGACCTGCATCGCATTGCGCTGGACCAGGCGGTAAGCAGTATCGCGCTCCAGCCCGGCTTGGGTCAGCGCCAGCAGCACCCGCTGCGAGTGGACCAGGCCGCCCATCTTATCGAGGTTTTTCGCCATCCGCTCCGGGTAGACCAGCAGCTTGTCGACCACTCCGGTGAGCCGCGCCAGCGCGAAGTCGAGCGTGATCGTCGCATCGGGGCCGATGAAGCGCTCGACCGAAGAGTGCGAGATATCGCGCTCATGCCACAGCGCCACGTTTTCCAGCGCCGGGGTGACGGCTGAGCGGACCATCCGCGCGAGCCCGGTGAGGTTCTCGGTCAGGATCGGATTGCGCTTGTGCGGCATGGCGCTCGAGCCCTTTTGCCCGGGCGAGAAGTACTCTTCGGCTTCCAGCACCTCGGTGCGCTGCAAGTGGCGGATTTCGGTGGCGAGTCGTTCGATCGAGCTGGCGATCACACCCAGTGTGGCAAAGAACATCGCGTGGCGATCGCGCGGGATCACCTGGGTGCTCACCGTTTCCGGCCGCAGTCCGAGCTGTTCGGCAACGTATTCCTCCACCGCCGGATCGATATTGGCGAAAGTCCCCACCGCGCCGGAGATCGCGCAAGTCGCGATTTCGGCGCGCGCGGCGATCAGCCGCTGGCGGCAGCGCAGGAACTCGGCGTAGGCCTCGGCCAGCTTCTTGCCGAAGGTGGTCGGCTCGGCATGGATGCCGTGGCTGCGGCCGATGGTGGGGGTGTACTTGTGCTCCAGCGCGCGCTTCTTGAGCGCGGCGAGAAGGGCGTCGAGATCTTCGAGCAGTAGGTCGCTCGCCCGCGCCAGCTGCACCGCCAGCGTGGTGTCAAGCACGTCGCTGCTGGTCATCCCCTGATGCATGAACCGCGCTTCGGGGCCGACCTGCCGGGCGACCCAATCGAGGAAGGCGATCACATCGTGCTTGGTCACCGCCTCGATCGCGTCGATCGCCGCGACGTCGATCTTGGGATTGGTCGCCCACCAGTCCCACAGCGCCTGCGCGCCGCTCGCCGGAACCACGCCGAGTTCGCCCAGCTTCTGCGTCGCGTGGGCCTCGATCTCGAACCAGATCCGATAGCGCGCCTCGGGCTCCCAGATCGCGGTCATCGCGGGGCGGGCGTAGCGGGGGACCATGTTCGACTCCTTCGGGTAAGACGCGGCTGCCGCTAGGGGGCGGGGGCGGAGATGGCAAGGTGTGGACCATCACTGGACCGCTTGGACCACTGTCCAATGCGGAAAAATCCCCGGCCCCAGATGCAGAAAAGCCGCGCACTTGGCGCGGCCTTTGGGAGTGGGGGAGGGCAGTTGTTCGACTCATCGCGCGGCGGGTGGCTGGGGCATGGGCAGGAGGATGGCAGGTTTGGGGGGTGTAGGAAAATGGAAGTTCGTCTTAGAGGCTGACACTCAAGGCCAATAGAGTGAATCAATTTCGCGCATCATCAAACTACCGTACTCCTAGTTTAGATAATAAAGTTGCGATATTTATATCACTAGGACCGTCATCTTTTACAATTCCATCAGGACTATTTCTGAATAGCGCAGTAAGAATAATTTGCCGGTCAGTTTCGCTTGCAGCATTTTCACGCGTAAGGGCTAAGTATGTTGTCGTCATGACGGCTCTTTCGCTCGCGTCATTTCTAAGGTGATGCTCGCTGAGGTACAGTTTTGTCAGAATTCTGCCAATCCAAAGGCCAAACGTGCTTAGAATGGCTAGGCCCCCTGAAACAACGACATAGAGCGCGGGATGGACCCCTTGAGAGCCTGTCGGCTGCTTCAGTACGAATGCGCCCGCAAGCCAAAATGACAACCCGAGCAAAATCGAGGCAATAGGAAAAAATAGGCAAAGGCGGGTGATGGCTTTTCGTTCTGCAACTCCATGCTTGATAGCTTTATCTTGCCAGTATTTGACTGGAGCCTGAAGTTGCATTGATTCCTCAAAAGCCTTTTGAACGGCACGGATGTTGCCAATCGCTTCAAGCTGCTGAGTTGCGAGATTTTCTTGAATGCCATTCCACACTTTCTGTCTGCGTCTCAACGCGCGGCGGCCAATCTTGGTCACCAATTTCATGAGATCGCGCCAGCGGGCATCGCGTAGATCATCGTTAGACTTAAGTTCATTGATGAACGCGCGTGCCGAAACCTTCGTGTTGACCCTCTCCTTTGAAAGGCGATCTGAGAGGAGTGCGATTGGTTCAAACGCTGGAAAGGTCGATGCCAAGACGCCGAGCAATTGACGTCGATTATTGAGGCTTCCCAGTGTGGTCGCGCCAGTTGCAAAAGCGTATGCGGCGGCGGCGCCATCATCGCCAGCTACTGTGCGAACGTCCAGTATGGCCTGACCGACTGCAGAATTGGATGGCAACAATGGCCCGCGGGACCCGTTGAAAACTGAAGATATTTGCCCTGAAATAGATTGAAGCGGTTGATTATTGATTTGGTGATTTTTTGATGTTGAATAAATATTATCCAAATGGCTCTGAACGGAATTACCAATATTTGCAACATTGGTGCCATTTCCGTGTGGATTTAGCCATGACCAAGCCGTCTTTTCACTTTCAATCCAATTGTCTAGTTCCTCCCAAGTTGACAATGCAATGAGAGGGCCCTCGTCATTTAGGGCGATTTCCAATTTGTAATCGTCTGACATCTTCTCGCCCCGCAGCCTCTTTGATCTCGTTAGATAAAGAAATCGAATGCATCTGACTACCCATCCGATCAATTGACAACGGGCGAACTAACTTACCCCACCGGCGCTTCATCATAGCTCCCAGTCCGCGTAATCACCTCATCGGGCGTCGCCAAGATGTGCTTCAACGCCTCGACCGGATAGGCCATCTGCGGCATGGCTGGGTCGTAGTCCGGCTGCGCCACCGGCGAAGCGCCGACGAAGGGCGCGGGGTTGAGCATCGCTTCGGCCTCGTCTCCCGCGATCCCGCAGGCCTCGAGCATCGCCGGATCGACCCAGCGCGCCGGGTCGATCTCCGAAACCTTGCAGCTTACCTCCAAAGTCAGCCCCTCTGGCCCCGCAAAGTAGATCGACTTGCAGAACCCATGCCCGATCGGGCCGATCGCGGGGACACCGTGGCTGCGGATGCGGTCGCGGATGGCGAGCAGTCCGGCCTCGTCGGGCGCGCGGAAGGCGAGGTGCTGCATGGTGCCCGCCGCGCACTTGCCTGCGCCGGTCCCGGCGTGGGTCACCCCGAGCTTCGAAGGAATTTCCGCGATGCCATCGAGTTCGACAATCGAGAAATAGCTCGCCGGACCCATTTCGAGGAAGGCGTGCTTGCCGCCGGGAACGCCGTGCATCGCGAACAGGCCCTTGAGCGGGAAGCCGAGCACCTGGGTGAAGAAGGTCAGCTGCGCTTTCATGTTGGCGGACATGATCGCGATGTGGTGGATGCCATCGGGGTGCTGGACTTGCATGGGTGCTGCTCCGGTCTGTGCCCGGTGGAGGCTATTGCTTTGGCAGTGAGAAGGGAAGGGGTTCGCGCAGAGGGCGCAGAGAGGGGAAGGGGGAAGAGATCTCTCACACAAAGACACAAAGACACAAGGCGGTCATGCTCGCGGCGCAGCTGCTTTCGCTTGTTACGGTCAAGCAAGCCGGAAGGTCGTGTTAGTTGAAGAGCCTGCGGCGCGGAACCGCATCTTTGTCTCTGCGCGCTCTGCGGACTCTGCGCGAACCAAAGTGTCGACAAGGCCGCCGTTCCCCGCCAACCTCACCCCATGAGCATCACCCGCGAGCCTTACGGTTTTGTTTACAAGGACCCATCGCCGCTGAAGGACACTTATGGCGGTCCCACGGGCCAAGTGTTTATCGAGTGCATGCGGATCCGGCCCGCAGCGGAGACCACGGCGCGGTCGGTGATCGTGTTCAGCCATCCGATCGGCGGCGGCGCGTTCCTGCCGCTGGTAACCGCGCTGGCGCGCGCCGGGACGCACTGCGTCTACGTCAACCCGCGCTATCGCGGCAACGATACCGCGCTGATCATGGAAAAGTGCCTGCTCGATCTGGGTGCGGCGATTGCCGATCTCAAACAGCGGTTCGGTTATGAACAGGTGCTGCTCGGCGGGTGGTCAGGCGGGGGATCGCTCTCGCTGTTCTATCAGGACCAGGCCGAGCATCCGACTATCACCCAGACTCCGGCGGGCGATTCAGTCGATCTGATGGGCGCGGGGTTGATTCCGGCCGACGGGGTGTTGCTGCTCGCCGCGCATGTCAGCCGCGCCGTGACGATGACCGAGTGGCTCGATCCCTCGGTGCTCGATGAAGACCGCCCGTTCGACCGCGACAACGAATTCAACATCTACGCCCCCGATTGCCCGCACCAGCCTCCGTTCAGCGCGGACTTTGTCGCGCGGTTCCGGCAAGCACAGATCGATCGCAACGCCCGGATCACCGCGCGGGCGCGGGCTATGCTGGAGGAGCTGCGCGGGTCCGATCTGCCTGATGCTGAGCGCTGCTTCACCGTGCAGGGGACGATGTGCGACGTGCGCTGGCTCGATCCCGGCCAAGACCCATCGGACCGCGCGCCCTACACCTGCTACCTCGGCGATCCGCGGCTGGTGAACGACGGGCCGGTCGGCCTCGCGCGGTTTACCACCGCCCGTTCTTGGCTGTCGCAGTGGTCGTACGAGGCGAGCCAGGCCGATGGGCTGGGCAACGCCGCGCGGGTCTCGGTCCCGGCGCTGGTGCTCAATAACACCGCCGATCTCGCCTGCACCCCCAGCCATGCCCAGCGACTGTTCGCGGCGCTGGGGAGCGGGGACAAGACCTACCGCGATGTGGTCGGCGCGGACCATTACTATACCTCGCGGCCCGATCTGCTGCCCGAAGCAGTGAGGATCGTGCAGGGCTGGATGGCCGAGCGCGGGTTCTAGGCCCCGAACACCTCGCCATCGTCCATCCGCACGGCCCGCAGTTCGCGCGAGGCGCGCAGGTCCTCGCGCAGGGTAATGTCGGCGTAAGAGACCAGCAGCGATCGCCGCGCTGCGCCGCTGTGGTTGGTGGTCGCGCCGTGCAGCACATTGAAATCGAGCGCCACGATATCGCCAGCCTGCCCGGCAAGGGTGAGCGCTTCGCCGCCCTCCGCCGTGCGGTGCGATCCCGGCACCACCTGCGTCGCGCCATTCTCCGGGCCGTAATCGTCGAGGAAGATCATCGCGGCGGCATAGGCCGGGCCATCCGGCGTGCCGTCGCGGTGGAGCAGTTGCGGGCGGTTTCCCTGGCATGGCTCACGCCCTTCGACCTGCATCAGGAAAAACGGCGCGCCGATCACCTGCGCCATCGCGGCGAGCAGCGCGGGGTGGCGGCAGGCCTGCTGCACCTGCGGATCGAGATCGACCAACGAATGGTGCCAATCGTGCTCACGCGGGACGGGCCATTGGTCGGATGGGCGATAACCCGCATCGAAGGCCGCGCGCGCGGCATCGAGCTCTTCGCCTCCGAGTGCCCCGCGCAGCACGATGAAGCCATCGCGCTCCAGCGCTTCGCTTTCGGTTGGACCGAACTCTGCCGATTCCGCATTCATCTGACCGACCCGCCAAAAGTCAGGACTGTTGTTCCCTTCGCCGCGCCGCTGGCGCCAAAGCTCCGCTCCTCGATCCGCCCGGTGCCGGCGTGGTCGATCAGCACGACGGTGGAGGCGCGGGTGCCGTAGACGGGATTGCGGATGAACACCGGCGAGAATTCCGCTTCTGGCCCTTCGCTGTCTGCCTCAGCAGGCAGACGGCTTTCGTCCGCCAGGGTGGCAAACAGCGGAGCGGGATCTTCCGCTGTGGCGCCTAGCCAGCTTTCGAGCGCCGCGAGCAGCCGGGCGGTTTTGGGCCAGGGCGTATCGAACGCGCCGTTGGAGACTCCATGCAGCCCGGGGGCCAGCAGATTGCGGTGTAGCTGCGGCTGGTTGGTCATGTGCCAGGCCTCGGCTCTGTCGCAGGCGATCAGGTGGAACGGGTTTAGCCCCGCACCCTCAGGCAGGGTGCCGCTGCGCAGCCAATCGGTCACCAAACCGCCGCGCGAGGCGAGGCCCGCGCGCGGATAGCCTTCGGCCCGGTAATTGGTGACCAGTGCAAGGCGGCCTTCATCTTGCGCCCCCAGCCAAGTGCCGCCGGCCTCAAGATCGCGTCCGGCGATGATCCCGTCGTCCCAGCGGGCCAGTGCGGCGGCGGGCCGATCATGGAACTCGTCGCGATTGGCAATCGCCACCAGCCGCCAGCGCGGATGCGCCAACCAGGCGATCGCGGCTACGCACATGTCAGATCAGCCCCTTGGCTTTCAGGCTGACATGCCCGTGCCGCCCGATGATCACATGATCGTGGACCACAATGCCCAGCAGCCGCCCAGCCTCGGCGATGCGGTTGGTGATCTGGATATCGGCGCGGCTCGGTTCGGGCGAGCCGGAGGGGTGATTGTGGACCAGGATCAGCGCCACCGCACCGCGATCGAGCGCCTTGCGGATCACTTCGCGGGGGTGGATTGCGGCCTCGTCGATACTGCCATCGCCGACATGCTCGTCATGGATCAGCATGTTGGCGGCGTTGAGATAGAGCACGCGGACGCGTTCGACCGTGAGGTGCGCCATGTCGATGGTCAGGTAATCGATCAGCGCCTGCCATGAATTGAGGATCGGCTGGCTGCGCACCTCTGCCCGGGCGAGGCGGCGCGCGGCGAGGGCGACGATCTTGAGCGCGGCGGCGCTGGTCTCGCCCATGCCGGGATGCGCGGCGAGCGCGCGCGGCTCGGCATTGAACACGCCCGATAGCCCGCCGAACCGGTCGAGCAGGCTCTTGGCCAAGGGTTTCACGTCCTTGCGCAGGATTGCGGTCATCAGCAGATATTCGACCACCTCGTGCTCGGCGAGCGCTTCGGCGCCGCCTTCGAGCAGCCGCGCGCGCAGACGGGCGCGGTGCCCGGCGGTGTGGTCCGTTGGTCGGACGACTGGATTTTCAGCCTCGGGCAAGCTTGGCTCCGCTAACGCCTTGTCGCGCCAGCATTGCCTTTCACCGGGCGAGCGCGCAAGTGGGGAGCGATGGTGGACCCGGCGGACGAAACCCCCGCAAGTGATGCAAGTGCGGACGATGCCGCGCCCGCCGCGCCCCGGCGGCGTTGGCGCTGGGTGCTGTGGGCCTTGGCCGGGCTGCTGGTGCTGGGCCTCGCCGCGCTGTGGTGGCAGCGTGAAAATCTGGCCGACCGGGTGATCGCCGCGCAGCTTGAGAAGCTCAAACTGGAAGCGCGCTATAAGGTTGAGAAGATCGGCACCCGCTATCAGGTGCTGACCGATGTCTCGATCGGCGATCCGGCGCGGCCCGATTTCACGGCAGAGCGGGTCGAGATTGAAACCGCGCTGACTTTGGGCGTACCCGCGCTGCGAGCTATCAAGCTGGTGAAGCCGCGGCTCTATGGTTCATACAAGGGCGGCAAGCTGAGCTTCGGCGCGCTCGACAAGGTGCTGTTTACCGGCAGTAAGGAGCCGTTCCGGCTACCTGATCTGGTGGTCGAACTGGTCGATGGCCGCGCGCGGATGGACAGCGATTACGGTCCGGTCGGGATCAAGCTCGACGGGCGCGGGGCGCTGCGGGCCGGGTTCAGCGGTACCCTTGCGGCCGTTGCGCCAAGCCTGGAGCTGCCCGGCTGCGCGGCACGCGGGGCCAGCCTTTATGGCAAGCTGCGGGTGGAGACCGAGCGCCCGCTGTTCACCGGACCGCTGCGGCTGGCGCGGCTCACTTGCCCGGGGCAGGGGTTGGCGCTGGCCGATGCAGCCATGGCGCTTGGCCTGAAGCTCGACAAGGTGCTGACCGGGGGCGAGGGGACGGCCAGCTTTACCACCGGCGCGCTCGCCGTGTCAGGCCAAACCGTGCGGGGCAGCGCGGGCGAGACGGAATTCGCCTATCGCGAAGGCGATCTGACGCTGGATTATGATCTGACCGGTCGCGGGGCCAATCTGGCCGGGGTGGCGCTGGGCCGGGTTGAGCTTGATGGCGCGCTGCGGAGCAGCGACAAATTTGCCCGGATCGAAAGCGAGGGGCAACTGGCGGCCCGCGAAGTGCGCCTGGGCAATGGTATCGATTCCGCGCTGGCCAGCGCAGCCCGATCGGCCGAAGGTTCGCTTGCCGCGCCGATGCTGGCGCAGATCCGCGGCGCGCTTGCGCGGCAATTGCCGGGCTCCTCGATTGAGGCGCTCTATACGCTGCGCCAGACCGGCGGTGTGACCAACCTGCTCGTCCCGCGCGGCGGCCTGCGCGGCGGTGGCGGCGCACCCTTGCTGACTCTGTCGCGGTTTGAGCTCACCACCACCCCCAATGCCGCCCCGCGCTTTGCCGGGAATTTCATCACCGGCGGGGCGGGGATGCCACAGCTTTCCGGGCAGTTTGCGCGCCAGCCGGGCGGGGGGATGCTCGGCCGGATGCGGATGGCGGAATACCGCGCGGGCAATGGACGGCTTGCGCTGCCCGAGCTGGTGGTGGTGCAAAGCCCGGGCGGGGGAATCGGCTTTTCCGGCACTGCACTGCTCAGCGGGCCGCTGCCCGGCGGCATGGCCCGGGGTCTGGTGCTGCCGCTCGATGGCAACTGGTCGCCCGGCGGCGGGCTGGCGGCGGGGCGCAAATGCCTTGATCTGCGTTACGAAGCACTGGGCTATGCCAATCTGGTGCTGACCAACAAGCGGCTGCTGGTCTGCCCCGGGCCGGGCGGGGCGATCCTGCGCGCTGACGGTTCCGGAGTGAAGCTGGCGGCGGGTGCGCCTTCGCTCAACGTCTCGGGCCGGCTCGGCTCCACCCCAATCCGGATCGCCAGCGGCCCGGTCGGCTTTGCGATGCCCGGGCAACTCGCCGCGCGCAGCCTCAAGATCAGCCTTGGTCCGGCGGGGCGGAGCACCGATTTGCGGATCAGCAACCTCAATGCGCGGGTCAGCGCGGCAGAGATTGCCGGCCGCTTTGCCGATACCGAGGCGCGGCTCGATGCCGTCCCGCTCGATATCCTCGCCGCAAGCGGGGGCTGGCGCTATGCCAACGGCTCGCTAACCCTGTCTGACGGGGCATTCCGGCTGGAAGACCGCCAAATCGACGATCGCTTCAAGCCGCTGATCGCCCGCGACGCCACGCTGACTTTGGCCAATAACCAGATCACCGCCGCGGCACTGCTGCGCGAGCCGGCGAGCGACCGCGCGGTTTCCACAGTCGATATCCGGCACAGCCTGGGCAGCGGCATTGGCCATGCCGACCTGCGCGTCGATGGACTGGTCTTCGATCGCGGGCTTCAACCCGATACGCTCAGCAACCTTGCGCTGGGCGTGATCGCCAACGCGCGCGGGACGCTGAACGGAACTGGCAGGATCGACTGGAACCCCAACACGGTCACCAGCACCGGCCGTTTCAGTACCGACCGGATGGACTTCGCTGCCGCCTTCGGCCCGGTCGAAGGGGCATCGGGCACCGTGGTATTCACCGATCTGATCGGCCTTGTCACCGCGCCCAACCAGAGCCTCAAGGTCGCTTCGATCAATCCGGGGATCGAGGTCAACGATGGCACCGTGCGGTTCCAACTCGAGCGCGACGGGCTGCTCAAGGTGCTGGGGGCCGAGTGGCCCTTCATGGATGGCGAGCTGTTTCTCGAACCAACCACCATGGTGCTCGGCGCCGCCGAAGTGCGGCGCTTCAGGCTGACCATTCGCGGGCTGAATTCTGCGCGGTTTGTCGAACGGCTGGAACTGGGCAATCTTTCGGCCAGCGGCATATTCGATGGCGAGCTGCCGCTGGTCTTCGATGAGAACGGCGGCAAGATTGTCGGCGGCAAGCTGGTCTCGCGCGCGCCGGGGGGCAATGTCTCCTACGTTGGCGAGCTGACCTACCGCGATCTCTCCGCCATGGGCAATTTCGCCTTCGAGGCGCTGCGTTCGCTGGACTACAAGGTCATGACTATCGGGATGGACGGCGAACTTGATGGAGAGGTTTTTGCCCAGGTCAAATTCGACGGGGTGAGTCAGGGCAAGGGGGCGAAACGCAATATCATCACTCGGCGGCTGGCCGGCTTGCCGATCCAGTTCAACGTCAACCTGCGCGCCTCGTTCATCACGCTGATCACGTCGCTGCGCTCGCTCTATGATGAAAGCTATATCCCCGATCCGCGCGATATTGGCCTGATTGGGCCGGACGGGAAACCAGCCACGCCGCCGCCGGTCCCCACCGATCCCGCACTGCCGCCACCCGATATTCAGCCCCCAGTCAGCAGGAATAAGCGATGAAGAGCCGTGAATTGACCAACCGCGCCGTCGCTGCGACAAGTCTGCCGATGCAGGCAGGTCGCAACAGGAAACGGGGGTCGGGCCGAAGTGTTGCAAGCACTTTGGCCAGAATGATGGCGATGGGCGGTGCGCTCGCGCTCGGTGGATGTGTCTCGGTCAATGCGCCGGACAAGCCGATCGTGATCGAGCTTAACATCAACATCAAACAGGAAGTGATCTATCGCCTCGCGGCCGATGCCGCGAACACGATTGAGAGCAATCCTGGGATTTTTTGAGGAATTGGAGTTTTGACAATGTTTGTCCAAGCCGAACGCAAACCGCTGGCCATGGCGCTGGGCGCCGCCGCGCTCGTGCTGGTTTCGCTGGCTGCCCCCGCTTCGGCGCAGCAGCGCGATCCCGCTTATGCCGCGGCGCGCGCCGCCGGGCAGGTGGGTGAGAAGCCCGATGGCTATCTGGGCTTCCCGACCCCGCCGAGCGCGGAAGTGCGCCGCATTGCCGAGGATATCAACATCAAGCGCCGTGCGGCCTATGCCGAACGCGCGGCGGCGACCTCCTCGACCATCGACAGCTACGCCTTTGCCACCGGCTGCAAACAGATCCTGCTGACCGTGCCGGGGGAGAAGTATCAGGCGCCTGATGGCTCCTGGCAGACTCGCACCGCCGCCCCGCCGCAGCGCGATGTCCGCTGCCCTCCGGGTTAAGGCGTTTTAGCGAAATGCGCGGAAGTGCGCATTTCGTGGCGGCGCCGGCCCACTCCCCCGCCCGGCCACCCATAGGGTAACCCTAGGTTCTGGGTGGTCGGGCGGGGGAGTGGGCCGGCGCCGCATGCACCGTTAGGTGCACAAAATCGCCCCGGTTGACTTGAATGCGGTGCCTACCTAAAGGGGCCGCGCAACCGGCTCTCCGCGCCTGCGTGGGGGGCCGAATTGCAAGCAATTCAGCCGCCGGATAGGCCCGCAAGGGCACCGCAACCGCAGGACTTTTGCCTTGTCCGATTCGCGCGATAACCAGGGCGAGAGCAATCTCGACCGCCGGATCGCCGAAGCGCAGGCGAAGCATCAGCGCGGTATTTCCAGCGCCGAAGGCCGGGCGGAAGCGCGCGGCTGGGCGGTGGGGATCGAATTCGTTGGCGCCATTCTGGTCTCCGGCTTCATCGGCTGGGCGATCGACAACTGGGCCGGTTGGGGCACCAAGCCTTGGGGCATGGTCGTGATGCTGGTGCTGGGCTTCGCTGCCGGTACGCGCCGCGCGATGCAAACCTCGGCCCAGTTCGATACCGATCCGGACAATGATTCCGGCGAAGAACGAGGACGTTAAAGGAATACCATGGCCGGCCCGATGGAGCAGTTCGAAGTCAAGACCATCGCCCCTCTCGAGGTGGCGGGTTACGACGTTTCGTTCACCAACAGCTCGCTGTGGATGCTGCTCGCGCTCGCCGCGGTCTCGATCTTCCTGTTCATCGGCACCGCCAAGCCGCAGCTGGTTCCCGGTCGCGCGCAGGCGGCGGTTGAGTACCTCTACGATTTCGTGCGCAAGATGCTGGATGACAACGTCGGCCCCGAAGGCCGCCGGTTTGCGCCGCTGATCTTCACGCTGTTCATCTTCGTGCTGGCCTGCAACCTGTTGGGTCTGATCCCCTGGGTTGGTGCTTTCACCCCGACCAGCCACGTCGTCGTCACCTTCGGGCTGGCGATGATTGTCTATGTGACCGTGCTGATCGTCGGGTTCTGGCGGCACGGGCTGCACTTCTTCAGCCTGTTCTGGCCCTCGGGCTCGAACATCGCGCTCGGCTCGTTTGTCTTTGTGATCGAGTTTCTCAGCTTCCTGACCCGCCCGTTCACGCTCGCGATCCGGCTTTTCGCCAACATGACTGCCGGCCACGTGCTGCTGAAGGTGTTCGGCACTTTCGTGGTTACGCTCGGTTCGTTCGGCGCGCTGCCCTACGTGTTCGGCATCCTGCCGCTGGGCGTGACCATCGCCCTGACCGCGCTCGAAGTGCTGATCGCGGTGGTTCAGGCCTACGTTTTCGCTTTGCTCGCTTCGCTGTACCTCAACGACGCGATCAATCTCCACTAAGACCCAACTCGTTCAAACAAAGGAATTTCTCATGGATCCAGCATCTGCAAAGGTTATCGGCGCCGGTCTCGCGGCGATCGGTGCGGGCCTCGCCGCGATCGGCGTGGGTTCGATCTTCGGCCAGTACCTCAACGGTGCGGTGCGCAACCCCGAAGCTGACGCCAAGATGGGCGGCCGTCTGATTTTCGGCTTCGCCGTGACCGAAGCGCTCGGCCTGATCGCGGCTGTTGTCGCGTTGGCGCTGGCCTTCAGCTGATCCGGATTGGCCGGGCGGCTCCGTCCGGCCATCCTCACCGGTTTTAGGCCCAGTTTCAGGCAGGGACCAAGATGCCTCAATTTGATTTCGCCGCTGTCACCTGGCCGCAGCTTGCTTGGCTCGCGGTGTTGTTTGCTGTGCTGTACTTTGGTGTGGTCCGGCAGACCCTGCCCAAGCTGGGCAAGGTGATGGAAAGCCGCGAAAGCAAGATTGCCGGCGATCTCGATACCGCCCGGGCGGCCAAGGATGCGGCGGACAACACTGCTGCTGCTTACGAGGCTGACCTTGCCAGCTCGCGCGATGCCGCCCGTGCGGCCATCGCCGAAGCGAAGGCCAAGGCGGCCAAGGCCAGCGAGGCTAGTCTGGCCAAGGCCGCAGCCAAGTCTGACGACCAGATCGCCAAGGCTGAGGCGCGGATCGCCGAATCGGTCGCCGCAGCGCAGTCTGCGTTGCGCGATGTCGCGGCTGAGAATGCCGCCTCGATCGTCGACCGCCTGACCGGCAAGGCCCCCGCCATCGCCGCCGCCCGCAAGGCGGTGGACGCGCTGGGTTGAGGGAAACACCATGAGCTTGCTCACACTGCTCGCCGAAGCCGCGCACGAAGGCGGCGAACATCACCCGACCCTGCTCGGGTTCGATGCCGAAGGCTGGGTCTATATCGGGATTTCGATCTTCTTCCTGATCGCGATTTTCGGCGCCAAGGCGCATCGTCAGGTAATGGGCGCGCTCGACGCGCAGATCGCCGAAACCCGCAAGTCGCTCGATGAAGCCGCCGCGATCCGCAGCGAAGCCGAAGCGCTGCTCGCCGATGCCAAGGCCAAGCAAAAGGCCAGCGCCAGCGAAGCTGCGGCCATGCTCAGCCACGCCCAGAGCGAAGCCGATGCCCTGATCGCCAAGGCCGAGGCTGACACCAAGGATCTCGTCGCCCGTCGCACCAAGATGGCGCAGGACAAGATCGCCGCCGCCGAACGCGCTGCGGTAGATGCGCTGCGGGCAAAGGCTGCCGCCGCGGCTACCGCCGCAGCCGGTGCCTTGATCGCCGACAGCCACGACGCCAAGGCCGACGCCAAGCTGGTTGATGAAGCCATCGCCGCGATCTGATTTCAGTTTCGAGTTCGGAGAGGAGAGGGCGGCCCATTGAGGTCGCCCCTTTTCGTTGGAGCGCTGTAGTCCCAAACCTCCACCTATCGTTCTCCGTCACCCTGAACTTGTTTCAGGGTCCATTGTGCCGCAGCGACGGAGGCATCGGAACGAGAGCGACCTTCCGGCAAGGTCGCTCTCCAAACTGCGCTTCGGTTCAGGCTGAGAAATGGACCATGAAACAAGTTCAGGGTGACGAGCTTGGGGATAGGCGGAGTGTTGGTCACGCCTCCGGCGCGAACACCACCTTCCCCACAATCTCCCGCCGCGCCATCGCTTCGAAGCCCTCACGCCAGCGGCTGAGCGGCAGCACCCGGTCGATATGCGGACGGATTGCGCCGCTGGCGGCGAGGTCTGCCACCGCAGCGCGCACCGCCGCGCCGCGTTCGGGGAAGCGGCGGGCATATTCGCCGGCGCGCACGCCGACTACCGAGAAGCCCTTGATCAGCGGGATGTTGGTGGCGATCTCGGCAATCCTCCCGCCAGCGAAGCCCACCACGAGAAGCTTGCCGCCAAAGGCCACGCAGCGGGTGCTTTCATCGAAGACATCGCCGCCGACCGGATCGTAAACCAGATCGCACAGCGCCCCGCCGGTAATCTCCGCAACCGCCTCGCGGAAGCGTCCGTCGGCGACAATCGCCGCATCGGGCTGGCACGCGGCCTGCAGCGCCTCCAGCTTGGCGGGAGACCCCGTGGCCGCGACCACCCGCGCGCCCAGCGCCTTGGCCAGATCGCAGGCGGCGAGCCCAACCCCGCCGGTCGCGCCGTGGATCAGCACCCATTGCCCCGCTTTCAGTCCGCCGATCTCCACCAGCGCGGTATAGGCGGTGCTATAGGCTGCGCCGAGCGCCGCCGCAGCGGCATCGCTCAGTCTTTCTGGGATCGGACTCAACGCGCTTTCCGGCACGCAGGCGTATTCGGCGAAGGCCCCGGTCTTCTGCCCGCCATAGACCCGCGTCCCGGGCGCGAAGGCCCCATCGCTCTCGATCACCTCACCCGCGAATTCGAGGCCTGAAACGAAGGGCAGCGGCGGTTTGAACTGGTACTCCCCGCGCGTCATCAGCAGGTCGGGGAAGTTGAGCGACGCGGCGGTGACTTTGACCAATGCTTCGCCGGGCTGGCGTTGCGGCATGGGGAGCTCGGTGAGGTGAACCCCGGAGAGGTCGGGGGAGAGCCGTTGGACAACGAGGGCCTTCATCTTTCACCTGGCTCCGTTCGTGTCGAGCGAAGTCGAGACACCGCAGCGCCGCGCAAGGCGGTCTCGACGTCGCTCGCCAAGAACGGGGGGGGGGGTAGTGGTCAGAATCCAACCGTTTCCGCGCGCCGCGCCGCGAACACCCCCCCTGCATCCCCGCCACCCCAGCGCGCTGAGAGGGCGGGATTATCGGCGCGGAGGAAGGGGTTGGTGGCTAGCTCGCGCTCCAGCCGCGTCGGCACGGTCCATTCGCCGCGGGTGCGCTTGTCGGCGATCTCTGCCGCATAGTTCGCCAATGCAGCGTTGTCGGGATCGGCGTGGAGTGCGAAGCGGGCGTTGCTCTGGGTATATTCGTGCGCACAGTAGAGCATGGTTTCAGGTGGGAGTGCCTTGATGCGCGAGAGGCTGGCCCAGAACTGGGCCGATTCGCCCTCAAACATCCGCCCGCAGCCGAGCGCGAAGACTGCATCGCCGACCATGGCGATCCCGGCTTCGGGTAGGTGGAAGGCGATATGGCCGTTGGTGTGGCCGGAGACGTCGATCACCTGCGCGGAGTAGCCGCCCAGCGTAACCGTATCGCCATGCGCCACCACCCGATCGGGCGCGGTGCCGAGTTTCTCGACCTCGGCCGGGCCGGTAATGACACAGCCAGTCGCCGCCTTGATCGCCGCATTCCCGCCCGCGTGGTCAGGGTGCCAATGGGTGTTCCAGATCTGGGTGATCGTCCAGCCTTTGATGGCGGCTTGGCGCAGATACTCGTCGGCATCGGGGGTATCGATGCAGGTCGTCTCTCCGCTGGAAGGATCGTGGAGCAGATAGCCGTAGTTGTCTGACAGGCAGGGGAACTGGTGGATTTGGATCATGGCTTGGACTCAGGCTTTGGATCCAGAAGGCGAATTCTTGCGTTTGAAGACAAAAATGGAAGCCACGGAGAACTGCAATGAGGCCGAGCTGCCAGCCAGATCTGAATGCCAAAAGAAGTAAAATATGCTGGCAACGCTCGCGAAATTGCATGCGATGAACGGCCAATCGGTCTGCCGTTCAGCCACTCCCTCTGCAGGCGATGATTCAGGCTCATACCGCATGAAAACGCGGAGTACCGCAGCCAGTACGATGACGACCGCAACTAACTTGGCTGGTTCGTAAACGCCCCTCGGCAGCGATGGCATTAGCCAAGCGATGGCCAAGAATATTGCCCACAACTGATAGGCAAAACGATCGATAAACGAAAACAGCCGTCCCATACCCTCCCACATGCCACACCTTCACCCCTTTGGAAAAGCAAAAGCCCGCCCGGATCGCTCCGGACGGGCTTTTGCTTTGGCTAGCCTAGCAGCTGAGGCTTATTCCTTGCCCTTCTTCAGCGCGGCGCCGAGGATGTCGCCGAGCGAAGCGCCGGCATCCGACGAACCGTACTGTTCCACCGCTTCCTTCTCTTCGGCGAGCTGGCGCGCCTTGACCGAGAAGTTGGGCTTCTTCGAACGGTCGAAACCGATAACCATCGCGTCAAGCTTCTGGCCGACCTGGAAGCGGTCAGAGCGCTGCTCGTCGCGGTCGCGGCCGAGGTCGCTGCGCTTGATGAAGCCGGTGGCGCCATCGTCGCCAGCCTGCACTTCGAGGCCCCCGTCGCGCACTTCGAGCACGGTGACGGTGACGACATCGTTCTTCTTGAGGCCCGAGGCCGCCGCAGCCACACCGGCCGCCGGAGCGCCCTTTTCGAGCTGCTTCATGCCGAGGCTGATGCGTTCCTTCTCAACATCGACATCGAGCACGATCGCCTTGACCTGCTCACCCTTGCGGTGGAGCGCCAGCGCGTCCTCGCCCGAGATGCCCCAGGCGATATCCGACATGTGGACCATACCATCGACATCGCCATCGAGCCCGATGAACAGGCCGAATTCGGTGGCGTTCTTGACTTCGCCTTCCACGGTCGAACCGACCGGGTGCTTCTCGGCGAAGGCTTCCCACGGGTTCTGCTGGGCCTGCTTGAGGCCAAGCGAGACGCGGCGCTTGTCGCTGTCGACTTCGAGCACCAGCACGTCGACTTCCTGCGAGGTCGAAACGATCTTGCCCGGGTGGACGTTCTTCTTGGTCCAGGACATTTCGCTGACGTGGACCAGACCTTCGATCCCGGCTTCCAGCTCCACGAAGGCACCGTATTCGGTGATGTTGGTCACGGTGCCGCGCAGCTTCGCGCCGACCGGGTACTTGGCGATCACGCCGTCCCACGGGTCCGATTCCAGCTGCTTCATGCCCAGGCTGATGCGCTGCGTATCCTGGTTGATGCGGACGATGGTGACCTTCACGGTATCGCCGATCGCGATCACTTCGCTCGGGTGGTTGACCCGCTTGTAGCTCATGTCGGTGACGTGGAGCAGGCCATCGATGCCGCCCAGATCAACGAAAGCACCGTAATCGGTGATGTTCTTGACCACACCGTCGATCACCTGGCCTTCGGCGAGGTTGAGGATCAGGCCCGAGCGCTGTTCGGCGCGGGTTTCTTCCAGCACGGCGCGGCGCGAGACAACGATGTTGCCGCGGCGGCGGTCCATCTTGAGGATCTGGAACGGCTGCGGCACGTCCATCAGCGGCTGCACATCGCGGACCGGGCGGATATCGACCTGGCTGCCGGGGAGGAAGGCCACCGCGCCATCGAGATCGACGGTGAAGCCGCCCTTGACGCGGCCGAAGATCACGCCTTCGACGCGCTTGCCTTCGCCGAATTCGCTTTCCAGCTTGTCCCAGCTGGCTTCGCGGCGGGCGCGGTCACGGCTGAGCATCGCTTCGCCGTCGGCGTTCTCTACGCGGTCAACATAGACTTCGACTTCATCGCCGACCTTCAGGCCGTGCGGCTGGCCGGGCATTGCGAATTCGCGCAGTGAAACGCGGCCTTCGCTCTTCAGGCCGACGTCGATCACGGCCTTGTCGTTTTCGATTGCGGTGACGGTGCCCTTGACCACGCGGCCTTCAAAGCCGCCGTCGGCTGCGCCGCCGAGTGATTGATCGAGCATTGCCGCGAAATCATCGCGGGTGGGGTTAGCCGTAGAGGCCATATGTAAGTGCTCCTGCACTGATGTTTCCGGCCGGGCGGTTTTTCCGCCGGTCTTTTCTCCGCCGCAGCACCATTGCATTGGCGGGCCAAAAGTAGCCGTTGCTCCCCGCCGGGCCGGATGCCGTGACGAGGGTCCTGTAAGCCGGGGCTGTCGGGACGGGGGCGCGCTTAGGCGCGGAGGCGAGCAAAGGCAAGGAATTTTGCGACTGTTTGTCGATTATCGGTTGCCCGATTGAGAAGCCCGGATAGGTGGGTGACCAGAACTGGAGCAACCGTCATGACTGCATTCGCCACCAGATCCACATTCGCCAATCCTTGGCGGCTTGCCGGGTGGGGCCTTGCGGCGCTGATCCTGCTGCTTCCTGCCGTGGCTATGCAGTTCACCAGCGAAGTCGCCTGGGGGCCGGGCGATTTCCTCGCCGCCGCCGCCCTGCTCGGGCTGACCGGGCTGGCGATTGAAGGTGCGGTGCGGCTGACCGCTAGCCCGCTGCGCCGCGCGATGCTCGCCGCCGGCGCGATCGTGGCGCTGCTGGTGGTCTGGGCCGAACTCGCGGTGGGGATCTTCTGAGCTACGCGCGGTAGCGCATCGCCACATCGCAGCGGGCATATTCACCGCCGTGCGCCGCCATTACTCCGGCGTCGTGGACGAAGCCAAGCTTTTCATAGAGGTGGATCGCGGCTTCGCACTTGCTGTTGGTGAGCAAGTACAGGTCCTTCGCGCCGAGCTGCTCGGCTTGGGCAATCGCGGCTGCGAGCAGGAACTCCCCCGCCTTCAGCCCGCGCGCGGCCTCCAGCACGCCCATCTTGGTCAGCTCAAACGCGCCGCCGCCGGTCGGCATCAGCGCGCAGGTGCCGATAATGCCAAGTTCCGCGTGCTCGGCGAACAGGATCGCACCGCCGGGATCGATGATCCATTCGCGCGGGTTTTCCAGCACGTCGCGGTCGTGGTCTTCGAGCGTGAACATCGCCGCGATCCACTCGGCGTTGATATCGTGGAAGGCCTGGGCCAGGCTGTCGTCATAGTCGCGCAGGGTCAGCATTTGGTTTCCGCAATCCGGATCGCCGCGGCGATGGCATCGGCCGGGCCAAGGTCCGAGGTATCGAGCAGTACCGCATCGGGTGCAGCCACCAGCGGGGCCTCGGCCCGGCTGCGGTCGCGCGCGTCGCGGGCTTCCAGATCGGCGGCGATCTCGGCGAGGCTGACGTTGCGCCCCTGCGCCTGCATTTCGCGAAACCGCCGCTCGGCCCGCGCCGGGACAGTGGCGACGACGAACAGCTTCACCTCCGCCTCGGGCGCGATCACCGTGCCGATATCGCGCCCGTCAAGCACCGCCCCGCCGGGTTGGGAGGCGAACTGGCGCTGGCGTTCATAGAGCGCCTTGCGCACTGCGGGGTGGACCGATACCCGGCTGGCGAGCCCGCCGGTTGCTTCGGAGCGCAACTCGGGATCGGCCAGCAGGCTATCGGGAAAGGCGCAGGCGGCGAGGGCATCGGCCGGATCGTCGGCATTGCCGCCACTCAGCGCGCACTGCCGCCCGACCGCGCGATAAAGCAGCCCGGTATCGAGATGCGGCAAGCCGAAATGCGCGGCGAGCGCCTTGGCGATGGTGCCTTTGCCCGAAGCGGTGGGGCCATCGACGGCGATGATCATTTTCGGTGCTTCATGAAGGTGTTGATTATTCCCATTCTTAGGCCCGATAAAGCGCTGTTATGCGTGTGTCACCACCAACACTTGAAGATCGCTCGGATCGCATCTTGCTTGTCCTGGACGTGGACGAGACGCTGATCTTTGCCAACGAAGAACCGATCCACGGCACACCGGATTTTGAAGTGTACGGATATCACGTCTATCGCAGGCCGCACCTAGATGGGTTTTTGCGGGCGTGTGCAGCGCATTTCGAGCTGGCCGTGTGGTCTTCGGCATCGGACGACTATGTTCGAGCGGTGGTCGACAACATTTTTCCAAACGACATTCCGCTGCACTTCGTGTGGGGCCGCAGCAAGGCAAGGCTGCGTCGAACCAGCGGTGAGGATGGGGATCGATGGTACGACCCTTACAAGCATCAAAACTACGAGAAGCCGCTGGCCAAGCTGAAGAAGCACGGATGGCGGATGGAAAAAATCCTGATCCTTGACGATACGCCTGAAAAATGTCGCCAGAACTATGGGAACGCGATTTATCCCGATCCCTTTGAAGGTGATCACGCAGACAACGATCTGCTTTTGTTGTCCCAATATCTGCCAACATTGGCGGACGCCGAGAATGTCCGGAAAATCGAGAAAAGAAATTGGCGGCAGAAGGTTCAGGCGTGCGGCGTGGCCGACTGTTGATTCATCCCGTCAATTCCAAGGTATCGTCATCCCGGACTTGATCCGGGGTCCCGCTTGCTGGCGGAGTTCCACAAGAATTGCGTGATCCCGGGTCAAGCCCGGGATGACGGGTGGGGTCAGGCATTGCCGAGTCCATCCAGAAGCGCCTCGAACACCGGGAAGCTCGTCGCGATCGGCCGGGTGTCGTCGACCTCAACGCCCGACCGGCTCGCCAGCCCGGCCACGGCCATGCTCATGGCGATGCGGTGGTCGAGGTGGGTGGCAATGGCGCCCGGGGTGCCGGGGAGGGGCTCGCCGCCAGTGCCGTCGATGATCAGGCCGTCCTCGGTCTCGGTCACGCGCGCGCCCGCCAAGCCCAGCGCGGCGGCCATCACGGCGATGCGGTCGCTTTCCTTGACGCGCAGTTCCTCGAGGCCGGTGCAGACTGTGCGGCCCTCAGCCAGGCTCGCGGCCACGAACAGCGCGGGGAACTCGTCGACCATGGAGGGGACGATGGCGGGGTCGACCTCGATGCCGGTGAGCGCGGAGTGCCGCACCACCAGATCGGCCACCGGCTCGCCGCCGACTGTGCGCGGGTTCACTTCCTCGATCTGGCCGCCCATCTGGCGCAGCACCTGGACGATCCCGGCGCGGGTGGGATTGAGGCCGACGTTCTGGATCGTCAGCTCGCTCCCCGGCACAACCAGCGCGGCGACGAGGAAGAAGGCGGCCGACGAAGGATCGCCCGGCACCTCGATGGTCTGTGGCCGCAGCTCGGCCTCGCCGAGAATGCGGATAATCCGCTCGCCGCCGATCTCCTCGACCTCCAGCTCCGCGCCGAACCCGCGCAGCATCCGCTCGCTGTGGTCGCGGGTGGGGACCGGCTCGATCACGGTGGTGATTCCGGCGGTATTGAGCCCCGCCAGCAGCACCGCACTCTTGACCTGCGCCGAGGCGACCGGGAGGCGGTATTCGATCGGCACGGCGGGACTGGCGCCCGTCAGCATCAAGGGCAGGCGCCCACCGGGGCTGGCCGTGAAGCTCGCGCCCATCCGGCTCAGCGGCTCGATCACCCGGCCCATCGGCCGTTTCGAGAGGCTGGCGTCACCGGTGAAGGCGGCAGTGATCGGATGGCTGGCAATCAGCCCCATCAGCAACCGGGTGGATGTGCCACTGTTACCCATATCCAGTGGAGTTTCGGGCTGGAGCAATGCGCCAACCCCGACGCCGTGGACAGACCACTCCCCGTCACCCAGGCGTTCCACCGATGCGCCCATCGCCCGCATCGCGACGGCGGTGGCGAGCACGTCTTCACCTTCTAACAGGCCAGAAACCCGCGTCTCACCCACCGCCAGCGCGCCGAGCATGATCGAGCGGTGGCTGATTGACTTGTCGCCCGGCACGCGGATCGTCCCGCGCAGCGGGCCTGCGGGCAGGAAACGGCGGGGCTTGGCATTAGCGGAGTGGGCGCTCATGGCGGCGGCTTTGACAGCGGCGGCGCGCTATGGCAAGGCGCGCGCCGCGCTGGGACCGGTGCTCACCGTCTCCAATAGGTATTCACGAATTTCAGCTCGCCGCAGCGTGGCGGGCAGCACTGAGGAATTGAAATGGTCAAGGCTGAATGGGGCGCCAAGCACGGCTGCCCGAAGTGCGGCACCCGCTTTTACGATCTGGGCAAGGACGATCCGATCACTTGCATCGAATGCGGCTATGCCTGGCACGATGATCCGGTGCTCAAATCGAAGCAGCCAATCCCCTATGAAGAGGTCAAGAAGACCGACGCCGCGCCCGATGCCGATCTGGCCGAAGAGGATCTGGACATCGACGAGGACGGCGATTCGCCCGATAACGATGTCGACCTTGGCGGTGACGAAGATCTGGGCGTGGGCCTCGATGACGGGAGCGATCCCGAAGATACCTGATTTCGGTCTTGCAATCGCCGGGACGCGCTACTAGGGGGCTGCGTCCCGGCTGCAAGGTCGGGATTCGGCCGGTCTCCCAGACTGGTCGATTGAATGAGATGGGGCCTTAGCTCAGCTGGGAGAGCGCCTGCATGGCATGCAGGAGGTCAGCGGTTCGATCCCGCTAGGCTCCACCATTCGCGGCATGGCGATATTTGCTCCATGCCGGGCTGCGAACGGCAACGCGCTGCGCTTCCGGTGCTCACGACCAGCAGGTCGCTCCGCTCCGGTTCTCGCGCGTCTCCATTGACCTGATGGTCAGCTTCGCTTCCTCGCCCGGCCTGAAGCAAATCTCACCATACCGCGCGGCCGAGAGGCTTCGCGGGGTGAACAGTAGACACGCTGGTTGACGAGGTTTCGTCCACCGGCGTTTTTCGCGTTGAGGTAAGTTCGGCATGTTCGATGCGCTGTCAGATCGCCTGGGCTCAGTCTTTGACCGACTGAAGGGCCGCGGTGCGCTCAGCGAGAACGACGTGCGCGAGGCGATGCGCGAAGTACGGATCGCGCTGCTTGAGGCCGATGTCGCGCTGCCGGTGGTCCGCCGGTTCATCGATGAGGTTACCGAAAAGGCCGTCGGCACCGAAGTGCTCAAGTCGGTCACCCCCGGCCAGCAAGTGGTCAAGGTCGTCAACGATGCCTTGGTCGACATGCTCGGCGGCGAAGAGGTTCCCGGCCTCGATCTGAACGCCGCGCCGCCGGTGGTGATCATGATGGTTGGCCTGCAAGGCTCGGGCAAGACCACCACCACCGCCAAGCTAGCCAAGCTGCTGAAGGAGAAGCATGGCAAGAAGGCGCTGATGGCCTCGCTCGACGTCAACCGGCCCGCCGCGCAAGAGCAGCTGGCGGTGCTGGGTGAGCAGGTCGGCGTTGCCACCCTGCCGATTGTCGCGGGCCAGCAGCCGACCGAGATCGCGACCCGCGC